>JANNHK010000148.1:0-3173 GCA_031404355.1 Actinomycetes bacterium
GACGCTCACTCCGCACGAGGGTGACTGGAGATGTCTTGGCGCTCAGACGGATACGCAGGGCAGCTACGGATGCCTGCCGATCGAGGACGCGCTCACTAATGCCGAAAACATCGGGTTCGTGATCATCCCGGTCCCGGCCGATCCCACGGGTACCAATGCGGTGCAGGCGGCGATCGAGATTGACGATATCCACATTTCGCGGCCGGCAGTCGAGCAAGTGACCTGGACTGGCGTAACGGATGCAACCGCCAATAACAACACGCTCACCAGAGCGGCGGGGGATGGCTGGACTGCCGGGGCCTTATCGACCAAAGCGATCGTGTCGGGAGATGGGTTCGTTGAGTTCACCTCCATCGATACGAGTTCGACCTACGTTCTTGGCTTGGGACAAGAAGACACGCTCACCGCGTATGGAAACATCGATTTCGCCGTCGGCGTAACCGCGGGGGGTGAGGTGCAGGTGTATGAATCAGGCGTCCTGCGGGGCAGCTTCGGCGCCAGCATTCCGGGCAATCGGTTCGACGTGGCAGTGGAGGCGGGCGTCGTTCGTTATCGTCGCGACGGTGTCGTGTTCTACACGAGTAGTGTAGCGCCGTCATATCCCCTCTGGATACACGCCGCCCTTCATTCGTCCGGCGCCACGGTCGGCGGCACGTTCATCGGGGGCCGCCTGGCGGAAAACGTGGACTGGATGGGGTCTTCATCAAGCAGGTCCTCCGCACAAAGCATTGCGATCGCAGACGGGTTTGTCGATTTCGGCGTCGACAGCGTCGCTGACACGCTGACGGTCGGCTTGGGGCTGATTGATTCGCCAATCTCCGAAGCAGACATCGATTTCGCCATCAGGTTGAACAGCGACGGCGCCATCGCCATCGTGGAGAACGGCGTGTTAAGAGGATCCTTCGGAACCTACGCCGCAGGTCAACGCTTCCGTGTGTCAATCGAGTCTGGCGTTGTCCGCTATTACCACAACGGAGTCCTGCTGTACACGAGCGGCACCGCCCCGCAATATCCCGTTCGTGCTCATGCCCTCGTCTCGGGCAGTGCGACGATCGCTGCGGCGGTGATCCGCGGCGCTACCGAGAGGGTGATGTGGACGAACGTTCAAGATTTACAAGCATCACCAGGGCGGCTCGAGACGGTCACCAATATTGAATGGACCGCTGGAGCATCGTCGACCAAAGCGCTCGCATCCGGTGATGGGTTTGTCGAGTTCACGGCCTCGGAGACCGGCACGTACAGGCAGATCGGGTTGAGTCGCGACGATGCCAGCGTCGATCCGAACGACATCGACTATTCGTTCGGGTTCGACGGCACGACCGTTTACGTCATCGAAAACGGTGTGTCGATCGGCAGCGTCGGCACCTACATCGCGGGGGCCCGCTTTCGCGTCGCGGTCGAAGGCGGCCTGGTGCGCTACTTCCACAATCGCCGACTGGTGTACACGAGCATCCTCACGCCGAGATACCCGCTGATCGTGGACGCCTCGCTCGGTTCGAATGGCGTCGTTTTGAATGACGTCGTGCTCGGCGGGCGACTGGTGGACTATGTTGCGACCGCTGATCCGCCGATCGTCAGTATCGCCAGGGTCGCCGTCCCGGAAGGTAACAGCGGCACTGCCAGTGCGGTGTTCGCCGTCTCACTCTCTCGACCCGACACCGCGTTGGCCACGGTGCGCTACTACACAGTAAACGGTACTGCGACCGCTGGACAGGATTATGGCGCGTCGTGGGGCACCATTGACTTTGCACCGAGCGAAACGTCGAAGACGATCTCGGTCACAGTGACAGGCGACCTGGCCGAGGAGCCGGATGAGACCTTCAGCGTCGTGCTGTCAAATCCCGCTAACGTCACGCTCGGCACACCGAGCGTCCCGACCGGGATTATCTTCGACGACGACTTCCTGTGGATCCGTCCGACGGGTGTCACCGTATCAGCCGGCACGTTGACGAAGACTGCCACAGATGGCTGGGACGCTGGTGCGTTGTGGGTCACGCCGCTTTCTTCGGGTGACGGATTCGTTGAGTTCAGTGCGGCGGAGACCGATAGCTACAGAATCGTCGGGCTGACCCAGCAGGACACGGTAACAACCCTCGAGGACGTCGATTTCGGAATCATGCTCATCGCCGAGGGAGCGATGCAGGTATACGAGTCGGGCCTGCTCGTCGGTACGTTTGGCGCATACCACACAGGCGATCGGTTCCGTATCGCAGTGGTCGGGGGCCTGGTCCGCTACTGGTGCAACGATCGGCTGCTTTGGACGAGTACGCGGACTCCGCCTTATCCGTTACGTGTGGCGGCCTTACTGTATTCGACCGGTGCGACGGTGCAGGATGCCATTGTCATGACCGCGCTGCAAGCGGCGACTTGGGACGCCCGGCCGTCGCAGCCAGTCGCCTGGACGAATATTTTCAACGTCGCAATCGACGGAAACAGTCTGACCAAGACCTCGGGTGTCGCATGGGACGCCAGCGCGTCGTCCACCGCCGCCATCATGGACGGCGATGGTTACGCCGAGATCACCGCTGTCGAGGACCACACTTCACGGGCTGTCGGTTTGGTCAAGGACGACGCGAGTAGCGACTATGCGACCTTCGATTTTTCAATCCGTCTGGGCGCCGACCACGGCGCAACGATCTACGAGAGCGGCGACTCACGCGGCGAAGTCGGTTCGTATGTGCCTGGGGATCAGTTCCGGATCTCAATCCAGTCGCGCGTCGTTCGTTACTGGAGAAACGGCATTCTCCTCTACACCAGCACGAAACCGCCGTCCTATCCGTTGTTCGTTGGCACGTCCCTGCTCACGGTCGGATCGACGGTGAGCTCCGCCGTCATCGGTGGCGGCGTCGCGGCGCCGTTGTGGGTGGCACCAGTGGGTGTCATCTCGACTGACGCCGAGATCGTCAAGACCGGACCAACGGGGTGGAACGCAGGGGTTGCATCGAGAAAGGTGACTCGCGCCGGTGACGGCTTCGTCGAGTTTGTGGCCGTGGAGACCAACACGTCCCGGATTGCCGGCTTGACGACACGAAACGCCGTGACGACTTATGAGGAAATCGAGTTCGGCGTGCTACTCACCGCCTTGGGAACGGTGATGGTGTTTGAAGCCGGCACGTACAGAGGCACGTTTGGCGCGTATGCGGCTGGTGATCGGCTCCGGGTCTCACTGGCGG
>JANNHK010000149.1:0-6579 GCA_031404355.1 Actinomycetes bacterium
CGGCGCATCGCGGTGCCGGTTGCGCGGTGGCGTGCGTGTTCCTGTATCCGTTCGCGGGCGAACCGGCACTCCCCCTGGGTCCCGACGACGTCGTGTTGGGAGGTGTCGAGCATCACCCGCTCGACCGGGTGATCGGGTTCGATCCGTTCCTGACGCGGCGTGTCCGTGCCGAGATCACGCGCTTCGCGCCGGACGTCGTGCAAGTGAACGGAGGGCGAACCCTCAAGTACGGGGCGCTCGCCTGCCGCAAGAAACACGACGGCACCGCGCTCGTCTACCGGAACATCGGCGACCCGAGCCAGTGGGGGTCCAAGGGTGGTCAGCGGGCCTTCTACCGCCGGTTCGTGATGCCGCGTCTCGACGGCATCGTCGGTGTCAGCGACGCGACACTCAGGGCGCTCGGCCGTCTCTTCGACCTGAACGTCGCGACGCAACGCATTCCGAACGCGGTGGACCTGACGACCTTCCGGCCGGTGAGGTCGCGCGATGCGGTACGCGAGGAACTCGGTGTCGGCCTCGGGGCCCCGGCCGTCGTCTTCGTGGGAAGCCTGACGAGCGAGAAGCGTCCCGACTTGCTCCCGGCGGTCTTCGGCCGCATCGTCGCGTCGTTTCCCGATGCCTGGTTATGGGTGCTCGGAGACGGACCGTTGCGAACGAACCTGGAGCGCGACCTACGGGAAACCGGCCTCGCGAACCGGGCCCGGGTGCTCGGAACGAGAACCGATGTTGCCGACGTGATGGCCGCGGCCGATGTCCTGCTCGTGACCAGTGACACCGAAGGCGTCCCGGCCGTCGTTCTCGAGGCCGGTGCCGTCGGCGTTCCCACGGTCGCGACCCGCGTTGGGGGTATCCCCGAGTGCGTACTCGACGGGCAAACCGGCTTCCTCGTAGCGGCAGGCGAGGTCGAACAGATCGCGCGGGCGGCGGTCGCGTTGCTCGGCGACGAGGTGCTGCGAGACAAGATGGGGCACCGGGCGCGAGGGTTCGTCGAGGAGTCGTTCGGGCTCACGGCGGTCGCCGCCGAGTACCTCCGCTTCTACGAACGGATCCTCGAAGCGCGGGCGGCACGCCCTTCGTAGTTCAGACCTCGTCGTCGACGATCGCGCGGTACAGCGCGTACGTTGCGGCGATGGTCGTCTCCAGTTGAAAGTGGGCCTCGAACCGCGCCCGGCCCGCGGTTCCGAGAGCGAGCCGGAGCGCCGGGTCGTCGGCGAGGCGGCGGATGGCCGCGGCGATTGCCTCGGGCGCCCTGAGGGGAACGAGAATGCCCGTCTCGCCGTCGACCACGACCTCTCGCAGAGCGGGCAAGTCGCTCGCGACTACCGGCACTGCCAGCGCCGACGCCTCGATGGCGGCGCCGCCGAGGCCCTCGCGCAGGGAAGGAAAGACGAAGACGTCGGCCGCCGCGAGGAGGCCGGGAACATCATCTCGATGGCCGAGCATCCGGACGCGATCCAACAGCTGCGGAGTCTGACAACGACGCTCGATCTCGGGCGTCTTGGTGCCCCGGCGGCCGGCGATCAGGAGTTGCATCTCCGGCCGGTCCGCGAGGTGGTGCTCCAGCGCGTCGAGGAGGTACGCGTGGCCCTTCGGGTGCTCGTGCCGAGCGACGTTCAGCAGGAGGAAGGTCTCTTCGCCGATGCCGAGACTGCGGCGTACCTCCGCTCGTCGTGCGGCACCCGGAACTCCGAGCCGTTCGATCGAACGTCCGCGTGGAATCACCGTGATGTTCTGCGGGCGAACCCCGAGATGCTCGATCGCGGACTCCTTCACCGCCTCGGAGATCGCATGCACGTGCGCGGTCATGTGCCGCAACGTGTAGCCGTGCACGACCTGCAAGAAGCGGAGCTTCGTACGGTTGACGTGCGGATCGGCGAAGTCCTCCTCGTCGTAGTTGGTGTTGACGAGGCTGGTCAGGACTCGGACGCCCGACCGGAGCGCAGCGAGACGGCCGACCAGGTCGCTCTCGACCAGGGTGGTATGCACGATGTCGGGCCGCCGTGCCCGGATGATCTTGCGCAACGCGACGACGCGCCGCGGTAAATCGCGCGGCTCGATGAACATAATCGGGTAGCGCGCCGCGACGCTCTGTTCCACACCCTCGGCGCGGTGGTAGAAGCAAACGACCGTGTGCTCGACGCCCTGCGCTTCCAGCCCCGGGAGCATGTCCGCGAGAGACCGCTCGGCGCCTCCGGCCCCGAGGCCGTTGATCACGTGGAGCACGCGCATCGATAGAGATCCTTGAAATGGAGCCGTCGGGGCGGCGAGCGAGGAATCGAGGGCCGGGACTCGACGATCGCCAGGGTAGCCACCGCACCGTCGACGAGCCGAGGCGGGCCGAACCGCCCTAATCTCCGCTCCCCAGGGCTGCTCGAGCGGAGCGTGGTGCGTGTGATCCAGGAGAGTGCCGACGCGACGGCGGCCACGCACGGCGGTTGCGCGTGATGCGCAGGCCGGCGTGCCTCGTCCTCCCCCTCCTCCTCGCGGCGGCGATCGTCGCGTCCGGCTGCTCCTCGGACGACGACGACACCGACGCGAAGAAGAGCGCTCCCGAAACCAGCGCGAGCGAAGTGGGCAGCACGTCGACCACAAGCGCGGCTCCGAGTACGCCGGACACTCAACCCGAGGGCGACGTGGTGCCGGTACCGGCGTCGATCGACGCGACGGGGGAGCAAGACGTGTCGGCCCTGCTGAACGAGTTCCTCGCGAACGTTCCCGAACACTCGACCGTGCAGTTCCCCGAAAAGGGTCGCTACCGCGTCGAGGACACGGTAATCGTGCATGACCTCAGCGATGTGGTGATCGACGGGCAGGAGTCGCTCTTCTTTGCAACGACCACCGGTACGCGCAACCGCGCCCACTGGCGAATCGAGTTAGGCGAGGACATCACGGTCCGGAACGTCGAGATTCGGGGCGCGAACGAGGATGCCGGCGTCGAAGGCGAATTCGACCCGCAACTCGAAGCGCAGCACGGCTTCGACATACAGGGAACGCAACACCTCACGATCGACCACGTGCGGGTCACCGACGTGTGGGGCGACTTCCTCAGCATCGGTCTCGGTCGCGTCGGCCCGGCCGACGGAACCGGACCGGCAACGGACCATCCGTGGGCTCGCGACGTGACGGTTCGCGCCTCGTACTTTCGCGGCAGTGGCCGCCAGGGCATCACGCTCGACGGAGCCGACGGGGTGTTGATCGAGGAGAACGACATTTCCGAGGTGCGGCGCTCGACATTCGACATCGAGCCGACGACACCTGACTACGGCGCCACGAACGTCGTCATTCGAGACAACACGATCGGTACCGGTCGGCTGAATTTCTTCTCGAGCGGTGGCGCCGCGGGCCTGGTGGACGACATCACGATCTCGGGCAACGAGTTGCACGACAAGACGCTGCAAATAATCGTCGGCGCACCCGAGGGCAGCCGCCGTTCACGTTTCACCATTACCGACAACACCAGTGACCGGCCGACGAATCAAGCCATCATCAGATTGATCCGTGTCGACGGCGTGACAATCACCGGCAACGTGCAACCCATGGGCGGACAGCTCCAGGGCGAAGCCGCGGTTCGCCTGCGCGAGTCCTGTGACGTTGTGGTGACCGACAACGACTTCTCGGACATTCCCCAAATGATCGACCTCACACCCGACGCCCCGTGCTGAGCGATCCCGCACCGGACGACCTCTCGCGTTTCTTCGTCATCGGAGCGGCAAAGTCCGCGACGACGACGATCTGCGCGCACCTGGCGGCGCACCCCGAGATCGTGTTCTGCGATCCGAAGGAACCGAGCTTCTTCAGCTTCGACGACAACTACGCACTCGGGCTCGAGTACTACCGGAGCTTGTTCAATGAGCCGACGGCACGGAGCCGCGCCGCCGGTGAGGGCTCTGTGAGCTACTCGGCGACCGGTCTTTGGCCGGACACCGCGGCGCGGATCGCCGGTTTCGCCCCTGATGCTCGCATCGTCTACGGCGTTCGCCATCCGCTCGACCGCATCGCGTCGAACGTGCAGCAGCGGCGCTTCACCCGGAGGATCGATCCCGGAGCGTCGCTCCTCGACGCGATGCGCGAGTCTCCGGATATTGTCGACGCGGGGCGCTACGCGTCGCAGTTGCGCAGCTATCACGCGTGCTTCGACGAGGCACAGGTTCTCGTCTACTTCTTCGAGGACTTCGCCGCCGATCCCTCATCCACGCTGGTAATGCTCGCCGCGCACATCGGTGTCGACCCTGCGGGTTTCGTCACCGATCCGTCGCTGCGACTGAATGCGGCCGACGAACACCACGGCGAGCCGCGAATGATGTGGCGCATGCGTCAGAACCGGCTGCTCCGCGCCGTCGTTCCGGCGACGGCGCTGCAGACGGCGAGAAGAAGTGTCGGGGGTCGTCTTCGCCGGCAGCTCCCCGAGTTGCGATGGACGCCCGAAGCCGTCGAGTGGGTCCGCGCTCGCCTCGAAGACGACGTCAACAACTTCCTGAGACTCGCGGGCCGACCGATCGATCACTGGCGTTGGGAGCCGACGCCAACGGATTGAATGCCCCCGTTTCGCCTGGAGCCTCCGAACGCGAAACGGCTACTCTCGATCTGTGGACGGAACCCCGGCAGTCTGCGTGGATGCGGATACGCGAACACGTGAGGAGGCAACGTTCTTCGGAACGTCGCACGATCTTCTCTTCGGAGTGCTCCATCTCCCCCATGGCACACCGTCGGCCGGCGTCGTCGTCGTTTCGCCGCTTCACATGGAGTTGGTTCGCAACTACCGCAGGGAAGTTCTGCTCGCCCGTACGCTCGCCGCTCATGGCATCGCCGTCCAACGCTTCCACTACCGCGGCACCGGTCACAGCGACGGAGACAGCACGGCGCTCAGTTGCGACTCGATGCTCGACGACCTGGCCGACGCCGTCGCGCATCTTCGCTCGCGTACCGGCGTCGAACGGCTGGCGCTCGTCGGCACTCGCCTCGGCGCCCTCGTCGCCAGTGTCGGGAACGCCGGTGGAGACCCGATCGCGCTGTGGGAACCGGTCGTCGACGCGACCCGCTACTACCGGGAGGTCGGGCGGTTCGGCCTGATGCGGGCGGCCGCGGGGCGCGGTACCCCGCCACCTTCGACCTCAGCCGAGCTCGAGCAGCGGGGCATGGTCAACGTCCTCGGCTACGAGCTGACGGCCGACCTCCTCGAAACGTCGCGCGCGCACCCGATCGAAGCCGCACCGCTTCCGCGCGCGGCCTTCATCGCACAGACGCGTCGACTGTCGGCCCGCGATGACGACAGCCACGACCTGGCTCGGATCTGGGCCGCGCGAGGTGTGGACGTCGAGACGCTCGACCTGGCGAGCCGGGGCGCCTGGTGGTTCGCCGAAGATGTACTCGCGGGCGACTGGTCGCACAAGCACGCGCGGGAACGCATCGACGCGACACGCGATTGGATCCTGAAGCATGCCTGAGCCCGCCGCCAACGGACCCGCCGCGGAACGCAGGGACGCGACGAGCCGCGACGAGGAGCTCGCGTTCGTCCCCAGTGGCGCGGACAATCTGCTCGTGGTGCTCACGCGACCGACAGGACCGTCGAACGGTACGGCGGTCGTGCTCGTCCACGGTGCCGGCGACAACACTTCGCTTCAGGGCAATCGACTGTGGGTCAGGACTGCGCGCCGCCTCGCCGCGGGCGGGTTCACGGTCGTCCGTTTCGACTTCCACGGTTCCGGTGACAGCTCGGGAGTTGTCGAGCGGTTCAGCCTCGACAACTTGTTCACGGCCGACCTCGAAGCTGTCTGCAGATGGGTCGAGCACCGCGGCGTGACCCGGATCGCGTTCGTGGGAACGTGCCTGGGGGCGCGAACGGCGCTGGCCCTCACGGCCCGCGACCGAGCCGCGGCGGCGCTCGCTGTCATCCTGATGCCGGTGCGCGACTACGCCAAGGGCGAGAAGTACCACGCGGCTTCGTTCGCACTCGTCGAACGCACGGGCACGATCAGCCTGGTGCGACGCGCCGCCCACTGGCACCGGGTGAAGCGACTGGCCGACCCGCGTTGGCGGCGGCTCTACCTGCGTGCGCTCAAGGTGAAGATCCGCGCCCTGCGGCGGCGCGGCGCGAGCGAGTCGCAGCCCGAGGTCGCACTCAGTCCGGTGGTGCGCGACGAGTTCACGAGCCTGGCGGCGCGGCACGTCCCCGTGCTCGTCCTCAACGGAGCGGACGACATGCACCACCGCGACTTCGAGGCGGCGGCCGCCGGCCCCCTGGCCGCGCTCGTCACGGGCGAATCACCGGCAATCCAGGTTCGAACGCCCGCGGGTCATCCGGTGCTCGACGGCTTCACGAGCCCCGCGGCTCAAGATGCGGTGGTCGACCTCGTCGGCGATTGGCTCACGACGGTCTGCCGCGAGCACGACGCCTCGTCGGCAACCGGGTGATCAGGTCCGAGGCCGACGCCGAAGCTCACACCAGGGGCGCGCGAAGCCGCAGTCGCGCGCGGATCTCGCGCCAGGTGTGCGCGGGCTCGAACGAGCGCCGGTTTCCGTCGAAGACGGCGAGGCCGCCGATGCCGTTCAGGGTGTGGATCCCGGCGGGGTAACGACCTC
>JANNHK010000150.1:0-7785 GCA_031404355.1 Actinomycetes bacterium
TCCACGGGCTTGGTCATCGGCGGCGTCGCCGCCGGTGTCGTGGTCGTCGCGGGCGGCGCGGTCTGGATCCGCCGCCGCCGGTCTACGGGAACGCCTGACCGATCAGGCGACGCTGTTTGAGCTGCGCCTTCATGTAGTCGCGGTTCATCAACGCGATGAAGTCGATCGAGATCGACTTGGGGCACGCCGCTTCGCACTCGCGGTGGTTCGTGCACGAACCGAACCACTCTTCCATGGTCTCGACCATGTTGATGGTGCGGTCCCAGCGCTCGGCCTGGCCCTGTGGCAGAAGGTTCAAGTGCTGCATTTTCGCCGCGGTGAACAGTTGCGCGGCGCCGTTCGGGCACGCGGCGACACACGCACCGCAGCCGATGCACGCGGCCGCGTCCATCGCCGCGTCGGCGACCGGCTTCGGAATCGGGATCAGGTTGCCGTCGGGCGCACCACCCGTGCCGACACCGACGTAGCCGCCCGACTGGACGATCGCGTCGAACGGCGACCGGTCGACGATGAGATCGCGGACGATCGGGAACGCTTTGGCCCGCCACGGTTCGATCGTGATGTGGTCGCCGTCGCTGAACTTACGCATGTGGAGTTGGCACGTTGCGGTACCGCGCTCCGGACCGTGCGCCTGGCCGTTGATCATCATCCCGCACGAACCGCAGATGCCTTCGCGGCAGTCGTGGTCGAATGCGATCGGTTCCTTGCCGTCGTGCGTGAGCCGCTCGTTGACGACGTCGAGCATTTCGAGGAACGACATATCGGGGCTGACGCCCGGCACGTCGTACGTCTCGAATGCGCCCGGCTGGTCGGCGCCCGCTTGGCGCCAAGCCGTCAGCTTGATGTTCATCTCGTGCGCTGACATCGACACTCCTATTTGCATGGGTCGACTCCACGCTCCGCCTGCCATCGCGCGGATTGTTCGTTCCGCGTCAACGTCCGGCTTCGCTGTCGTTTCACTACTTGTACGAACGCGTCGAGGGGTGGACGTTCTCCCACACCAGCTCCTCTTTGTGGAGCGTGGGCGGATTGCCGACCCCGGTGAACTCCCACGCGGCGACGTACGCGAAGTTGTCGTCGTCGCGTTGGGCTTCACCGTCTTCGGATTGGTACTCCTCGCGGAAGTGACCGCCGCACGATTCGTTGCGGTGTAGCGCGTCGGTCACCATCAGCTCGGCGAACTCGAGGAAGTCGGCCACGCGGCCCGCCTTCTCGAGGGCCTGGTTGCGCGTCTCGTTCTCGCCGAGCACGCGCACGTTCTTCCAGAACTCCTCGCGGATCGCGGGGATCTCGGACAGCGCCTTCTCGAGGCTCTGCTCGGTGCGCGACATGCCGCAGTTGTCCCACATCACCTTGCCGAGTTCCTTGTGGATCTCGTCGACGGTCTTGTTGCCGTTGATCGACAACATGCGGCGCGTCACTTCGTTGACCTGTTTCTCGGCCGCGACGAACGCGGGGTCGTCGGTGGGTACCGCGTTGTTGCCGAGCAACGGCGCGAGGTACTCGCCGATCGTGTACGGCAACACGAAATAGCCGTCGGCCAACCCCTGCATGAGCGCCGACGCACCGAGCCGGTTGGCGCCGTGGTCGGAGAAGTTGGCCTCACCCAGCACGAACAACCCCGGAAGATTGCTCATCAGGTTGTAGTCGACCCACAACCCACCCATCGTGTAGTGCACAGCGGGGTAGATGCGCATGGGCACCACGTACGGGTTCTCGCCCGTGATGCGCTCGTACATCTCGAACAGGTTGCTGTAGCGCTCCTCGATGACGTCGCGGCCGAGGCGCGCGATCGCGGTCGAGAAGTCGAGGTACACGCCGTTCTTGATCGGCCCGACTCCGCGGCCGGCGTCGACCTCGCGTTTGGCGGCGCGTGACGCGACGTCGCGCGGCACGAGGTTGCCGAACGCGGGGTAGCGGCGTTCGAGGAAGTAGTCGCGCTCGTCCTCGGGAATCTGGTCGGGGGAGCGGGGGTCGTCCATCTGCTTCGGTACCCAGATGCGCCCGTCGGTGCGCAACGACTCCGACATCAGCGTGAGTTTCGACTGGAAGTCGTCGCTGGCCGGGATGCAGGTCGGGTGGATCTGCGTGTAGCAGGGGTTGGCGAAGAACGCGCCCTTCTTCGCCGCTCGCCACGCGGCCGTGACGTTCGAGTTCATGGCGTTCGTCGAGAGGTAGAAGACGTTGCCGTAGCCGCCGGTCGCGAGCACGACCGCGTGCCCGTTCATCGAGAACACCTGACCGGTGTTGAGGTCGCGGCAGACGATGCCCGCGGTCACGCCGTCTTTCACGACGAGGTCGAGCATCTCGACGCGGGGGTGCAGCGTGACGTTGCCCGCGTGGACTTGGCGCATCAGCGACTGGTATGCGCCGAGCAGCAACTGCTGTCCGGTCTGCCCGCGGGCGTAGAACGTGCGCGACACCTGCGCGCCGCCGAACGACCGGTTGTCGAGCAGGCCGCCGTACTCGCGCGCGAACGGTACGCCCTGCGCGACGCACTGGTCGATGATGTCGACCGACACCTGCGCGAGCCGGTACACGTTGCCTTCGCGAGAGCGGTAGTCGCCACCCTTGATGGTGTCGTAGAACAACCGGTAGACGCTGTCGCCGTCGTTCTTGTAGTTCTTCGCGGCGTTGATGCCGCCCTGCGCGGCGATGGAGTGCGCGCGCCGGGGTGAGTCGTGGAAGGTGATGACCTTCACCTTGTACCCGAGCTCGGCGAGCGTCGCGGCGGCCGACGCGCCGGCCAGGCCGGTGCCGACGACGACGATCTCGAACCGCCGCTTGTTCGCGGGGTTCACGAGCTTGGTGTCGAACTTGTGCTGGTCCCACTTCTCAGTCAGCGGACCAGCCGGGACGTGCGAGTCCATACTCATGCGGCTGCGACCTCCGGCGCTCGAACGCCCGTGAGGCGCGCTATGCACCGTCCGCGCCGGAGGATCTGCGCCTGGCCGGTCATATGTCGACCCCCGACTCCTCGTCGCATTCGGCAACCGGATCGGCCTGCGGGCATGCCGGCTCGACCAGTCCGAGTTGCACCGAGATCGGGATCGCCAGGTTGCCGACCAGGATCACGAGCGCGAAACCCTGCGCGAACGTGCGGCGCGCCTTGTTGTACTTCGGGTTGTTGATGCCCATGCTCTGGAACATCGACCAGGCGCCGTGGTACAGGTGAAACGCGAGCGCGATGTTGGCGAGGATGTACACGATCGCGACGGGCACGCGTTCCATGCTCAGGATCAGGTTGTTGTACGGGTCACCGCGCAGATAGTCGGGGTTGGCGTTACCCCACGTGAGGTCCATCAGGTGGAAGATCAGGAACAGCAGGATGATGACGCCCGTCCAGCGCATCGTCCGCGACGCGAAGTCGGCGGCGATGTAGTCGCGCTTCGACTGGTACCGATCGGGACGCGCCTTGCGGTTCAGGATCGTGAGCGAGGCCGCGGCGTGGATGTGCAGCACGAACGCGGCGATGAGACCGAGGCGCGCCAACCACAAGATGAACGTGCGGGGAACAAGGTGGCCGCCGACGTCGCGGAGCGCCTCGCCGTAGAGGTTGAACTCGTCCTTCGAAAGGAAGAGCTTGAGGTTCCCGATCATGTGGAACAGCACGAAGCCCATCAGTGCGAGGCCGGTGAGGCCCATCACCCACTTCTTGCCCAGCGCGGTCGAGTAGAAGCGCAGGATCGCAGGCCCCTGACGGCGGATCTTCCGCACCGGTGTCGGGCCCGCCTCGGGCGTTGTCGTGGTGGCCATTTCTCCCCTGCGGACGCTCGTGACCTCGTGAACGAATCTACGCTGGCGATGTCGCCGTGGAGCGAATCGTGCTTTGGTTCACAAAGCTCTCGGAGATGGGGAGTCGCGTTGCATCTGACCTGGTCGTGGGTGCTGGCCGCGGTGCTCGTCGCAGGAGCGTGCGGTGGGTCCGGGTCCGATGCCGACGACCACACGACCGAAACCCGCCGCGCGCCGTCGACGACGACGACTACGACGACCGTGCCGTCGACCACTGGAGTTGTCGCCTGTGCCGGGCTCGACCCGCCGCTGAACGACTTCTACGAACGGTGCGAGATGCGGGAAGGCATGCTCGTCGCGGGTTCGGCTGCCGTTGCCGACGATGCCATCAGCGAAGCGCTCGGGATCGTCGTCGCGATGACGGAGCGCCGGCCCGACGTTCGGTCGCGACTCCTCGCCGACACCATCTTCACCGCAGTCATCGCCGCGAACGAGCCGACCACCGTGCTCCCCGAACTCGAGTACCTGCGGGACGACCCCGATGTCGACTGGGACGCACGGGCGCGCGGCTTCGGAAGCATCGGGGCGGGGTATCCGACCTCGGCCGGCGAGGAGAACCTCCTGTGTCAGGCCGACGACCGGTACGCGGGCGAGAGCATCCTCGTGCACGAATTCGCGCACACGCTCTTCGACCAGGGCATCGTGCCCGGCCCCGAGGGCGCGCAGTTCCAGGAACGGCTCGCAGAAACGTACGCCGATGCGATGCGCGCGGGCCTCTGGACCGACTCGTACGCCGCGACGAACGAAAGCGAGTACTGGGCCGTCGGCGTGCAGTCGTACTTCGATGCGGGTCAGGCCGAAGCGGTCCCCGGCATTGCCAACGGCGTGGGCACTCGCGCCGAGTTGGTCGAATACGACCCGCAACTCGCCGCGTTGATCGGCGAACTTCTCCGCGACGACTGGTCGTACGCCTGTCCCTAGGTGGTGCCGGTGCGCAACACCGACAACGGGTAGCGGTTCACGATCCGCCCCGTGGCCGGGTGTTCCAGCGACACCTCGACGTCGACCGCTTCGGTCACGTCGACCCGGCCGACGAACGTGATGCCGTCCGTCGGCACCGTGCCCGTCCAACGTGTCGTGCGGCCGTCGACCGCCGCTTCCACGATCGCGCCTTCGAGGATGGCGCGGGTGTCGTTCACGACGTGTACGAGGCCGGCACGCGGCTCGATCATCGGCAGCACCGGCCGGCACGCCTCCCGGATCGCGTCGTAGCCGCGCTTCGCGACGCGGTCGTGGTCGAGCACCGACCAGCTCACCGCGGGTTCCGGATCGGCAAACGAGAACTGCGCGAACCCACCCGTGGGCGAGTACTTCAACCGGCGGAGGTCCTCGATCTGGAGTTGGAGCAGTGCGGCCTGGTACGCCTGGGTCGTCTCGCGCCACTCCTCGAAGTTCTTGGCGTCTTCGGGCGGGGCGACGCGCGCCATTTCTTCGCGCTGCAGCACGTGGTGCGTCGAGAGTTCGTCCCAGTCGAGGTTCGGCCACCGTTCGGATTGCATCCAGTCGTTCGCATTCGGCACGGCCTGGGCCCCGAACTCCGACACGAACCGTCCGAGGCGCGGCCACCGCCGCAGCGCGGGCGCCAAGTCGGCGAGGGTTCCGAGATACCAGCCGAAATACGGGTGCACCGACCCGGAGTGCCGCACCGTCTGACGCGTCGTATCGCGCCGTGAGAGAGCGCGCGCGACCGACGTGTCGAGCACTTCCTTCGTCCACGTCGGCAGCACTGTGGTGGCCGCGAGTTTCGCGAGTTTCCCACCGCTCCACGGTTCGCCGGGCTCGCGCTCGTACGCAACCGGCGACGCATGCGCGCACCACAGGAACACGCTCGGGTGATGGCCGAGCAGGTCGACCATCGCGCGGGCTTGACGCACCGCTTGTTTGCGCACGCCGCGCGCGTATCCCCACTTGAGGGGGAGGTCCTGCCAGAGCAGCAGTCCCTGCTCGTCGGCGGCCTCGTAGAGCTCCGGCCGGGCGACGTGTCCGTGCACGCGTAGGAAGTCGAGGTTGGCGCTGCGCGCGAGCGCGACGTCTTGGCGGATCTCGGCGCGTGTCGCGCCGGCCAGCGCCATACGCGTGGGTGCATAGTTCGAACCCTTGAGGAAAAGACGTTCGCCGTTCACGGAGAACTGCCAGCCGTGGGCGCGGATCTCGCGAAACGCCGTGCGCACGACGCGCCGGTCGCTCACGTCGCCGGCGACCTCGACACTCACGTCGACCGTGCACAACGGCTGGAGGCCCAGCGCGTGAGGCCACCAGCGGGGCGCGCCGTCGACGATCAGTGTCCACGTCAGCTCGTTCTCGCCCGCGGCCAGGGCCGCGTCGCGTACTGCGACGAGCAACTCGGCGCCGTCGGGCCCGGTGATCGTCGCGCTCAGGACCGCGTCGACTGCGGTGTCACCCGCGTCGAGGGTGAGCACGCATTGGAGGCGCCCGCGCTCGATCGACGCCTCGATGCACAGCGTGCGGAAGCCCGCGATGCGAACGGGCCCGGACTCGGCGACGCGGATCGGTCGCCACGGACCGCCCGGGTTGAAGTCGGGGTCGGCACCGTTCCAGTGGCCGAAGACGCCCGTCACCGCACGTTTCGCGGTGCGGTCGCGTTGCGGCGGGCACGCGACTTCGAGGGCGACGACGTGCTCGGCGCGGGCTGCGCACGCGTCGGTGATCTCGAACGCGTGGGGGACGTAGTAGCCCTCGGTCGTGCCCGCATAGTCGCCGTCGACCCACACGTCGCCGTAGTAGAAGCAGCCGTCGATCTCGAGGAACCGGCGCCGGCCGGGCGCGGGGCGTTCGAGCGAGAACGCGCGGCGATACAGGACGGGACCGTCCGATTCGGCGAACGCGTCCGATTGGCGCCAATGGTGGGGAAGCTCGACGTCGGTCCATGCCGCGTCGTCGAAGTCGGAGTCGGGGAACTGCTTCGCGAGTTCGCCGTCGCCGGCGTGGGCGCGCCAGATTCCGGACAGCTCCACGCGGGTAACCCTAGGCGCCAAGACTTCGGCAGGTGCCGCGATTCGGGGGCGGGCTCTATGCTGCGCGCCATGACCCGTCCCGCGACCCTTGGTGACCTGCGAGCCGGCGGCTGGGTGTCGCGGCCGGTGAAGGAAGAGCTGCGTGCGAACGCGGTGAAGCGCCTCTCGGCGGGCGAACCGTTCGTCGACGGCGTGCTGGGCTACGACGAGACCGTGATCCCGCAGCTCGCGAACGCGTTGCTGGCCGGGCACGACATCATCTTCCTCGGCGAGCGCGGGCAGGCCAAGACGCGCATCATGCGCTCGTTGGTGTCGTTGCTCGACGAGTGGATGCCGATCGTCGCCGGCAGCGAGATCAACGACGACGATCCGTACCACCCGGTGTCGTCGCACGCGCGGGTGATGGTCGCCGAGCGCGGCGACGAGACGCCGATCGAGTGGGTACACCGCGACCGCCGGTTCGGCGAGAAGCTCGCGACGCCCGACACGTCGATCGCCGACCTCATCGGCGAAGTCGACCCCATCAAGGTCGCCGAGGGCCGCTACCTCTCCGACGAGCTCACCATTCACTACGGCTTGGTGCCGCGCACGAACCGCGGCCTGTTCGCCATCAACGAACTGCCCGACCTCGCCGAGCGCATCCAGGTCGGTCTGCTCAACGTGCTCGAAGAGCGCGATGTGCAGATTCGCGGCTACAAGGTGCGCCTGCCGCTCGACGTGATGTTGCTCGCGTCGGCGAACCCCGAGCCACGCCTCGAACTTCATCTTCTCGACCGATCACTCCAAGGAGATGACGGCGCTCACGCTCGACTCCGTCGCGCAGTACCAGGAGCTCGGCGTCTTCACCCGGAGCGGCGGCATCGAGGTCGCGCGGACGCCGGAGCGCATGCAGGAGCTGACGCGCCGCATGGCCTCGTCGCGCTCGTGGGGCATCGAGTCGGAGCTGCTGGATCCGGCCGGCGTCAAGGCCCTTGTGCCGTACCTCGACGAGAGCATCATCCTCGGTGGCTTCCAC
>JANNHK010000151.1:0-6696 GCA_031404355.1 Actinomycetes bacterium
GGCACGAACACGCCCCGCTGGAGAAACTGCGCCTCCGCGCCGACTTCGGCCGGGGCGAGGACCGGCGCGACGGGGGCGCCAGCGGCAGCCAGGCGGGCAACGGCATCGTCGCGATCGAGTCGCTCGAGGGCGGCGCGGACCGCCCGATCGCATTCGGGCAACCGGGCCAGCCGGTCGAGGTGCCCGAGGTCGCGCAACCCCGCGATGTCGAGGGTGTCGCACACGGCCCGCCAGAAGGGGTCCTCGGCGATGACCGCCAGCGACAGGTACGCGCCGTCGCCACATCGGTAGACGCCGTAGCCCGCGGACCCGCCGGCCGGGTCGTCGCGCCCGCGGATGGCGACATCTGTGCGCGGCCCCATCCACGACGCGACGACGTCGGCCATCGCGACGTCGATGCGCTCGCCCTCTCCGGTCTGGATGCGCCGGGCCCACGCCGCGCAGATCAACATCGCCGCGACCGCACCCGCGGCCAGGTCGGCAACCGGGACGCGCGGGATCGCCGGTTCGGGGTCGCCGGCGTGCCGGCGGGCGACGACACCGGCGAGCGACTGGTAGTTGAGGTCGTGCCCGGCCCGGTCGACGAGCGGCCCCGTCTGCCCGTAGCCGGACACCGAGCAGTAGATGATCGACGGGTTCAGGGCGCGCACGTCGTCGTACCCGAGCCCGAGCCGGGCGGCGACACCGGGGCGCCAGCCTTCGGTGAACACGTCGGCGTCGGCGACGAGTTCGTGGGCGCGGGCGCGGCCGTCCTCCGATTTGAGGTCGAGAAGGACGCTGCGCTTGTGCGAGGCGATGTCGCGGAACAACTCCGGGAACGCGCGCATCGGGTCACCGCCCGGTGGTTCGATCTTCAACACGTCGGCACCAAGATCGGCAAGCATCTGCGTCGCGTGCGGTACCGGCCGCCAGATACCCGCGTCGACCACACGCATCCCGTCGAGGAGCCCCTCGCTCACGCAATCACACCCGCGGCCCGCAGGCGGGCGAGCGTCTCGTCGTCGGTCGCGGCGAGCTCCCGCAGTACGGCTTCGGTACTCGCGCCGAGCACCTCGGCCGGTGCGAGGTCAACGCGACCGGCGAACGTGATCGGCAGCCTCGGCCCGACGAAGCCGCTCGGCTCGGACGCGTCCGGGTGCCGCAGATCTTCGAGAAGATCCTCGCTCGCGAGCGCGAGCGCATCGAGCGGGTCCCGCACCCGTCCCGCGGGCATCCGGCACTCGAGGAGAATCCTTTCGACGTCGTCGACCGGACGCGTCTTCGCCCACGCCGCGAGCGCGGCGTCGGCGTCGTCGCGCCCGAGACCCGGACGACCCATGCGTTCGCACAACGCCTCCCACTGCCTGTCGCTGGTACACGTCACCGAGATCCAGCCGTCTGCGCACTCGTAGGTGTTGATCGGCGCACCCCGCGCGTCGGCGTTCCCCGACCGGAGCGGCCGGCCGGTGCGCGCATAGAAGTCGACGGGCTCGTCCCACACCTGGGCGGCGAGGACATCGAGCATCGACACGTCGACGAGTTGCCCGGCCCCGGTTATGTCACGGTGACGTAACGCGGCCAGCGCGCCGAACGCGGCGAACATGGCCGTGCTGTGATCGGCAATGGTTGTCCCGGCGCGCAGCGGCGGTCCGTCGGGAAAGCCGGTGCGCGCCATGAACCCCGACGCGGCCTGCACGATGTTGTCCATCGCCGGGAGGTCGGGGCCGTCTTGGCCGTAGCCGGAGATCGCGACGTACACGAGTCGGGGGTTGAGGGCGGCGAGATCGTCGTAGCCGAGCCCGAACTTCGCGGTCCCGCCCGGACGGGCGTTCTCGACGACGATGTCGGACTGTTCCGCGATCTTGCGCAAGAGCCGCTGGCCGTCGGGATGGGTGATGTCGATCGCGACGCTTCGTTTGCCGCGCGCCCGCTTGAGAAACGGCATGGCGATCGCCCCGTCGATGTACTCGGTCGTCGCGCCACCGTCCGGGTGCGCGAGGGGCGCGAGCCGGCGACTCCTCGTCGGTTCCGGCGGTTCGACCGCAATCACTTCGGCGCCGAGCGACGCAAGAAAGAACGTGCACATCGGCCCCGACACGAACCGGCTGAGGTCGAGCACCCGCACGCCCGCCAGCGCACCGCTCATACGGCTCCCTCGCCCTCACGGAGCTGTTGGCGGAGGACGAACTTCTGAACCTTGCCACTCGCCGTGCGGGGGAAGTCGACGACCGTGCGCACCTCTTCGGGCCACTTCTGCCGCGCGAGACCGGCGCCTTCCAGGTGGGTGCGCACCGCGTCGAGGCCAGGAGCGGTTGCATCGAGTTGCATGCGGAGGAACGCACACGCGTGCTCACCGAGACGTTCGTCAGGCGCCGCGACGACCGCGACCTCGGCGACACCCGGCAGCCGGATCAGTTCCTCCTCGATTTCGGCGGCACTCACGTTCTCGCCGCCCCGGATGATGATGTCCTTCTTGCGGTCGGTGATCGTCAGGAAGCCGTCGGCGTCGAGCACGCCGATGTCGCCGGTCATGAACCACCCGTCGGCACTGAACGCGGCGGCAGTCTCCGCGGCGTCGGTGTAACCAACGAACTGATCCGGGCCCCTCGACCAGATCTCTCCGGGTTCACCGACCTCGACGTCGTTCCCGTCGTCGTCGACGAGGCGCATCTCGACACCGGGCAACGGACGCCCGTCGGTCGCAACGCGCTTGTCGTGCGCCGTCTCGGGATAGCTACCCGTGATCGACGGGTGCTCGGTCGACCCGTAGCTCCGCGCGGTCTCGATGCCGAGCGCCGCGCAACGCTCGCCCACCGCGGCGGGCACGGCCGAACCACCGAGCCCGATGAACGGCATCAACTTCGCGTGCCGCACGGGGTCGAAGTCGGGATGATCGAGCAGGCTCGTGAGGAAGAACGTCGCGCCCTGCCCGGCCGACAAGCCGTCGTCGAGCATCGCCTTCAGGACGCGTCCGGGATCCCACACGTCAATGAGCTGGATCTCGGCCCGCCGAAATACCGGAATGAGCAACGCCGCGAGCATGCCGATGCCATGCCCGACCGGCGCGCCGATGATGTTCGCCGGGCCGCCGCGGGTGTCCTGCATGGCGCTCAGTTGAACGATCTCGGCGTTGATCGTGCGGTGCGAGTGCACGACACCCTTCGGGTTCGACGTCGTGCCCGACGTGTACGCGATCAGCGCCGGCGAACGCGCGTCGACCGTGGCGATGCTGTCGAGCGAACCGACGCTTGTCAGGTCGTCGAACGTCAGCAGGTCGCGTCCTCCACGGTCGCCGACGACTGCCACCCAATCGAGGTCGGGAAGGTCCGGGAGTCCGTCGAGGTTGGCGAGGAAATCCTGGTGGCCGAAGTTGTCGGCGGTGACGAGCGCCTTTACCCGCGTCTTGCGCAGGATGTAGTCGACCTCTTTCGGCCCGTAGAAGTGCACGATGGGCACGATGACCGCGCCGAGATACGTCGCCGCGTAGAACGTGGCCGCCGCCTCGAGCCAGTTCGGCAGTTGGAACGCGACCGGATCGCCCGGCCCGATGCCACGGGCCCGCATACCGGCCGCGACGCGCCGGGCGAGAGCGTCGACGTCGCCGAGGGTGCCCCGGAACGGATTGCGGTCGGAACGTACAACGAACGGATGCGTTGCGGCGTCGACGAGTCCCGCCGCGAGCAAGTCACCCAGGCTGTCGTCGCGCCAGAACCCTTCGCGTACGTACCGCTGCGCGTCCTGTTCTCGAATCTCGCGTCCTACGAATTCCACGGCGCGCAGTCTGGCACGCGTCGCGGCGGGCGCGTCAGTTGCGTGCGATCGGCCGTACCAGCCGAAGATGCCGTACCAGATCGCACCGCCGCTGCCTCATCCCGCGACTGGTTACGCTGAGTCGAATGGCTGAAATCGACCAGGTGACCGCCGAGGTCGTGCGCTCGGCGTTGGAAACCGTGTGCTTCGAGATGAACACGTTCGTCTCGCGCACGGCTACCACTCCCATTCTGAACCAGTCGAACGAGCGGAACGCGACGATGCTCGACTGGAAGGGACGGCTCGCCGCGCTGTCGGTGGGCATCCCGCAGTTCATGTTGTCGGCGACGTTGCCGGTACGCGGCGCCATCGAGTTCTTCGGCGACGAGTTGTACCCCGGCGACGTGATCGTCGCCAACGATCCGTACTTCGGCGGCGGCCACCTCCCCGACTTCAACGTGTTCGCGCCGGTGTTCGACGACGACGGCGCACTCCTGCTGATCGCGTCGATCCAGTGCCACCACGGCGACACGGGCGGCGCGATGGCGGGCGGCTACAACGTGTTCGCGCAGGACATCTGGTCAGAAGGGACGCGGTACCCACTGCTCAAGATCGTCGAGCGGGGCAAAGAACGGCGCGACGTCGTGCTCACCATGCGGGCCAACAACCGACTCGAAGGATTCATCGGCGACCTTCGCGCCCAGGTCGGGGCCGCGCAGTTGGGCGCGCGCCGCATCGCCGAGATCGCCGAGGCGCACGGCACCGACACCGTGCGCGCCGCGATCGAGTGGACGATCGCCGATGCCCACAACCGGTTCTCGCGTGAGATCGACGGCTGGCCCGACGGCACGTACGAAGCCGACGTCTACGTCGACGCCGATCCCGCGGGCACGAAGGACATCCACGTGCACGTCGCCGTCACAGTGGAGGGCGACCGCCTCGTCGTCGACTTCGCCGGTTCCGACGAGCGCGACGAGATCCGGGCCTGGTCCACGTTCGGGAACACGCGCGGCTACACGATCGCCCAACTCGCGTCGCTCGTCGACCCGACCATCCCCAAGAACGAAGGCTTCTTCGACTGCATCGACCTGCGCGTGCCCGAGGGCACGTGCGTGAACCCGCGGGTGGGCAAGCCCGTGTCCGCGGGTACGCACCATCCGGGCGTCGAAGTGGGCGACGTCATCGCGCTCGCGATGGCACAGATCCTCCCCGACCGCTGCGCGCCGCAGACGTACAAGTACGGAGCCCCGCGGCAGATGTGGGGCGACTGCGACCCGCGCACCGGGCGCGCGTTCTTCGACCACGGCGGTGAGACGAACGCCGGCTGGGTCAACGCGGTGCGCGGCGTCGACGGGTGGGGCGCCCTCGTCGCGGCGAACGGAAACCTCATCAAGGCGTCGGCCGAACTCAACGAGGTGTTGTTCCCGCATGTGTTGCGGGGCCGCAATTTCCGCACCGACTCGGGCGGCGCGGGTGAATGGCGCGGCGGCTGCGGCTCCCACTTCGTGAAGGAGGTGCGCACGCCCACGTACGTCACCCAGTACGTCGTGAACCAGTACCACGTACACCCGGGCATCGCCGGCGGCGCGTCCGGCGCCCCCGACCGCTGCACCCTGCACGCGGGGACCGACCACGAAGTCGTCGTCGACCCCACCGTCGCGCGGGAGCTCCTCGATACCGGCGAACAACTCGTCTACGACTTCGGCGGTGGTGGCGGCTGGGGCAACGCGTTCGATCGCGACCCACAGGCCGTCCTCGACGACGTCTGGGACGAGTACGTCTCGATCGAGAGCGCGCAGCGCGACTACGGCGTCGTCATCACCGGCACGTCGGAAGCCATGACCCTCGCAGTAGACGCCGAGGCCACAGCCCAAGAGAGGAGCATGCGTCGATAGCCAACACTCCAGTGTTGGCTATCGACGCATCCATCGGGATGGCGTACCGGATTGGGGTTGATGTCGGAGGGACGTTTACGGACTGTGTGTTGCTCGCGCCCGACGGGTCGCTTGTGCTCGAGAAGTCGCCGACGACGCCGCACGACCAGTCGGAGGGGGTGATCGAAGGGATCGCGCGGCTCGCCGCGGCCGTGGGACGCGACTCGGCGGCGGCGGTGCTCGCCGAGACGGAGTCGATCGTGCACGGCACGACGACGGGCGACAACACAATGATCCAGATGTCGGGCGCGCCCACGGGGCTGCTCGTCACCGCGGGTTTCCGCGACGAGATCGAGTTCCGGCGCTGCTTCAAGGAAGACATCTGGGATCCCGCGTTTCCCGCCCCCGATCCGATTGCGCGCCGGCGGGTGCGGCTCGAAATCCCCGAACGGCTCACGGCCGAGGGCGACATCGACACGCCGCTCGACGAAGACGCCGTGCGGCACGCGGTACACCGGCTGCAACGGTTCGGCGTGACGTCGATCGCCGTTGTCTTCCTGCACTCGTACATCAACCCGGTCCACGAACTGCGGGCCCGCGCGCTGATCCTCGACCAATACCCGGAAGTCGAGCTGATCTCGCTCTCGCACCAGGTGTATCCGAAGCCGCCCGAGTTCGAACGCACGTCGACGACGCTCGTGAACGCGTACGTCGGGCCACCGATCGTGCGGTACCTCGATCGTCTGCAGGCCCGACTGCGCGAGCACGGTTTCGACCGGGAGCTCCTGCTCGCGACGTCGTCCGGCGGCGTGGCTACGCCCGCGTCGATCGGCGCGCGTGCGGTCGCGACGATCGGGTCGGGCCCGACGGGAGGCGTCGTCGCCGCGGCGCGCGCGGCGACCGGCGCCGGCTTCGGCGACGTGGTGAGCGTCGACATGGGCGGCACCTCGTACGACGTGTGCCTCATCCGCGGCGGCCGCCCCGAGCTGAAGGCCGAGTGGAACTGGCGCCACCGCTACTGCATCGCGCTCCCGATGGTCGACATCCACTCGGTCGGTGCGGGCGGCGGCTCGATCGCGCACGTCGTCGGCGG
>JANNHK010000152.1:0-9683 GCA_031404355.1 Actinomycetes bacterium
ACCGCGTCGCCCACCTCTACTCCGCCGCCATGTGAAATGGCCGCGTCGTTAGACCACATTGTGGGTGTTCTATCGACGCATCCTTCGGGGTTAGTCGTGCACTTGGTGGGCGAGGGCGATCGGGTCAAGGCGGCGGGCGCCGGCCTGGGCCTCCAGGCAGATCCGGGTCACCGTGAACACGTGCTCCTGGTCGAGCGGGCGGCCTTCCAGCAGGTCAGAAGCCCAGGTGACGGGCTGGCCCGTGCATTCGACGGTCTCCTTGCGGTTGCCGTCTACGACGAGCACGGCTTGGTCGACGTACCGGGCCTCGACGAAGCCCGCGGTCCCGACGGCGGTGAACCGGACGTCGCCCCACGCCCCCAGGCCGGCGGGGGTGAGGTAGTCGAGGCGGGCGTAGCCGGTGGCGCGGTCGCTCGCGAGCAGGATCTCGCCGAGCACTTCGACGCCGTCGTGTTCGGCGTGGGGTCGCACCGTCGAGGTCACGACCTCGGCGTCGGTCGACCCGGTGAACGCGAGGAACTGGTCGACCTGGTGTGAGCCGATGTCGACGAGGATGCCGCCGTAGCGGCGCGGGTCGAAGAACCAGGGCGGCCGGTGCGCGAGGTTCAGCGTGTGCGGCCCGAGCCCGACCGTATGCACAACGGTGCCGATGCGGCCTTCGTCGACGAGACGCTGGGCCGTGACCATCGCCGGGTTCCCGAGCCGTTCCGAGAACACGACCGTGTAGTTGCGTCCGGTCTCGGCGTGCGCGGCGCGTAGCGCGTCGAGCTGCGCGAGCGATGTCGCGCCCGGCTTGTCGGTGACGACATCGACCCCCGCGCGCATTGAGGCAAGACCGATCTCGGCCCGATCACCGGGAATCGCAGCCGTCGCGACGAGATCGACACCGAGCCCGAGCGCTTCGTCGAGCGATGACGCGACCTTCGCATCCGGGTTCTTCGACGCGAGCCACGGCCCGATCGCGTCCTCAGTGGGAACGATGACCGCGATCTCCGCGCCCGCCGCGGCGAGCGTGCGCGTGATTTCGACGATGTGCCCGTGATCAGTACCGACGACGGCGACCCTCACGCGGGGCGGATGGTGTTCAACTCGCGCGCGTTGTCCCGAAGAATCTGCAGGCGCTGCGCGTCGTCGAACTCCTTGAGTTCGCGCACGTAGTCGAGGGGGCGGGGCATGCCCTCGATGTGGGGCCAGTCGGACCCGAAGATCACGCGGTCGGCGCCCATCAACTCGACGGTCTCGTTGACGTCGTCTTCCCAGAACGGGTTGATCCACACGTTGCGCCGGAACGTCTCGCCCGGGTCCTCGGTGAAGTAGCCGGGCATCTTGTGGTCGGTCTGGCGCAGCTTGTTGAACAGGTCGCGCAGGAACTCCGAACCGTTCTCGACCGATGCGACCCGCACGTTCGGGAAGCGGTCGAACAGCTTGTCGAACTGGAGCGTGATGAGGAAGTCGTACGCGGCTCGCTCGATGGCAAACGACTTGACCGACGGCGCCCAGCGCCCGCCGCCCGAGAACCCCGACGAGAACCCGTCGCGCGCGTAGCCGTTGCTCGAGTAGCCACTGTCGCCCGCGTGCGCGACGACGGTGATACCCGCTTCGTTGACGCGCGCCCAGAACGGGTCGAAGTACGGGTCGCTGACCGCTTTCGGTCCGTCGGCGGTGGTCGGCGCCGCGGGCCGCATGATGATGCAGCGCGCGCCGCGGTCGATGGCCCACTCCAACTCGCTGATCGCCCAGTCCTGGTCGCAGAGCGAGATGTACGGCGCCGCGAAGATCTGGTCGCGGTAGTTGCAACCCCAGTCTTCGTCGAGCCAGCGGTTGAACGCGGTGAACGTGAGCGTGACCGCACCGATGTCGTGCTTCAGCAGTTCTTCGTAGAGGATGCCGAGCGTGGGGAACAGCCACACCGACTCGAGCCCGAACTCTTCGAGCTTGGCGATGCGCGCGTCGCGGTCGCGATACTCGGGTGGGATCGGTTCGCGCTCGACGAGAAACTCCCACGGCTGGAGCTTGTTCGGGTTGCCGCGGAAGTAGTCGTGCATCGCGCCGGCTTTGGCGATGGGGTCGAACGTGGGGTTGACCACGGCCCGGCTGACCTGCCCGCCGACCACGTGGTACTTGCGGCCGTTGATCTCGGCCCACTGCACGCAGCGGGGCCCGAGTTTGGGGTCGAGATGCCGGGTGAAGGCGTCGAGCGCTTCGTAGTAGTGGTTGTCGGCGTCGAAGGCGAGATACCCCGGAGGCGTAGAAAGTTCCACGAAATCCGAGGATACCGGTCACAATCTGGTCCACTCAGATGTCGGGGGATGTATATGGCCGCGGTGATCGAGATCGAGGGTCTGCGCAAGGTGTACCGCCGGTTCCGAAAACCGCCGACGGCGGCGGTCGACGGGCTCGACCTCTCGGTCCCCGAAGGCGGCGTGTTCGGCTTCCTGGGCCCCAACGGCTCGGGCAAGACCACCACGATCCGGTGCCTGCTCGGCCTCGTGCGGCCGTCGGCCGGGCAGATGACGCTCCTGGGTGAGCCCACACCGCACGCCCTGAGCGACGTCATTCCCCGCGTCGGTGCGATTGTCGAGACGCCCGCGCTGTTCCCGACGATGACCGGACGCGAAAACCTCCGGCTTCTCGGCGCCATCGACCGCATCGGGCCGAAGCGGGTCGACGAGATGCTCGAACTCGTCGGGCTCGCGGAACGCGGCGGCGACAAGGTGCGCAAGTACTCGCTGGGTATGAAGCAGCGCCTCGGGCTCGCGGCCGCGCTGCTCAAGGATCCGGCGCTGCTCGTGCTCGACGAACCCGCGAACGGCCTCGACCCCGCGGGCATCCGCGAGATCCGCGAGTTGTTGCGCCGGCTCGGCGCCGAAGGGCGCACCGTGTTCGTGTCGAGCCACCTCCTCGCCGAGATCGAACACACCTGCGACCGGGTCGCGATCATCAAGCAGGGCAAGTGCATCCTCACCGGACGTGTGGAGGACGTGCTCGCGTCCGCGGCCCGACCGGTACTGCTCGTCGGGCTCGACGACCTCGGCGCGGGCGCGGGTGCGTTGCGTACGGGAGGCTTCGCGGTAGAGGCGGTCGACGGGCTGTTACGCGTCGATGCGCCGAAGTCCGACGCGGCGCGCGTCTCGAAGCTGCTCGCCGATCAGGGCCTCTACGTCACCGAACTCAGACCCGAAGCCGTGAGTCTCGAAGACCTGTTCCTGGAGATGACAGCGTGAACTTCTTGCATCTCATCTACGTCGAGATGCGGCGGGCGCTGCACCGGCGGGTCGTGTGGTGGATGCTCGCGCTTGCGCTTGCCAGCTGCGCGTTCGTCGGGTTCATCGTGTTCGTCACGAGCGACGGCATCACCCCGTTCAAGGATTTCTCGCACCCTGCCTACGCGCGGAACTGGAGCTTCGCCAGGGACGACGGCGGGTTCCTCGGCGTCGGCGGCGTCTTCCTCGCTATCGGTGCGGCCATCTGCGGCGCGTCGGTTGGGGGCGCGGAGTGGAAGGCGGGAACGATCACGACCGTGTTGACGTGGGCGCCGTCTCGGTGGCGGGTGCACATGGCCCGCACGATCTCCGCGTTCATCCTCGCGTTCCTTATCGGGTTCGCGCTCCTGGTGGTGTTCCTCGCGTCGACGGTGCCCGCCGTCATCGTCAACGGTTCGACCGACGGGACGGGTGGCGACTACTGGAACATCCTCGTCCTCGCGATGCTGCGCCTTGCCTTCGTGAGCGCGTTGCTGGCCGTCCTCGCGTTCAATATCGCGACCATCGGGCGGAACACCGCACCCGCGCTGGTCGCCCTGGCGATCTGGGCCCTCGTCGGCGAGAACATCATCCGCGGCCTCAAGCCGACCGTGGCGCGCTTCCTCATCACCGACAACCTCGGCATCGTGATCGAGTGGAGCACGTTCGAGGACGCCGAGTACAACCGCGGACCCGGTCTCGCGCTGTTCACCCTGGTCTTCTACCTCGCCCTCTTCGTGGGAGCCGGCCTCGCTTCCTTCACCCGCCGGGACATCGCCGGCTCGTCGTAACATTGGGCGCATGAGCCGGAACGATCACATGGCTCCCTCGCAGGCGGCGCCGAGCGCCTCCGGCGACGAGGGCCACCCACTGCGTCCGCACTATGTCGTCATCTCCACCGACTGTCACGCGGGCGGGTCACACGACCAGTACCGCGAGTTCCTGGCGAAGGAATGGCTCGAGGAGTACGACGCCTGGCGGGGCGCGTACAAGAACCCGTTCCGCGACCTGAGCGGGTCGAAGCGCTACCGCAACTGGGATTCCGACGCGCGCATCAGCGAGATGGAGTCCGACGGCATCGTCGCCGAGGTGCCGTTCCCCAACACGGTGCCGCCGTTCTTCCCCAGCGCGAGTTTCATGGCGCACGCGCCGAAGACGCGCGACGAATACGACCACCGCTGGGCGGGCCTGCAGGCGCACAACCGGTGGGTAGCCGACTTCGTGTCCAAAGCGCCCGAGCGGCGCGCGGGCATGGCGCAGATCCTGCTCAACGACGTCGACGACGCGGTCCGCGAGATCCGCTGGGCCAAAGAACAGGGCTTGCGCGGCGGCATTCTGTTGCCTGGCGTCGCCGACGACTCGGTACTGCCGAAGTTGTGGGACCCGGGGTACGAACCCATCTGGCAGGTGTGCGAAGAACTCGACATGCCGATGAACCACCACTCCGGCAACGGGCTGCCCGACTACGGCAAGCACCCCACGGGAGGCGTCGTGTGGATGATGGAGATCGGCTTCTACGCGCACCGCGCGTTCTGGCACCTCATCTTCAGCGGTGTGTTCCAGCGCCACCCGGGATTGAAGTTTGTCCTCGCCGAGTCGGGCATGGGCTGGCTCGCCGACGAGTTGCCGATGCGCGACGGCATGATGAAGCGCATCGCGACCGGGAAAGTCGGCGAACTCGGGTTCACCGACGACCAGAAGCTCGCGTTGCTGCCGAGTGAGATCTTCGCCCGGCAGTGCTACGTCACCGCGAGCTTCATGGGGCGCGCCGAGTGCAAGCGCCGCCACGAAGTGGGCCTCGACCGCATCATGTGGGCCAGCGACTACCCGCACGACGAGGGCACCTACCCGAACTCCGTCGACTCGCTGCGCAACACGTTCCACGACGTGCCCGAAGCCGAGGTACGCAAGATGCTGGGCGAGACCGCGGCCGAGCTCTACGGCTTCGACCTCGACAAGCTCCAGGAGTACGCCGACCGCGTCGGACCGTCGCCCGAACTGATCGCGACGCCGCTCCAACAGACCGCGTGAACGAATACGTAGACCTTGATTGGTCGGTCGTCGAGAAAGGCCGCGCTCAGATCGCCGAGACCGGCGCGTGTGAAATCCCCGGGTTCGTGCGCCCGGAAGCACTCGACGCGTTCATCGAGGATGCGCGCACCGTCGCGCCGCTCGCGCACCACAGCGGCGGGCTCGGCACCGCGTATCTCGGGTTCCCCGACGAGTCGTTCCCGCCCGACCACCCGCAGCAGTGGCTCGGGCCCTACGGCGTCGGCGCGGTCGCCTACGACCTCTTCCCGCCGGAGTCGCTCATTCGCCGCCTCTACGAGTGGGACCCGCTCATGGAACTGGTCGGCGCGATCCTCGGCCTTGACGCCATCTACCGCTACGCCGACCCGTTCGGCGCGCTGAACCTGGCGGTGATGATCGACGGCGAAGAACTGCAGTGGCACTTCGACATGACCGATTTCGTCGTGTCGCTCGCGCTCCAAGACGCCGACGCGGGTGGCGACTTCGAGGTCGCACCGATGATCCGTACCGAGACCGACGAGAACTACGACGCGGTCAGCGGTGTGCTCGCGGGCAAGCGCGACGACGTCGTCACCTTGCCGATGACGCCCGGCACGCTGCTCGTGTTCGCGGGCCGGCACTCGTTGCACCGCGTGAGCCCGGTCCGTGCGGACGCAGCGAAGCCACGGACGGCGCAGCGAGGGAGCCATGTAGGCGTCGGCGCGACGCCGCGCCTGGTCGCCCTGCTCGCGTACGACACGAAGCCGGGAACGATGTCGAGCGACCTGCTCAAGGCCGTCCGCTACGGGCGCATGCCGTGAACGTCGGCGAGGGCTTCGCGGGCGACGGCGCCAACGCCGCCCACGTCAACACGGTCATCGGTCCGAAGGAAGGGCCGGTCGGCACCGCCTGGGCGACCGCACTCGCGTCGCCGAGTGCCGGGCACACACCGTTCATGGTTGTCGCCCGGCCCAACCTTCCCGTCAAGCCGATGACGTTGTTCGTGAACAAGGCGTCGATCGCGGGCGACGAGCACGGCCGGCTCACGTGGGGTGCGGCCCAGGCGGGGGTCGCCGCGGGTGTGATCGACGCGCTGCGCGCCGACATCGTTGCCCCCGACGAACTCCTGATCGCCGCGGTGTGGGTGAACCCCGACGCCGACGACGAAGAGGCCGTGTTCGCCAACAACCGCGACGCGACGCGGGCCGCGTTGCAAGCCGGTCACGACGGGCGACCGACGGTCGGCGACGTACTGGCCGTCGCCGAGCCCGAGAACCCATACTTCCGCACGTGACCCCCGAGCAGGCGGCCCACGACACGGCGAGTGTCTTCGTCGGCGTTGCCGGCCGGTTCATGACCGTCCCCGAGACGTTCGCCCGCGGGGGAGAGCTCGGCTTCGAGGGTATGGACTTCTACGTCGCGGGTCGCGGCGGCGCGCTGGGTGACGTGCCGGCCGACGTCGTCGTCGCCGCGCTCGTGTTCTTCGCCCCCGAGGTGATTGTCGCGGCGTGGGCGCGTTCGGCGGGCGTCATGAGCCGCCACCAGGCCGCGGAAGAGTGGGCCGCGTGCGGCCACGCGTGGGCTCGCACGCATCTCGCCGACGGCCCCGACTACGCGCGCTTCGCCGAACTGGCCGGGCGCGTCGTCGAACACGCGTCGGCCGCGGGCGCGCCACTGTTCGCGGGATGGCGTGTGCTCCCCGAGCCCGCCGACGCCAAGGCACTCGCCCAGCACCGGCTCAACGCGCTGCGCGAGCTGCGCGGCGGCTTGCACGGCGCGGCCGTGCTCACCGTCGGGCTCGCACCAATCGACGCGATCGTCGTCCGCAGCCCGGCGGTGGCGAGCGTGTTCGGCTGGCCCGAGCCGCATCCCGACCCCGAACCCGCCCGCGAACGATGGCAACTCGCCGAGGCCCGGACCGACCGCATGGTCGGCCGCCACCTTTCGATCCTCGACGAAGGGGAACGCGTCGAGTTCGTCACCCTGGCAACCGAGTTAGCCGCTGCCGTCCAACCCTGAGTGCGATGCGATCGAGCGTCTCGGCGGGGCGTTGCGTGACGTCGTCCCAGGTGACAATCACGATGTTCCATCCGAGCTGCTCGAGCGCGGCGATCCGGCGCCGGTCGCGCTTCCACGCGAGCCGGTATCCGTGCGTCTCGAAGCCGTCGCACTCGACGGCAACGAGCCACTTCAGCCACACGAAGTCGAGTCGGTAGTTCCCGACGCGGTGTTGCCGGGTCGGCGCCGGCAACGTGCTCGTGCGAAGGAGCCGGGCCGTCTTCACTTCGAGCCGGTACTCCAAAGGCTTCTCTCCAACGCGTTGGTGCGAGAGCAGCCGCTTGATACGAGCCGATCCGGCCTTTCCGCTCCCGCAGAGGTCGACCGCCCGGCTCGCCAATGCGTTCGGCGACGTGAGCCCATCCGCCGCGCCGACTCGTATGCCACTTCGAGCGCCTCGTCATCGAGCAGTGCCGCCGAGTCGATAAGGGATCGAGTCGCCGAGGTACACCGGATCCCGTCGACCGTCACGCGGTCCGGGCGAGTGAGCGTGCCCGTTCGGTGCAGTACCACGTCGGGTGACTCCAGACCCGACTTCAACCCGACCGAGAGATGCAGGTCCTTGGTGCGGATGCCGTCGAGCCGCAGCAGGCGACCGGACGTCGTGTGCGACACCAGCGCGTCTTCCCCGGCCCACAGGGACGCGGCCATGGCACGCTGCCGGCCCGTCCTCGGTGTTCCGGGTAGCCGGTAGATGCTCGGGAACACGGTCTCCCATGCCCCGCTGATAACTCGGCGAGTCATGGCGTACTCCGAGAGGCCAGCTTCCGCGGCCTGAGCTCGGCTGAATGCGCCGTACTGCTGTTCCGCGACGGCGGCGACCGCCAGATCTAGCCCGTTCATTTTGTGAACGCCTCCGAAAAGCGCGTCGAAAGACAAAACAAACGGGGAAGGGCTGGGGAGCTGCCGCGATTCTCGCGCACGGTTACGCTCGGGTCCATGACGATGCTCGAGCTTCCCAGCGCTATTCATCGGGGCGACGACGAGTTGCCGTGGGTCGATATTGGCGGCGGTTCGCTGCTGAAGGTGCTCCAGGTGAAGGAGCGCGAAGGGCTGTGGGTGATCCGCAACCGGTTCGAGCCGGGGTACGCGGTGCAGACGCACAAGCACACGGGACCCGTGTACGCGTTCACGACGAGCGGCGCGTGGAAGTACAAGGAGTCCGACTTCGTGAACCGGGCCGGGTCGTTCCTCTACGAACCCGCCGGATCGGTCCACACGCTGATCGTGCCCGACGACAACACCGAGACCACCGACGTGTTCTTCGCGATCTGGGGTGCGAACCTGAATCTCGACGCCGACGGCAACATCGAGAGCATCATCGACGCGAGCGGAATTCTCCAGGCGTATTACATGTTGTGCGAAGCCGAGGGAAAGCCCAAACCCGACGTCGTGCTCGACTGAGGTGAGCATTCTCGGCACGCGCGTCCTGCGCACGGAAGACCCCCGCTTTCTGACCGACGGCGGTAACTACATCGAGGGCATCGACATTCCCGGTGCGCTGCACGTCGTGTACGTCGCGTCAACGATCGCGCATGCTCGGATCGCCGGCATCGACACCGCCGCGGCGCAGGCGATGCCCGGCGTCGTGGCCGTCGTCACGGCGGGCGACCTCGACATGGAACCCGACGGCACCCCGCACAAGCGGGTGCCCGAGTCGATGGCGCGGCCTCGCCTCGCGACCGACACGGTGCGATTCGTCGGTGAACTCGTCGCCGCGGTCGTCGCCGAGACCAGAGCCGAGGCGATCGACGCCGCCGAAGCTGTCGTCGTCGACTACGACCCGCTCTCCGCGGTCGTCGACATCGAGCGCGCCGCTGCCGACGGCAGCCCGCGGTTGTTTCCCGACGCAGGCACGAATGTCGCGTTCACGATGCCGTCGCGGGCGGGTGCCGATCTGTTCGACGGGTGCGAGGTCGTCGTCGAGCAGCGGATGGTCAACCAGCGCGTCGCACCGTGCCCGCTCGAAGTCAGAGCCGCGGCGTCGCGTTGGGAGGCCGACGGGCGGCTCACGCACTGGGCGTGCACGCAAAACCCGCACCACACGCGCAACGGGATCGCCGCTGCGCTCGGCGTCGAGCGCGACCAGGTGCACGTGATCACGCCCGATGTCGGCGGCGGGTTCGGCGCCAAGCACGGCAACTACCCCGAGGAGCTGCTCGTGCCGTGGCTGGCGCGCCGGCTGGGTCGCCCGGTCCGCTGGGTCGAGACGCGGGGCGAGAGCATGGTCTCGATCGGCACCGGCCGCGGGCAGCTGCAGTTCGCGACGCTCGGCGGTACGCGCGACGGCCGGTTGCTCGCGTACCGGTTGAACATTGTGCACGACGTCGGCGCGTACCCCGCGGGCGCGACGATGCTGCCGTACATGACGCG
>JANNHK010000153.1:0-3033 GCA_031404355.1 Actinomycetes bacterium
GTTCCGACACGCTCGCGACTGCGAAGGCGCTTGCGGCGGCGCTGATGCAGGTCGGTCCGTTCGACCTGGTGCTCGCCGGTCGCAACTCGGTCGACGCCGACACGGGCCAGGTCGGGCCGGAAGTCGCGGAACTGCTCGACCTCCCGTTCATGACCGGCGTGCGCCATCTCGACCTGAACGGCGACCGGCTCACCGTGCGCTGCGAGCACGACGACGGCTGGCTGGCTCGACGCCGAACTCACGCTGCCCGCAGTCATTTCGTGCGCGGAGCGGCTGATCGACCCGACCAAGGTCGACCCCGACGGCCGTGCCGCCGTGCCGGCCGATCGCATCAAGCGGCTGAGTGCGGCCGATCTCGGTCCGGGCCCGTGGGGCCTGGACGCGTCGCCCACGTGGGTCGGCCCGGTGAAAGTCATGGCGGTGTCCCGCGCGCGGCAGCGGTGGCCCGAGCTGCCCGTAGACGAACAGATTGTCCGCGCCGTGCACATCCTCACCGAACGCGGCGCGCTGACACACGAGGAACACCGCGCCAGCGCGGTAGAGGTGCCGGCGTGCGCGTTCGGCGCGCGTCAGATCGTCGTGATCGCCGAGCCCGATCGTCTGCACGCGACGCGCGAGTTGATCGGCGCTGCGGCCGGTTTCGACGGTTGCGTCGTCGTGTTCACGGTGCAACCGCCCGACATCGAACTGCTCGCGTCCTGGGGCGCCGACGAAATCGTGCACCTCGAAGGCGACAACGTCGAAGAAGACGTCGCGCACGCGTTCGCCGTGTGGGCGGCGGAGCATCAGCCCTGGGCGGTGCTGACCGAGTCGACGGCATGGGGGCGCGAGGTCGCCGCCCGCGCCGCGGCCCGCCAGGGCGCCGGCCTCACCGGCGACGCGGTCGGTCTCGAACTCGACGGCGACCGGCTCGTGGCGTGGAAACCCGCGTTCGGCGGCCAGCTCGTTGCCGCGGTGAGTGCGACTTCACCGATCCAGATGGCGACCGTACGCGCCGGCATGCTCGACACGCTCACGCCGCGGGCCGCGAACCCCGTGCGCACCACGACGATCACCATGGCCCCTCGCGGCCGCGTCACGATCAGAGCGCGGACACGCGACGACGACATCGAGGTACTCGCCGACGCCAGCGCCGTCATCGCGGTCGGCATGGGCGTCTTGCCCGACGAGTACCCGAAGCTCGAACCACTGCGCGACGCGCTGCACGCCGAGCTGGGCGCGACGCGCAAGGTCACCGACCAGGGTTGGCTGCCGCGCGCTCGGCAGATCGGCATTACGGGTCGCACGATTGCGCCGAGACTCGTCGTGAGCATCGGCGCGAGCGGCAAGTTCAATCACACCGTCGGACTGCGCGCCGCGGGCACCGTGCTCGCGATCAACCCCGATCGGGACGCGTTGATCTTCGACGCGGCCGACGTCGGCATCGTCGCCGACTGGCACGACGTGCTCCCCCGTCTCGTCGCCGCACTCCCTACGACGTAGCGGGTTCCGGTTTCGGCGGCCGCCAGAACACGACGAGCAGTGCGGCCGTGCCGCCGATGCCGACGACGAGTGCGCACAGCAGGCCGAGCCAGTCGTCGAACTCGATGTCGAGCGCGTTGTCGAGCGACCACTGGCCCGCGCCGAGGCACGCGATCGCGAAGCACGCGGCGCTGAGGTTCATCACGTACTCCCAGCCCTCGGTCGGGCGGCGGAAGACGAAGAACCCGGCGGTGCGGTGGTTGGTGATCCACGCGACCAACATGACGCCGAGCAACATGCTCGCGGCGAGGGGTGTGAGGAAACCGACGATCAACGCGGCGCCGGCCGCCAGCTCGGTGGCGCTGGCGAGCCAGGCGTGCAGCACGCCCGGCTTCATGCCGAGGCTCTCGAACCAGCGCCCGGTTCCGGGGATACGCCCACCCCGCCAGACGTGGTTCACGCCGTGGGCGAGCATCGTGGCGCCGACCGCGACACGCAGCACGAGCAGCCCCAAATTGATCTGGTCGATCTCCATGGGCGCGCACAGTACCGGCCGGGCCCGAACTCATCACGCGATGCAGCTACTCCGCCGAGCCCTCACGTGGGTGTAGAGAGTTCTCGGGCACGACGTATGCAACGAACATACGGACGATGTCGCGAGCAGAAACGAGAACCCTCTCAACGGACAGCACCTCTTCGCCGTCGCCCCGCTTGAGGGTGATCGGTGCTGCAAGAGCCAGGTCACGATCGGCGGTTTCTTCGACTTCGGTGCTGTACCAGTCGAGGTAGCCGGCCAAGTAGGCACCGTCGTGCATGTCACACCCCACGTACACGAGATGTCCGTCAGATGCTTCTTCGAAGATCTGATACCAACCCGATACGTCCACGATGGTGGGCGCGAATCTCGCCGTTAGATGCCGCGTCAAGCGCGGACCCGTACCCCACCAGAACGCGATTCCGCACGAAACAAACAACAAGGCAGCCGTCCAGGCACTCACATACCCGAGTCGCTCCGCCGTGTAGTCCAAGCCCTCGCCCAGGATTCGGCGCGGCTCTGGGCTGTGGGAAGACCACACGAGGCGGTAGAGCCCAAACAGGGTCAGCGCAATCGCGTTAGTCGCAAGGGAGACAGTCGCCAAGGTTCCCGCCTCGACGAGCGGCGACGTCGCCCGAAGCGGAACCCGCTTGCGGAGTTGCGAGTTGTAGACGAGGCCGGGAATCAGCAAGTAAATGAACAGCGTCAGCCCAACAAGAGGCGTCGGCATGGCAACGGCGTCTAGTTACCGCTTGCCGGAGCCCTTTGGTGCTGACGGTGCCTTCGACTGCCCCTGCGGCTTCGGGGGTGGCGTCGCAGGTTGCTTGCCGCCTCGTTTGATGATGTCGGACCCATTGTCCACCCGCGTGATGATGCCGGACCCATTCTCACTTTGCCTGCGTGTAGGACTCATGGTGCGATTCTCCCGGGCCCCTGAGACAACAACTCCGCCCAGTGAATATGACCAGTAACCCGAGTACCGTTCCGCCGCGATGGACGTTCGCGAAGGTCTCCTCGGTGGCGAGCTTCCCTACATC
>JANNHK010000154.1:0-7663 GCA_031404355.1 Actinomycetes bacterium
GCACAGGAACTTCAACCCGGCGTTCTTCTGGAGTGCGCCCGGGAGCAACCGGGCCTCGGTCAGCACCTGGAACCCGTTGCAGATGCCGACGACCGGTCCCCCCGCGGCGGCGAACTCGGAAACCGCGGTCATCACGGGCGAGAACCGCGCGATCGCGCCGGTGCGCAGGTAGTCGCCGTGCGCGAAGCCACCGGGCACGACGATGGAGTCGACACCCTTCGTCGTCGCCTCGCCGTGCCACAGGATCTCGGGCGCGCCGCCGAGTTGCTCGACGGCCCACACGACATCTTGCTCGCAGTTCGTTCCGGGAAACAGCACGACTCCAACCCGTTTGCTCACGCGACAAACTCTGAAACGGTGACCGCGTACGACTCGATCACGGGGTTGGCGAGCAACTTCTCGCACATCTCCTCGACCTGGCGTTGCGCGCTCGCGGCGTCGGGTGCGTCCACGTGAAGGCGCACGGTCTTGCCGATATGCACCTGCGACACGTTGGTGTATCCGAGCGCGGGCAGCGCCCGCTCGACCGTCGCCCCGGCCGGGTCGGCGATACCGGGGAGATGGGCGACGTCGACGCGCGCTTCGAAGGTCGGCATGTCCCGAGATTACCTACGAGCAGCCCAGGGCCTCTTGCAGTTCGGCCAGGTTGTCGCGCATCAACGACAGGTAGTCGTCACCGGCGTCGCGCTGTTCCTCGGTGAGCCCTTCGATCGGGTTCAGCACGGCAGTGCGGAGCCCGCCTGCCTCGCGCGCCACCGTCTCGGCGATGTCGGGTGCGACCAGTTCCTCGGTGAAGATCGTGGTCACACCCTCGTCCTCGGCGAGATCGGAGAGCTCGGCGAGGCGATCGGCGCTCGGCTCGATGTCGGGCGAGATACCGGCGATGGCCTGCTGGTCGAGGTCGTAGCGGCTCGCGAGCCAGCCGTAGGCGTCGTGCGAGGTCACGATCGTGCGCCGCCCGCACTCGGCGAGCCCCGCGGCGAACTCGGCGTCGAGCGTGTCGAGGTCCGCTCCGTAGCGGCTCGCGTTCGCCGCGTACGCGTCGGCCTGCTCCGGGTCGGCCGCGGCCAGCGCGTCGCCGACCACGTCGACGATGGCGCGCATCTGCTGCGGGTCGAGCCACACGTGCACGTCCTCGTCGTCAATGCCGAGGGTCTCGAGCACCTCGACCGCGTCGCCGGTGCGGTCGGCAACGTCCTCGACCCCGGGTTGGAAGTCGTTACCCATGAGAAGCACGAGGTCGGCGTCTTCGAGGTCCTCGACGTCGCCGGGCGAGATTTCGAGGTCGTGCGGCTCGGCTCCCGGCGGGGTGAGGTCGCTGACGGTCACGAGGTCGCCGCCGACCTGACGGGCCGCCTCGGCCAGCGGGTAGAAGGCCGTGACGACCCAGACCTTGCCGGCGGATGCGGCGGGGGTGTCGTCGTCACCGCCGCAACCGGCGAGGGCGATCACGAGGACGAGCAGCCACCGCATAATGAGAGTGATTCTCATTTACTCCGCCCGCGAATGCAAGTCGCGCTCAGTCTCCGGGGGCGAACCAGTCGTCGAGGCTGTTGCCGGTGATGAGTTCGTACGCCTCGCGGTAACGGGCCCGCGTGTTGGCGATCGCTTCGGCCGACATGTGCGGCCCCGGCGGTTCGCGGTTCCAGCCGGTCGAGTCCATGAAGTCGCGCACGTACTGCTTGTCGAACGACGGCGGCGACATACCGACGCGGTAGTCCTCGGCGGGCCAGTAGCGCGACGAGTCGGGCGTCATCATTTCGTCGATGACGAGAAACGTACCGTCGAGTTCGCCGAACTCGAACTTCGTGTCGGCGAGGATCACGCCGCAACTCTCGGCGTGCGCGGCACCGGCCGCATAGAGACGCAACGAGACGACGCGCAGTTGCTCATACGCGTCTGCGCCGACAAGCGCGATGGCTTCGTCGGGCGTCACGGGCACATCCTTGTCGCCGACCTCGGCCTTCGTCGTCGGCGTGAACAGCGGCTCCGGCAGCCGTTCGGCCTGGCGCAGACCCGCGGGAACGCGTTGTCTTCCGACGGTGCCGGCGTCGGAGTATTCCTTCCACGCGCTGCCGAACAGGTAGCCGCGCACGACACACTCGAGCCGCACCGGGCGAGTGGCCCGCACGAGCATCGCCCGGCCACCGACATCGCCCGCGGTCTCGGGAAAGTCGGTCGGGTCGCACGAGATCAGGTGGTTGGCGACGATGTCGTGCGTGCGGCCGAACCAGAAGTGCGAGAGCGCGGTGAGGACGCGGCCCTTGTCGGGAATCTCGTCGGGCAGGATGACGTCGAACACCGACACGCGATCGCTCGCGACCATCAACAACCGGTCGTGACCCACTTCGTACAGTTCACGGACCTTGCCCGAAAAGACGTGAGGCAACGACGTTGGGTTGGTCATTGGGCCTCCAGCCGGTCGAGTTCATCGAACACCCTTCCGACGTTGGCAAGGGAACGCTTGAGATCGAAGCACGCGTCGAGCCGGGCGTCGTCGAGCGCGGCGCGCACGTCGGCGTCCTCGGTGAGCAGCTCGCGGAACGAGCGCTCCTCCTGCCACGCGCGCATCGCGTTGCGTTGCACGATGCGGTACGCGTCGTCGCGCGTGCGGCCCGACTCGACCAACGCGAGCAACACGGGCTGGCTGAACACGAGACCGAACGACGATTCGATGTTGCGCAACATGCGCTCGGGATACACGCGCATGCCGTCGACGATCGTCTTGAACTTCACGAGCATGTAGTACGCGAGCATCAGCGAGTCGGGGATGATGATGCGCTCGACCGACGAGTGTGAGATGTCGCGCTCGTGCCAGAGGGCGACGTTCTCGAGCGCGGCCTGCAGGTTGCCGCGCAGTACGCGCGCCAGTCCGGTGAGCTGTTCCGACTTGATCGGGTTGCGCTTGTGGGGCATCGCGGACGAGCCCTTCTGCTCACCTTCACGGAACGGCTCTTCGGCCTCGCGCACCTCGGTGCGCTGCAAGTGCCGCATCTCCATGGCGAACGACTCGACACTGGCGCCGACGCCTGCCAACGCTCCCATGACCTCGGCGTGGCGGTCGCGGGCCAGGACCTGCGTCGACGGAACCGGCGTGAGGCCGAGGTGTTCGCACACGTAGCGCTCGACGAAGGGATCGACGTTCGAATACGTGCCCACCGCGCCCGAAAGCTTGCCGACCGCGATCACGGCGCGGGCCCGCGCCAGGCGCTCGCGGTCGCGCCGCACCTGCATGGCCCACAGCGCCAACTTCATGCCGAACGTGGTCGGCTCGGCGTGGATGCCGTGCGTGCGGCCGACCATCGGCGTGTCGCGGAACTCGCGGGCCCGGGTCGCGATCGACGCTTCGAGCTCGGCCGCCGCCACCTGGATCAACTCGACTGCTCGGGTCATCTGGAGGGCGAGCGCGGTGTCGACCACATCCGACGACGTGAGCCCGTAGTGCACCCACGTACCCGCCGGCGCGCCGACTCGCTCCTGCACGACGTCGACGAACGCGGCGACGTCGTGATCGGTCACCTTCTCGCGATCGTGCACGGCCTGGACGTCGAACCCGGCGCGAGCGCGTACCTGCTGCGCGTGCTCGACGGGAATGACACCGAGCTGCGCCCACGCTTCGACCGCGAGGATCTCGACCTCGAGCCACGCGCCGAACCGGGCCTCGTCGGTGAACAAGTCGGCGATGGCGGGGAGCGAGTAGCGGGGGATCACGGCAGGGCCTGGGCAGCGATGTCGCGACGGTAGTGCAGGCCCGGCCACGAAATCGCGGCCGCGGCGTCGTAGGCGCGGTCGCGGGCCGTGGCGATGTCGGGGCCGGTCGCCGAGACGGTCAGCACCCGCCCGCCGTTGGTCGTCACGTTCCCGTCGACGGCCTTGGTACCGGAGTGGAACACGACGACGCCCGGGACTTGGCCGGCCGCGTCGAGGCCGGTGATGACGTCGCCGCGCCGCAACGGCGCGGGCGGGTAGCCCTCGCTCGCGATCGCAACGCCGACGCACGCGTCGTCGGTCATGCGCACCGGGGTTTCGATGCGGCCGGATGCCGATTCGTAGCAGTGGGCGTACAGGTCGGACGCGAGCCGGGGCACGATGACCTGGCACTCCGGGTCGCCAAAGCGTACGTTGTACTCAACGACCTTCGGACCCTCGGGCGTGAGCATCAGGCCGCAGTACAACGCGCCGCGGTACTCGGCTTCGCGGTTGCGCATCTCGGCCAGCGTCGGGCGCACAGCTTTTTCCATGACCTCGGACACGAGGTCGTCGGGCGCAAATGGGACCGGCGAGTACGCACCCATGCCGCCCGTGTTCGGTCCCCGGTCGCCGTCGAACGCGCGCTTGTGGTCCTGCGCGGCGGCGAACGGCATCGCGTCGTGGCCGTCGCACAGCGCGAACACTGACAGCTCCGGACCGGTCATGCCTTCTTCGATGACGCACGTACGGCCCGCGTCGCCGAACGCGTGACCCGAAAGGTACGCACGTACGGCTTCGCGCGCGTCGGTGATCGACTCGGTGACGATCACACCCTTGCCTGCCGCGAGCCCGTCGGTCTTGACGACGTAGAGGCCGGGCAGCGTTTCGAGGAAGGCGAACGCGGGGCCTTCCTCGGTGAACGCGCCGAACCGCGCGGTCGGCACACCGGCCGCGGCGAGAACCTCTTTCATCCACTGCTTCGAGCCTTCGAGATGCGCTGCCGCGCGGGCCGGGCCGAACGCCAGTCGCCCCCGCGCCGTGACCCCGTCGACGACACCCGCGACCAGGGGGTCTTCCGGGCCGACGATGGTGAGGTCGGCGTCGAGTTCGTCGGCGAGTGCGCCGACCGCGGCCGGGTCGAGCGGATCGACCGCGCGGCACTCACCGATCTCGGCCATGCCGACGTTGCCGGGCGCACACACCACTTCGTCAACCGCCGAACTGCGCGTAAGTCCCCACGCCAGCGCGTGCTCGCGCCCACCGCCACCGACGACCAGAACGCGGGTCGGGCTCACGCGGCGCGGGGGAGGACGACGGTTTGATCGCGCGCCGGGCCGACGCCGACGAAGCTCACGTGCACGCCGACGAACTCCTCGATGAAGCGCACGTAGTCACGCGCTTCGGTCGGGAGGTCTTCGAGCCGGCCCGCGGTTTCGATATCGACACCCCAACCCGGCAGCATCTCGTACACGGGTGTCACCTTGTGCAGCACCGACTGGTGGTACGGGACGTGCTCGTAGCGGGTTCCGTCTTCGCCGATATACCCCGTGCACACCTGCAACGATTCGAGGGGCGAGAGCACGTCGAGTTTCGTGATGGCAAGTTCGCTGCACGTATTGAGGCGCGCCGCGTGCTTGAGCATCACAAGGTCGAGCCACCCGGGCCGGCGCCGCCGGCCGGTGTTGGTGCCGAACTCCTGGCCCCGCTCGACGAGCAGGTCGCCGATCGCGTCGCCTTCGAACAGTTCCGTCGGGAACGGCCCGGATCCGACGCGCGTGACGTACGCCTTGGCCACGCCCACGACGCGCTCGATCGCGCGCGGCCCGACCCCCGCACCCGGACCCACGCCACCCGCGGTCGGGTTGCTCGACGTCACGAAGGGATACGTACCGTGGTCGAGGTCGAGAAACGTCGCCTGCGCCCCCTCGAACAGCACCCACTGCTGCGCGTCGAGCGCCTCGTGGATGAGATGCACCGTGTCGTCGATCATCGGCGCGAGCCGCGGGACGTACGCGAGGTAACGCTCCGCGAGTTCCTTCGCGTCGACAGGAAGGCGGTTGTAGACCCGCGTGAGCAGCGCGTTCTTCTCGCGCAATGCGAGGTCGAGCTTCTCGCGGAAGATCTTCGGGTCGAGCAGATCCTGCACGCGGATTCCTGTGCGCCACGCCTTGTCGCCGTATGCGGGACCGATGCCGCGCATCGTGGTGCCGAGCTTGTTCTTGCCGAGGAATCGTTCGGTGACGCGGTCGAGTTCCTGGTGGTACGGCATGATCAGGTGCGCATTGCCGGACACGCGCAACAGATGCGTGTCCACGCGCTTCGCGTCGAGCATGTCGAGTTCTTCGAACAGCACCTTGGGGTCGACGACGACACCGTTGGCGATGACGGGCGTGACCCACGGGTAGAGGATCCCGCTCGGGACGAGTTGAAGCTTGAACACCTCGCCGTCGACGACGAGCGTGTGCCCCGCGTTGTGGCCGCCCTGGTAACGGACGACCATCGAGGCTTCCTTGGCGAGGTAGTCGGTGAAACGACCTTTGCCCTCGTCGCCCCACTGCATGCCGACGATTACTGCACCCGGCATGGAGGCTCCCCGCGCAACGTGTCCTGTAAGGGTTTCACGTTGGGGAAATGGTAGCCGACGCGCCCGCTTCCTCGTCCAGAAAGGCCAGATAGACGGCCCGCACGGCAAACGCTTGGTGTAATTCTGCAACGACTTCGTCACGGAATTCGCGCCGGTACGTGTCGTCGGTCAACAAGTACACGGTGAAGTTGAGGCCCGAGAAAGCCGTCAAAAAGCCCGCGACCCGGAGCAGTTGCTCGGTGATGACGAGCTCCGAGTTTCCGAGCGAGATCGTGGCGAGCACGTCGACGTTGCGCGCCCAGTCCAGGGTGGTCGCTTCGTCGACCAGGAGCACGCCGAGCACCACGAAGAACCCGCCGATGAGCAGGCTCACGATGAGGATCTGCACACCCTGGGTGAACAGGGCGACGAGCCCGACGTTGCCCCACTCGCGCCGGCCGAGCGGTGGTGCGTCGTGCACGAGCGTCGTCGTGCCTTCCACCGGAGTACCGGCGACGAGCTCACGTATCGCGCCTTCGTCGTCGAACTGGTTGAGCGCACCGATGTCGCGCGGCAGGCGCACGACGATGAACAGCACGCCGACCACGATGAACAAGCTGACGGCCAAGATGTACGGCGCGCCCTCGAGGTCGCCCGCCGTCTGCCACACCTCGTTCGTGAGGAACAGGAACGTCACGAGCAACGCGACGAGCGGCAACGCACGCGCCACGAGCGACACGATCGATTCGAGTTGACCCATGAGCCGGCCGAATGCCCACCGCGTCATCGCGAGCAGCCCGTACGACGTGAACGCATAGATCCCGACGAGCACGACGATGTTGAAGACCACCGTCGCGACGGCCGAGTCCTCCTGACCGCCGACGAAGATCGGCACCACGGCCGGGACGATGACGAACGCCGCGATCTCCACCGGCCCGATGCTGTCGGGGCGGGCAAACGGACGGCGCCCGCGGCGCCGGTTGAGCAGAGCCCACCCCCCGAGCAACACGGCGAAGGCGGCTGCGACCACAGTGACGTCGAGCCAGATCGGGAAATCCTTTGATGGCAGGCTGTAAAACAGCCAAAGGAGCCGTCTCGCCAGAGATGAGACACAATCCCGCAGCTCCACTCTCTGGCGTTGCTAAAATTTTGTTAATAACCGCTTTTCTTTCGCATACCAGTCCTGGGTCATCATTCAACCTGAATGTCATGAAGGCGTTTGTATCCTGTATCTCCGCCAGATATTCGTTGCTGCTTATTGCGGCCACAGGATCACTTTGCGCGGCAAACGGGATGCGCAGACGCTGCGCCAGCTCCTTGCCGGTCGGCGGCATGATCTGCATGAGACCCGTCGCGCCGACGCGCGACTTCGCCTCCGGGTTGTAGTAACTCTCCTGCAGGATCAGCCCC
>JANNHK010000155.1:0-4794 GCA_031404355.1 Actinomycetes bacterium
CGCCCGGCTGGATCACCGTCGACGCGTTCATCGAGCGCTACCTGCTCGGCAGCCCACATTCCGCCTACCCGGTCGAGGGCTTCGACGGCGGCATCGTCGGCCTCGTAACGCTCACCGAGCTGCGCGGAGTTCCCAACGACGAACGGGCCGCGACTCGTGTCCTCGATGTGGCGATCCCGCTCGCGAACGTGGCCACCACGGCGCCGGACGAACCGCTCGTCTCACTGCTCGAACGCCAAGGCGTTCGTGGCGGCGGCCGCGCGCTCGTGTTCGAGGGTGCCGAGCTCGTCGGCATCCTCACCCCCGCGGATGTCGCACGTGCGGTCGAGATCCGAACCCTCGGCCCGCGCCCAATCGACCGAACCGGCGAGACGGTAGAGCTCGCCGCGAACAACAAAGGAGAGTGAGATGAGTTCCATCATCGAACAGACGCAGCCGCGAGTCGGGTGGCGCAACCGGCTGAGCGTCAACATCACACCGATCGAACGCATCGGTCGGATTCTCATCGGCCTGGGCGCCATCGTCGGCGCGGTGGCGCTCCTCAGCACCGCCGGGTCGGTAGTGGCGGTCGTGCTCGAGGTCTTGCTGTTCGCCGCCGGCCTCGATCTCGCGGTCACCGGCGCGCTGGGACACTGCCCGCTGTACCACAAGCTCGGCTTCACGCCGCGGTCGCTTCGGATGCCGTCATGACCGACAACCAGGAGACCGAACCCCGCCCGGAGCAGGCGCACGGTGGGCACGGTGGGCACGGCTGGATGATGATCGCCTGCTGCATCCCGATGCTCGTCATTGCGGTCGCCCTCGTGGCTACCGGTGTTGTCAGCGCCAGCTTCCTGTTCTACGCGGTCGCGTGCACGGTGATGATGGCGGTCATGATGCGGGGCATGTCGGGCATGAGCGGCGGTGGCGGTAGTCACCACTGACAATCGTTGCGCCGAGGCCGCGAGTCAGGCGCGGCCGCCGAGAGTAGCCCGCGTCTGGCGTGCGATCTCGACGTCTTCGCGCGACTCGATCACCACGGTCGCCACCGCGCTGGCTGCGCCGGTGATGTTCGCGTCACCTCGTCGCGCGGCCGCGTTGCGCCCACCGTCGATAGAGATGCCAAGGAACCCGAGGCGTGAAGCCGCTTCGTGGCGCACCTCGGGAATGTGTTCGCCGACGCCTCCGGTGAACACGAGGACGTCGAGGCCGCCGAGCGCCGCGGTCATTGCCGCGATCTCACGGGTAAGGCGATGGACGTAGACGTCGAACGCGAGCACCGCACGATGCTCGCCCCGGGCGCGCGCCGCGACGACGTCGCGCATGTCGCCGGAACCCTGTGCGAGGCCGGCCAGCCCTGATTCGGTCTCGAGCTGACGGGCGATCTCTGCGGGCTCGATGTGCGCCGTGGTCGCCAGCCACAGCACGAGTCCCGGGTCGACCGACCCCGATCGCGTTGCCATTACCAGTCCTTCGAGCGGCGTGAAGCCCATCGTGGTGTCGACCGACCGGTTCTCGAGCGACGCGCACAGCGAGGCGCCGGCGCCGAGGTGGCACGTGACGGCGCGCCGGGCGTGCTCGCGACCGAGCATCTCGGCGGCGCGCCGCGCCGCATACGCGTGAGAGAGTCCGTGGAAGCCGTAACGTCGGAGCCCGTAGCGCTCCCGCCACGCCGCCGGCAGCGCGTACGTCGCCGCGGCGTCGGGGAGCGACGCGTGGTACGCGGTGTCGAAGCAGGCGACTGCCGGCACTCCGGGGAGCGCGTGCCGTACCACCCGAATTGCCGCCAGCGCCAGTGGTTGGTGGATGGGTGCGAGTGACGTCAACGCCGCGAGGTCTCCTTCGACCCCGGGGTCGATGAGGATGGGGTCTCGTCGCTCGCCACCGTGTACGACGCGATGGCCGACGGCATCGGGGAGTACGTGCAGCTGCTCCACGAACGTGTTGTCGTCGTCTTCGTTCCACGTTGCAATCTGTACGTCGTCGAGCACCTCGTCGTCCGTACCGAGCACTCTGAGCTTGAGGCTCGATGAGCCGGCGTTGACGGCGAGGACGCGCATCAAGAACTCCAGCGCCAGTCGGCGACCTCGGGCATGTCTTGGCCGTACTCTCGGGTCCAGGCCCAATGCTCGGTTCGCTTGTCGATCATCGCCTGGCGGACCGAAGCGGCTTTCTGTCCGAGGCCGGGGACGCGGTCGATGACGTCGATGACGAGGTGGAAGCGGTCCATGTCGTTGCGCACGACCATGTCGAACGGCGTCGTCGTCGTGCCTTCTTCCTTGTAGCCGCGTACGTGGAGGTTGTGATGGTTGGTTCGCCGGTACGTGAGGCGATGGATCAGCCACGGGTACCCGTGGTATGCGAACAGGATCGGTCGGTCGACGGTGAAGAGCGCGTCGAACTCGCGGTCGGACAGGCCATGTTGGTGCTCTGTGTTCGGTTGCAATCGCATCAGGTCGACGACGTTGACGACGCGTACACGTACCTCGGGGAGGTGGGTGCGGATGAGGCTCACGGCCGCGAGCGTCTCCAGCGTGGGAATGTCTCCGGCGCAGGCCATGACGACGTCAGGTTCGCCATTGTCGTTGCTGGCCCACTCCCAGATGCCGATGCCGCGCGTGGCGTGCAGGATCGCGTCGTCCATCGGGAGCCAGTTCCACGTCGGCTGCTTGCCCGCGACGACCACGTTGACGTAGTCGCGTGAGCGGAGGCAGTGATCGACGACGGAGAGCAGGGTGTTGGTGTCCGGCGGGAGATAGACCCGTATGACGTCGGCCTTCTTGTTCACGACGTGGTCTATGAAGCCGGGGTCCTGGTGCGAGAACCCGTTGTTGTCCTGACGCCACACGTGCGACGTGAGCAAGTAGTTGAGCGACGCGATCGGGCGACGCCACTCGATCTCACGCGACATTTTCAGCCACTTCGCATGTTGGTTGAACATCGAGTCGACGATGTGGACGAACGCCTCGTAACACGAGAACAGGCCGTGCCGGCCCGTCAGCAGGTATCCCTCGAGCCATCCCTGGCAGGTGTGCTCGGACAGAATCTCCATGACTCGACCGTCGGGCGAGAGGTGGACGTCGGTGGGCTCGACGGCCGCGTTCCACGCCTTTCCTGTTGCCTCGTACACGGCACCCAGGCGGTTCGACTCCGTCTCGTCCGGTCCGAACAGGCGGAAGTTCCGTTCTTGGGCGTTGAGCCGCATCACGTCGCGCAGGAATTCGCCCAGCACCCGTGTCGGCTCCGACATCGCGTCCGCGGGCGTTTCGACCTCCACCCCGTAGTCGCCGAAGTCGGGGAGTTCGAGATCTCGCAGGACGACACCCCCGTTCGCGCGCGGGTTCGCGCTCATGCGCCGCTCGCCGGTGGGGAGCCAGTCGACGACCTCGGGCCGCGGCCGGCCTTCCTCGTCGAACAGCTCCTGCGGACGGTACGAGCGCATCCACGCGTCGAGCGCCGCGAGGTGCTCGGGCCGGTCACGAACCTGCGCGAGCGGCACCTGATGCGAACGCCAGGTGCCCTCGACCGGGAGCCCGTCAACCTCTTTGGGCCCCGTCCAGCCCTTCGGCGTGCGCAGCACGATCATCGGCCAACGCGGCCGCTCGGTGCTCCGGTGCTCGCGCGCGTCGCTCTGGATACGGCGGATCTCGCCGACGGCGTGGTCGAGTGTCGCCGCCAACGACTGGTGTACGACCGCAGGGTCGTCACCCGAAACGAGGTATGGCGTGTGCCCGTAGCCTTCGAGCAGACTCGTCAGTTCGTCGTCGCCTATGCGCGCCAGCACGGCCGGGTTCGCGATCTTGTAGCCATTGAGGTGAAGGATCGGCAGCACCGCACCATCGCGGGCCGGGCTCACGAACTTGTTCGAATGCCACGCCGCCGCAAGCGGACCGGTCTCGGCCTCACCGTCACCGACGACGCACGCGACGACGAGCTCGGGATTGTCGAACGCGGCGCCGTACGCGTGGGCGAGCGAATAGCCGAGCTCGCCTCCCTCGTGGATGGAGCCCGGGACCTCGGCCGACACGTGACTCGGGATACCACCGGGAAACGAGAACTGCCTGAACAACCGCGCCATGCCCCGCTCGTCGCGCGTCACGTCGTGGTAGAAGTCGGTGTAGGTGCCCTCGAGCCAGGTATTCGCGACGATCCCCGGACCACCGTGGCCCGGCCCGGTGACGTAGAGCACGTCGAGGTCGTGGTGCGCGATCACGCGCTGCAAATGCGCGTACAAGATATTCAGCCCCGGAACCGTGCCGAAATGACCGAGCAGCCGAGGTTTGATGTGCTCCACGCGGAGCGGCTCGCGCAACAACGGGTTCGCAAGCAAGTAGATCTGCCCGACCGAAAGGTAGTTTGCCGCACGCCAGTATGCGTCGATTCGTGCGAGTTCGTCAGTGCTCAGTCGCACGTCGGACACAGTTCGCATCGTGGTCCTCCCGGCCGGTCGTCACGATTTCACGCACCTCGTGTCACGCAACCGGTTCCGGTACGACCGCGGGTTCGCCGGCGCCGGTTTCGGTATCCGGGCCCTGCGGGAGCCGCAGCCGTTTGAGCATCAGTGCGTTCACCGCGACGATGAAGCTCGAGCCCGACATCGTCAGCGCGGCGATCTCGGGCCGCAGCACGAGCCCGAAGGAAGGTTCGAACACCCCGGCCGCGATCGGCAGCGCAATCGCGTTGTAGCCGATCGCCCACCCGAGGTTCTGCCGCATCTTGCGCAACGTCCCGCGGCCGATCCGAAGCGCAATCGCGACGTCGAGCGGGTCCGAGCGCATGAGCACGACATCGGCAGTTTCGATCGCGACATCGGTC
>JANNHK010000156.1:0-2344 GCA_031404355.1 Actinomycetes bacterium
AGTTAGTCCCCCACGTAAACGGGGGCCGACACACAAGGGGTTTCGTCATGGGGGGAAGTTTCCGTCGTCCGCGCGTACTCGTCGCGGCCGGACTGTTCGCGTTGACAGCAGTTGGCATCACGGCCTCACCGGCCGACGCCGCGCCGATCGTGACGACGTGCGACACGTTCCAGCTCGACGCTGCCGGCGTACAAGCCGCGACACCGCTCTCGAGTGGGGCCACGCAGACCGTCGACCTACCCGACTTCAGCGGCGGCGTCACCGAGGTCTTCCCCGGCGTCACCTACAACCTCGGCGGAACGCCCGACCCGTTCGACCTGCCGCCGACAGTGGACGTCGTCATCAACGGCAGCCCCCTCACGGTCACCCTCAGCGAGATCAAGAACATCGTGATCGAGATCACCGTCACCGGCGCGGGCTCGCTCGGCACACCGACGGTGACCGGCGGCAGCGTCATCGGCGCGACGGCGACGGTCGTCGGCGGCAACATCTTGCGCCTCGTGTTCCCGGGTTCGACCAACGGCAGCTTGTTCGCTGTGACCGGCGACACGTACTTTCCCGGCGGCAGCACGTTCCAACCGCCGGCGATCGTCCTTCCGATCACGTCGGGCGCGGCGGGCACGACGATCTCGGGCACGCTCACCGCGTTCCGGGTCGAGGCCCGCACCGTCTACGCCGGGGTGATCGTCACGAACGTCCGCCAGATCTGCACGCCCCAACCGAACTCGCTCGGTTCGGTGAACGTCGTCGCGCCGCCGCTCCCGGGCGCGCCCAACGCGGTCTCCGACGTTGCAACCACGAACGCCGTTACCCCGGTCGTCATCGACGTGCTCGCGAACGACACACCGAACGCCGACATCGGTATCGACCCCGCGTCGCTGAAGCTCACGTCGACGCCCGCCAACGGCGGTGCCGTGCTGACCGCGGGGAAGGTGACGTACACGCCGAACCCCGGCTTCAGCGGGAGCGACACCTTCACGTACGAGTTGTGTTCGCTCCCCGACCCCGACACCGCCGCGGCGGGTACGTGCGACACCGCCACCGTGACGGTCACCGTCGCCGCCGCGCCCTCGACGGCGGCGGTGGCCACCACGACGACGACGACCACCGCGCCCGCCGCGCCGGCAACCCCGGCTGCCCCGGCGGCGTTGCCGGTCACGGGCCGGAGTTCGGCGCCGTTGACCGCAGTCGGGCTGACCACTGTGAGCGTTGGCCTGGTACTTCTCTTCGGGCTCCGGCTTCGCCGCAACGACAGCGGAGCGTGAACACTTCCGCCCATAGGTCGGACGTACCAAATACTGGTAAACCTCTGTTCCTTCGCCCGAACAGGGCGTACCATCCGATTTCTCGGGGCCACAAATGGGGCCGGGGCGGGCGTGTGACAGTGCCGCGAGGGCGTTCGACCCTGCCGCGGGCGCTGACGCTCTCAGTGGGGGGCTACGACCACAAGGGGTGGGTCACGCATGAAGCGGTCCTGCAAGAAACTCCGCGCCGCCGGCATCGGCACCGCCGTACTCGCGCTCGGCGCCACCGGCTTGCTCGCGTCCGCGTCGCCGGCGTCGGCAGCTCCGGTGCCGGTCGGCCTCGACTGCGAGGCCTTTCTGACACCACCGCCGTTCGTTCCCGGCGCCGGCATCCCGGTCGATGGGAACGACATCCCCGGCGTGGACCCGCCGGCCGACCCGCGGGATCCCCAGGTGGCGAACTTCGAAGTCCAGGCGCCCGCGCTCGCGGACGCGGGCTCCGAAGTCACGCTGACGATCCCCAGTGGGACGACCAACCTCCCAGCTACGAGCAGCGGCCTGACGATCAACACCTTCACGAACATCGCGACCGTCTACAAGGTCGTCGGCGCCACCGTCGTCGACGGGTCCGCAACCGCGTCGGGTCCACCGCTCATCAACGGCGTACCCGGCGACCCCTCGGTGCCCGTGTACACGAGCGACAGCATCAAGATCGGGACGCTGACCGCGGTGCCCGGCGGAGGAACGCTCCTGGCGCCGACCGTCACGTTCAAGGTGTCGGCCGGCGCCGCCGGATCGACGATCCAGGTCTTCCAGGGTGGAACGACACTCACCGCGCACCTGGCCATCGGCCTCGTGGCCTCCACGATCTGCAACCCGCCGCCGAACCGCCTGGTCGGCGATCCGAACCCGCTGCTCGCGTCGACGTCGGTCGTCGAGCCGCCGCCGCCCCCGCCGCCCCCGCCCCCGCCGGGTGCGCCGACTGCGGCGAACGACGGCCCGCTACCAACGGCTTCCGGTACGGCTCTCACCGTTGACGTACTCGCCAACGACACGCCCGCCGACGCGGACACACCGATCGACGTCGCGTCGTTGAAGAT
>JANNHK010000157.1:0-8629 GCA_031404355.1 Actinomycetes bacterium
ACCAGCTGCGGGCTGTTGCCGCCGACCGTCGTCCTCATGGTCGTGCGCGGCTCGATGCCGAGCAGGCGGGAGACGTACGCGCCCGGGTCGGGGTACGGCCACGACACGATCTGCGCGACGCCGACGATGTCGACCTTGGCCAGCAACGCGACACCGGCGTCTTCTTCGGCGGCGCGTGCCGCCCGCGCGAACAACTCGATGGGCGGCGCTGCGTCTTCCGCGGCGACCCGCTGCGAGGTTTGCCCGACTCCGACGACGACGGGACTGCGGGGATCGACCATCGAGGCCAGGACATTACTCAAGGGTCAGAACGGGCCATGCGGGCTCGCCGCGCGTCGCGCTGTCGCGGCAGATGGACCGGTACCGGCAGCGCCCGCATATGTCGGCTTCGCCGACGCCGCGCCACGCCTCCTGCGCCCAGATGCTCTCGACGGCCGCGCGCAGGTCTTCCTCGATGGCGGCGAGATCGTCGTCGTCGGGTTCCCACGGGTCGGGGTCGTCGTCGATGTCGGGGGAGAGATACTCGTAGCGCAGGCGGAGGCGCAGGTTGCGCCGCTGTGCCACCTTGGCGAGGACGTAGAGCTGCACCTTGGCTGCGGGAACGTCGGCGACCTGCTCGTGCCAGCGGCTGCCGGTCTTGTAGTCGCGCGCGTCGAGCAGACCGTCGTGCACCCAGATCGCGTCGATGCGGGCGACGGCCATGAACATCGGCGCGGGCATGCGATGGAAGCGCGCCAGGGAGTATTCGTGGCGGGCGTCGTCGACCGCGGTCGACGGGCAGCGCTCGGAGTGCCGTTCGACTTGTTGGATGACGGCGTCGGTTTCGGCGCCGTGCCCGCCGAGGACGTCGCGAACATGGGCCATGTCGCGACACGATCCGGTTTCGTGAATGCGCCAGAGCATGTCGTGTACGAGCTGGCCGTGCGTGCTCGTCACCGCGTAGTCGCTCGCGGCGACGCCGAGTAGCGCACCCGTGTAGTAGAGGCGGGCACAGCGCGAGTAGTCCTCGTATCCGCTCGGTGTGAGTGTCGGGATGTCGGCGAGCAGTTTGTTTGCCATCGTCAGGTGTGCCTGTCGCAGCCGGCGATGAACGCGCACCCGCTGCAGTCGGCGCCCGCCCGGGCGCGACCGTCGAGGGCGCGGGCCTTGACGAGCTCGATGCGTTCGGTGATCCACGCGAACGCCTCGGCTCGTTCCGGTTCGAGATCGGGAATGTGTTCGGCGCTCTCGAGCGACAGCAGGTCGACCGCGACGATGCGGAGCTGGTCGGGCGCCCAATCACGCGTGCGGATCAGCGCGACGAACACGTCGGTCGGTTCGAGAGTGACCGTGCCACCCGCGAGCCGGAGCTGGCGCAACTCGCGTCGACCGTCGGCGAGTTCGATGGCGAGTCCGGCGTCGCTCAACAGCTCGACGCCGTGCTCCTCGATGACGGTGCGCCATCCGAGGTCGGCGGCGCGGCCCGGCTCGTCGCCGAACGTCGCGAGATAGCCCGCGACCGCGGCGCGGTACAGCGCCCGCTGCTCGGGCTCGAGGTCGTTCGGGTCGACGAACGCCTCCGCTCGCGGGGGCCCGAGTTCGGCGTGGGCGAGGCGGGCGTCGGCGACGACCCGGTTGGAAACGGCAAATCGTGCGTCGGAAGCGCGGTTCGCGAATCGCTTGCCGCCCGCGTGTTCCTTGGCCAGCCGCCGCCGGCACATGTCGTCGGCGCGACGCAGCAGCGCCGGCGTGACGCGGGGTAGCTCCTCCTCCACGCTGCGCACCGTAATCGGGGCCTGAGACGAGCAGGTTCCGTCGGTACACTCGCCGCAGGCCCGGCCGAGCGACGAGGAGCAAGGATGGCGAGCCCGTTGGAGCGCACCGATCCGGAAGTGGCGGCGATCATCCGGCGCGAAGTCGAGCGGCAGAACACGACGGTGCAGCTCATCGCGTCCGAGAACTTCACGTCGCCCGCGGTGATGGCCGCGCAGGGCACCGTCCTCACGAACAAGTACTCCGAGGGGTACCCGGGCAAGCGCTACTACGGCGGCAACTACGTCGTCGACGATGTCGAGGAACTGGCACGGAAGCGCGCGTGCGAACTGTTCGGCGCCGAGCACGCCAACGTGCAACCGCACTCGGGCGCCAACGCCAACATGGGTGTGTTCCTCGCGCTGCTGGACCCGGGCGACAAGGTCATGGGCATGCGTCTCGACCAGGGCGGGCACCTCACGCACGGTTCGCCGGTCAACTTCAGTGGCCGCCTCTACGACTTCGTCGGTTACGGACTCGACGAGAACGAGGTGCTCGACTACGACGCGATCGCGAAGATCGCACACGATACGCGCCCGAAGATGATCATCGCGGGTGCGACGGCGTATCCGCGCGTCATCGACTTCGCGGCGTTCCGCGCGATCGCCGACGACGTCGGTGCTTTGCTCCTCGTCGACGCCGCGCACATCGCCGGTCTCGTCGCGGGCGGCGTGCACCCGTCACCGGTACCGCACGCCGACGTCGTCTCGTTCACCACGCACAAGACGCTGCGCGGTCCGCGCGCCGGTGCGATCCTGTGCCGCTCGCAGTACGCCGCCGCGATCGACAAGGCCGTGTTCCCGGGCATGCAGGGCGGCCCGCTCATGCACGTCATCGCGGCCAAGGCCGTTGCGTTCCACGAAGCCCAACAGCCGGAGTTCGCGCAGTACGCCGCCGACATCGTCACGAACGCCCAAACACTCGCGGCCGGGCTCTCGGCCGAAGGGTTCCGTATCGTGTCGGGCGGCACCGACAACCACCTGATGCTCGTCGACCTGCGCCCGTTCGGGGTCACCGGCAAGGTCGCGCAGGAAGCCCTCGACAACGCGGGCATCACGACCAACAAGAACGCGATCCCGAACGACCCCGAGAAACCGTTCACGACGAGTGGACTGCGCCTCGGCACCGCGGCGTGCACGACCGCGGGCATGGGCCCCGATCAGATGGCCGAGATCGCCGCGCTCATGGCGCGCGTGCTGCGCGCCGTCGGCGACGAAGATGTCGCGAACGAGGTACGCGACCAGGTCGCCCGTCTCTGCTCGAAGTTCACCCCGTACCCGGACCTGTAGCCTGTGGGGGGTTACGCGGTCATCCTCGCGGTTGCGGTCGGAGTGACACTTGTCGTCACGCCGATCGTCCGGGCGTTGTGCGTGCGGTTCGGAGCGGTGGTCGTCCCGTCGCAGGCCAAGCACCAGCACACCAAGCCGATGCCGAACATCGGTGGTGTCGCGATGTTCGTCGGGTTCCTCGCCGCGATGATGGTGGCGAGCCGGATGGGCCAGTTCCACGAGATGTTCTCCGACAACTCGGAACCGTTCGGGCTGATCCTCGCCGCGGGTGTGATCTTTCTCGTCGGTCTGGTCGACGACCTGATCGAGGTGTCGCCGCCGGCGAAGGTGGCCGGGATGGTGCTCGCCGCGAGCGTGCTCGTGCTGTTCGGCGTGTCGATGTTCTACTTCCGGATGCCGTTCGATTTGTTCGGTACCGACACGGTGGTGCTGTCGGCCGACTGGGCGCCGCTCGTCACTACTGCCTGGGTTGTGTTGATGGCGAACGCGATCAACCTCATCGACGGACTCGACGGGCTCGCGGCCGGAATCGTCGCGATCGCGGGCACTGCGCTGTTCCTGTTCGCCGACCAGCTCTTCGAGGACGGCCTCCTCGACGGCAACAACATCGCCCCGTTGGTTGCCGTCATCACGGTGGGGATATGCCTCGGGTTCCTGCCGATGAACTGGCATCCCGCGAAGATCATCATGGGCGACTGCGGGGCACTGTTCCTCGGGCTGCTGCTGGCGGTGCCGACCGTCACCGTCGGCGGCCGCACCGACTTCGACTACTCCGGGAACACGTACTTCTTCTTCGCGCCGCTGCTCATTCCGCTCGTCATTCTCGGCGTACCGATACTCGACACCCTGTTCTCGTTCGTGCGCCGCGTCGCCGCCCGCGAAAAATGGAACACGGCCGACGCCGGGCATCTCCACCACCGGCTGGTGCGGCTCGGACACGGACCGCGGCGATCGGTCGTCATTCTCTGGGCCTGGACGGCGATCCTCTCGGGCGTCGCGCTGCTGCCCGTCTACACCGACGAGGGCAACGCGTTCGTGCCGTTCGCGGTCGCCGCCCTGGCGCTCGGCCTGTTCATCTGGTTCCACCCGGGTGTACGCGAGGCGCGCGAACAGACCGTTCGCGCCCGCCACCCAACCGGCCTCACCGACGACGTCGTCGACATAGAAGAGGCGCGCCGACGTCGCGCGTAACATCACCCGGGTTTGAAGGAAACCGGCCGCTCGGCGGCCACCTGGCTTCACACACGACTTGGGGCTTCGGTTTGACTGCGAACTGACGTCACCAATAGATTGGGAATACATTCACAAGCGTTCGTTTCCGGCCTACAGCGCTGTACCGGAGACGTCCCGGGGGAGTTTGCGCGAGTGGACATGCACGATCGTCAGGCCACCTACCAGGGCTTCGGAGACGCCATGGCGATGGCCTTCGAACTCGTGATGACCCCGCTGCTGTTCGCCCTCGCCGGCTTCGGTCTCGACCGGTTCCTCGGCACGACCCCGATCTTCCTCATCGTGTTCAGCGCGTTCGCGATCGTGGGGCTGAGCATCAAGACCTACTACTCGTACAAGATCGCAATGGAGCGAGAGGAGGACGCGAAACCATGGACGAGATCCCGGCCGTAGAACGTGACATCGCATTCGACCTCGCCCGCCGCGGTCTGTGGATCGCGCCGGTCGTCATCCTCGCCGCCGGCTTGTTGCGCGGCGTCGACGGTGCGGTCAGCGCCGCCCTCGCGCTCGCGATCGTCCTGGGCAACTTCCTCATCGCGGCGTTCAGCATGAACTGGGCCGCGAAGAGCGGCTCGGCCGGTCTGATCGGTGGCGTCGCGATGGGCGGCTTTGTCGTTCGGCTCGGCGTCATCCTCGGCGCCATATTGCTGTTGAGGAACGCCTCGTTCATCGACTTCCCGACGTTTGCCATTACGTTGCTCGGCGCCCACATGGGTTTGCTCACGTGGGAATCGCGTCACGTCAGCATGTCCCTGGGCGCGCCCGGTTTGCGCCCGACTCCGCCCGTTCCCCACGGAGAACCATGATCGCAACGCTTCTTGCCCTCGAAGTTCCGTCGGTACCGCACGTCACGGTCTGGGAACCCTTCGGCTTGGGTTTCAACAAAACCGCGGGCATCTACTTCTTCGCGACGTTCATGACGTTGCTGCTCATCTTCCTGGGCACGCGCAACAAGCAACTCGTTCCCGCCGGGTTCTTCCAGAACACCGCCGAGTCGAGCATCGACTTTGTGAAGAACCAAATCATCATGCAGACGATGGGCGCGGACGGGCTCAAGTACCTGCCCTATCTCGCGACGTTGTTCTTCTTCATCTTCTTCTCGAACATCACCGAGATCCTGCCCGGCGTGCAGTTCCCGGCGAACTCACGGTTCGCGATGCCGGCTGTGCTCGCGTTGCTCACGTGGGCGATCTACATGACCGTCGGCATCGTCAAGCAGGGCCCGTGGACGTTCTTCAAGAACTCGTGCATCCCGCCCGGCGTGCCGAAGGCCATTCTGCCGCTCGTCGCCCTGATCGAGCTTCTCCAGGTGTTGATCGTGCGGCCGTTCTCGCAGGCGGTCCGGTTGTTCGCCAACATGCTCGCCGGTCACCTGATCCTCGTGACCTTCTCCGTGCTCTGCGCGGCGACCTGGGCGCTCGGCCCTTCACTTGTCATCACGCCGTTCACGTTCGGCCTGCTCGTCGCGATGACGGGCTTCGAGATCTTGGTCAGTTTCCTGCAGGCGTTCATCTTCACGATCCTGACCGCGCTGTATATCGGCACTTCCATGCACCCCGAGCACTGAGTTAAGACCCGAGGAGTAATCACGTGTCCTTGCTGCAACTATTGGCCCAACAGGACCCCGGCGAACTTGAAGCCGGTCTGACCGCTGTCGGTCGAGGCATCGTTTACGGTGGCGCAGCCATCGGCCCCGGCATCGGTATCGGTCTCGTCGTCGGTAACGCCATCACCGCGATGGCGCGCCAGCCCGAATCGGCCGGCACGGTCCGTACGACGATGTTCTTGGGCATCGCGTTCACCGAAGCGCTCGCGCTCTTCGGCTTCGTCCTCGCATTCATCATCTCCGGCTGAAGAAGGAGCTCGCCGTGCGTATTCGCACATGGCTAGCCGGCGGCGGCATCGTCGCGTTGGTGTTGCTCGGCATTGCCGCGCCCGCCTTCGCACAAGAAGATGATGAAGCCCCGGAAGCAGTGACAACCTCGGAGGAACCCGAGCACGAGTTCTCGAGCGAGGAAGCCGAGCACTGCGCGGAGCTTCTCGAAGAGGGCGGGAAGATCGACGACTGCCAGCAGTCGCCGAACCCGATCGTCCCCGCTGTCAACGAGATGATCTGGGGCTCGCTCGCGTTCTTGGTGCTGCTCATCCCGATGTGGAAGTGGGGCATCCCTGCGGTCAAGAACATGATGGCCCTGCGCGAAGAGCGCATCCGCACCGACCTCGAACGGGCCGAAGAAGCTCGCACCGAGGGTGAAGCGGCGCTCGAGCAGTACCGCGCCCAGATCGGCGACGCTCGGGCCGAGGCCGGCCGCATCATCGACGAAGCCCGGCAGTCGGCCGACGAGGTGCGCCGCGAACTGATCGCCCGCGCCGAAGCCGACGCGTCCGAAATCAGGGAACGCGCCGCGCAGGACGTGACGCTCGCGACGGAGCGGGCCATGGCCGAGTTGCGGTCGCGGGTCGGGGAGCTGTCGATCGAACTCGCGGAGAAGATCGTCGAGCGCAACCTCGACCGTGACACGCAGATGGCGCTCGTCGAGAGCTACATCAACCAGGTCGGAGCGCGCTGAACATGGCGCCTTCAACCGCGATGGGCCAGACCGGAAGCAAGGTCGAGGCCTACGCCCGGGCGCTCGTGCTGATCGTCCAGGCCGAAGGCCACGCGGACGAGGTCGAGGACGAGCTGTTCCGCTTCGCACGCGCGGTCGAAGGCAACGACGACCTGCGCATGGCGCTCTCGGACCAGTCGCTTCCGGCCGAGCGGCGCATGGCGATCGTCGAAGACATTCTCGGCGCCAAGGCGCTGTACACGTCGACGGCGATCGCGGCGTTCCTGGTGGGCGCCGGGCGCGGTCGTGAGCTTCCGGCGATCATCACGCGGTTCGTCGAAATGATCGCGGAGACGCGGGAGCACGTGGTCGCCGAAGTGCGCAGCGCCATTCCGCTCGACGACCAGCAGCGCGAGCGCCTCGCCGCCGCGCTCAGCACCGCAACGGGCAAGCAGGTCGAAGTCAGGGTCGTCATCGACGAGAGCGTGATGGGCGGCATCCTCGCCACGATCGGCGAGACCGTCATCGACGGCACCGTCCGCCACCGTCTCGAAAAGTTCAAGGAGCTTCTCTAATGGCAGAGCTCACCATCAACGCGGCTGACATCACCGCGGCGCTCGAGAAGAACGTCAAGAGTTACACGCCGAGCACGACCAAGGAGCAAGTCGGTCGGGTACTCGAAGTCGGCGACGGCATCGCGCGCGTCGCCGGGCTGCCCAACGCGGCGGTCAACGAGTTGCTCGAGTTCGAAGGCGGCGTGCTGGGGTTGGCGCTGAACCTCGAAGAGGGAACGATCGGGGCCGTCATCCTCGGCGAGGCCAACGAGGTCGAAGAGGGCATGACAGTCGTCGCGACCGGGCGGATCCTCTCGGTCAACGTTGGCGACGGGCTGCTCGGCCGCGTGGTCGACGCGCTCGGCCGCCCGATCGACGGCCAGGGCCCGATCCCGCAGGAGCACGAGCGCCGCCTCGAAGTGCAGGCGCCGGGTATCACCGGTCGTAAGCCGGTGCACGAGCCGCTCCAGACCGGCATCAAGGCCATCGACGCCATGACGCCGATCGGGCGCGGTCAGCGCGAGCTCATCATCGGCGACCGCAAGACGGGCAAGACCACCGTCGCGATTGACACGATCATCAACCAGCGCGGCCAGGGCGTGAAGTGCATCTACGTCGCCATCGGCCAGAAGGGCTCGACGGTCGCGCAGACGGTCGAGACGTTGCGCGAGCACGGCGCGCTCGAGTACACGGTCGTGGTGAACGCGCCGGCTTCGGACGAAGCGGTGTTCAAGTACCTCGCCCCGTACTCGGGTTGCGCAATCGGCCAGCACTGGATGGAGAACGGCGATCACGCGCTGGTCGTGTACGACGACCTGTCGAAGCAGGCCGAGGCGTACCGCCAGATCGCGCTGTTGCTGCGCCGCCCGCCGGGCCGTGAGGCGTACCCGGGCGACGTCTTCTACCTCCACTCACGCCTGCTCGAACGGGCCGCGAAGCTGAACGACGAGCGCGGCGCCGGTTCGTTGACCGCGCTGCCGATCATCGAGACCAAGGCCGGCGACGTCTCGGCGTACATCCCGACCAACGTCATCTCGATCACCGACGGCCAGATCTACCTCGTCGACGACTTGTTCAAGTCGGGTATCCGCCCCGCGGTCGACGTGGGTATCTCGGTGTCCCGAGTCGGTGGCGCCGCGCAGATCAAGGCGATGAAGTCGGTTTCGGGGACGTTGAAGCTCGACCTCGCGCAGTTCCGTGAGCTCGAAGCGTTCGC
>JANNHK010000158.1:0-3346 GCA_031404355.1 Actinomycetes bacterium
GGTACACGTTGTCCAGGTTGTCGCGCGTGATGGCATGGATCGTCGCGTTCGGATCCGTTGCCGTGTAGTACGGCGGGTAGCCGCCGCCGGGGAAGACCGCATCGGTTATGAGAACCTGATTGCCCCTGCCGTAGAGGACGAAGGCGACGTTGTCTTCGCAGCCGTTGGGGTAGCAGCCTCCCTCGTAGAAGCCCTCTGCAAAGTAGGCCGAGACGCCGCTCGCGACGACGGTCTTCATCGCGCCGTTGGTGGTGTCGTCCGCACGCAGCGCCGTGCCGTTCAGCCAGTAGAGGTACCGGCCGTCGTACTGGATGTCGCGCATCGTGCCCGCCGCGCCCACCTCGAGATTGGCCAGGAAGTCGCCGTTGCTCTTCAGAAACTCTCTCAGCAGGTCCTGGCTTCCCGGGATGCGCTGGATGACGAAGAGCACCGTGGGGTATTGGGCGTTGATCTCGACGCTGGTGACGGCCGTGCCGTAATCGATGAGCATCGTCGAGGGGTCGCTCTCGTTGGCGTCGCGCGAGCGCTTCTGGAGGGCGAAGTGGCCGCTCGGCCCCTGGTTGTCCACGAAGTAGAGGAAGCTCTCGTCCACCGCGATGTTGGAGATCAGGCGATACGGGTTGCAGGTAGTCGCCGGCCGCGGCGGGTTGACGCTCAGGAGCGTGCGCGGCGGCGCGGCGTAGGTGGTGCCGCGGAAGATGCGGGCGGGGGACGTTCCGTCTGAGGCTGCGCCCACTCCGCTGCAGGTCGGCGGGGTGTACCAGAACACGCCCGGATCACCGGAGAGAACGTTCGGGATCCCCGCGTACGCCACCTGGTTCGCGCCGGCCGCCACCAAGATCGTGGGCGCTTGCGCCTCCGCTCTCCCGCCAGCGAGACCGCCAAACGCGAGACTTCCGATCAGCCCGAACAAAACGCCGCAACTGCTCCGCATGGTTCCCCCTCCGCTGGTGCAGGGGGCACCCTACGCCCTTTCGTCAGGTGGATGGAATCTATTGCGGTGAAGATCGTCGTCGCGCCGCGCAACGAAGGTCCGGACATCATGGCCGGCCTCTACGACAGTCGCATCGACGGAATCTTCGACAGCCGGCGCCTCGTCGTCGCGACCGCCTCCGACTACTGCAGCGCGCCCGCCGGACCTGGCGCGCCGCCGAAGTACGAGCGCAGCACGTTGAAGTCGGGCAGCCCGATCACGCCGTCGCCGTTGTGATCGACGTTGGGATTGAAGTCGCGGTTGATGTCGCTGCGCTTGCCGAATTGCGTGCGCAGCAGATTGAAGTCTGGGATGCCGACGGCGCCGTCGTCGTTGTAGTCGGGATCGCAGACGTTCCCGTACTGATCCCCGTTGGTGTTGCGCTGGTCCGCGTTCGCGCGCTGCGAACAGTTGTCGCAGGCGTCGCCGACCGTGTCGGCGTCGGCGTCGAGCTGCGCGGGGTTCGCCGCGATCGGGCAGTTGTCGGTGGCGTTGGGCGCGCCGTCGCCGTCGCTGTCGTCGTCCGGGTCGATCGGGATCGCGATCCGCGCGATCCAGGTGCCCCAACGCGAGCGGCCTAAGCCGTCGGGATGGCCGAACTGGGGCAGGTCGTACTCCCGCGCGAACTGGCCGACGACCCAGAACTTGCTCTCGTCCGAAGGATCGACCGAGACCTGGCTGGAGTCGCCCCAGCGCTGGCGCCCCGAATAGACCGCTCCGAACAAGCTGCCGTTGTGGTAGTCGTCGGTCGGGCTGACCTTGAGAAGGAGCTCACCGCTGGTCGGCTGGAGCTGGCCGCTGGCATCCGCCGCGAAGGTCCGCGCCATCAGGCTGATGTTGCCGTCGGACAGCCCATCGCCGTTCCCATCTGTCTGCGCGAGGCCCGAACGGTTGTAGCCGATCACCGCCTGACCGAGGCTGTTGACCGCGATCGAACCCTGGTAGTAGTCGAAACCCGCCTCGCCGATGTCTCCCTCGTCGAGGAGGGCGAGGGTCGTTGCGTCGATCACGGTGTATCGCACCCGCGTCTCGTCGAGGCCGTCGGCAATCGAATCGACTGTCTGGACCATGAAGATCTTGCCCTGGGCCTCGTACGCGCTGCTGCCGATGCGTTCGTCGCTCGTATCGATGATGCGTCGGTTGGCCGGCACCGCCGCTGCCGGTTGGCGCGCGTCTCCTGGAGACGCGTAGGCGGCCATCATCAAATACACCGGGTCCGTCAGCGTGGAGCTGATGGCAGACGACGCATTCAGACCGTCGACCTTGAACGCGACGTTGTCGACTTCGAACAATGATGATGCGACCACAGTGCCCGTCGATCCTGCCGCCGAAGTGTTGACGCCTTGGAGCGCGAAGCCGCGATCCTCCGAGGCGGGTGTCACGAACCGCTTCATGTTGTTCAACGTCGGAGCGCCAGCGCCGAAGAGGCTGTCGATCGGGATCACGTTCAGCGTGGTGCTGAGAAGACCTGGCGCGAAGTTGTTGGTGCTGATGTAGACCGCGTAGCGGTCGAGCGCGAGCGTCGGATAGTCGGCGACGGAATTGACGCCTGCGTAGCCTTCGAACCGGATCGACTTCCAGCCGCCGAGCGCGTCGCCGGTGTCCGACACCGCGATCTGCACGTCCTTTGCACTGTCGCCGAACGACGTCACCACCCAGCGATTGGCCGCGGCGTTGTACCGGACGCGCGCGTCGCCGTTGGCGCCGGTCTGGCCCGCGGCCGACCAAAACGCCAGGTCGGAATCCACCGACAGCTGCGTGCCCGTGCCCTTGTCGAATACGGCGAAGGCGCCAGCGGCGGCTTCCAAGTACTGGGTCAGGCCCGCGGCACCTGACGGGTCCGGCGGAAGGAAGTTGCGTCCGAACGAGGCGCCGTCGTACTGGCTCACGCCTTCGAAGCTCAGCTCGACGGTCTGGCCCTGGGCCGATGTCGAAGCAAAGAGCAGCGCCGCGGCCCACGCGACGGCGCCCAGCCTTGTGTTTCTTCCAGGCTCGCGTTCGTGCACTCGGCTCATGATTCCTCCCGCTGCAATCCAGGGTTACCCGCACCACTCCGCAGCAGCGTGAAGCCCGCCGTCAACGTGCGGGGGGTAGATACCTCAGATCCAGCAGAGTCCGCGCTGCGGCGACCGCGAGATCTGGCGCCGCGCGCGAGCCGAACGAACAGAACTATGGCAACGCGCCCGCCGGTCCCGGCGCGCGGCCGAAGTACGAGCGCAGCACGTTGAAATCGGGCAGCCCGATCACGCCGTCGCCGTTGTGGTCCACGTTCGGATTGAAGTCGGCGTGGACGCCGCTGCGCTTGCCGAATTGCGCGCGCAGCACGTTGAAGTCCGGGATGCCGACGCGGCCGTCGTCGTTGTAGTCGGGATC
>JANNHK010000159.1:0-12519 GCA_031404355.1 Actinomycetes bacterium
CATGAGCGCGGTGATCGCGCCCGCCCAGGCGCGGCCCTCGTCGGAGTCGTACGCGAGGCCCTGGGCCATGAGGAGCGCACCGAGGTTGGCGTAACCGAGGCCGAGCTGGCGGAACTTGCGACTGTTGTCGCCGATCGCCTCGGTCGGGTAGTCGGCGTTGCCGACGAGGATCTCCTGCGCGGTGAACATCACCTCGACCGTGTGCGTGAACGCGTCGACGGCGAACGCACCGTCGGCGCCGAGGTACTTCATCAGGTTGATGCTGGCGAGGTTGCACGCCGAGTTGTCGATGTGCATGTACTCCGAACAGGGGTTGCTCGCGTTGATGCGGCTCGTGTTCGGCGCCGTATGCCAGCGGTTGATGGTCGTGTCGAACTGCATGCCCGGGTCGGCGCACTCCCACGTCGACTCCGAGATCTGGCGCATGAGCTCACGCGCCCGGACCGTCTTGACCGCCTCGCCGGTCGTGACCGACTTGAGGTCCCAGTCGCGGTCGTCGACGACGGCCCGCATGAACTCGTCGGTGACCCGCACCGAGTTGTTCGCGTTCTGGTACTGAATCGAGTGGCTGTCGCGCCCATCGAGGTCCATGTCGAAGCCCGCGTCGCGCAACGCCCGCGCCTTGCGCTCCTCGATCGACTTGCACCAGATGAACTCCTCGATGTCGGGGTGGTCGACGTTGAGGATGACCATCTTCGCGGCGCGCCGGGTCTTGCCACCCGACTTGATCGTGCCGGCCGACGCGTCGGCGCCCCGCATGAAGCTGACCGGACCCGACGCGGTACCGCCGCCCTTCAAGTGTTCGAGCGACGACCGCAGGTTCGAGAGGTTGACTCCCGAACCGGAACCGCCCTTGAAGATCGTTCCCTCTTCGCGGTACCAGTTGAGGATGCCGTCCATGGTGTCTTCGACGGCGAGAATGAAACAGGCTGACGCCTGCTGCGGCACGCCCTTCACCCCGATGTTGAACCACACCGGCGAGTTAAAGGCCGCTTGCTGGTGCACGAGGATGTACTTCAGTTCGTCGCGAAACGCCTCGGCTTCGGCGTCGTCGACGAAGTAGCCGTCGCGCACACCCCAGTCGGTCACGGTGTCGGCGACGCGGTCGATGACCTGGCGCAGCGACCACTCACGCTCGGGCGTGCCGAGCGTTCCCCGGAAGTACTTCTGGGCGACGATGTTCGTGGCGTTCAGCGACCACGTGGTCGGGAACTCGACGTTCGGCTGGAAGAAAGCGTCGCCACCATCTTTGAAGTTGGGTATGCGCGAATCGCGCCGCTCCCATTCGACGGTGTCGTAAGGATCGGTTCCGGCTTCGGTGAAGTGCCGGTGAATCCCGATCCCCAGTTGCTGCGGCGCCATCGCCATACGTCGTTTCCCCCTACTTCCAGAGCCCAATAAGCGGTTCAACACGCAATTCCGAGTACTTCTGCCTGCGATTCCACCCCAACCACAAGATGTTGTGGTGTTCGCGATCGCCGACCGCGAGATGGAGGTGCATTACAGCACTGTAGTTTCACCCGTGTCAACGGTATCCACCCTCCGCAGCTGCCCCATCGCGCCTGGTCAGAGAGTGCTCGCGAAATCTTGCATTCGTGCGTCGCCGCACAAGCCGAAACGACCCCGCTAGCGCAGTTTCGGGGCGGTGGTCTTCTGGAGTTCGCCGACCTCGCGCTGGAAGTCTTCGAGGTCCTCGAACCCTTTGTAGACCGAGGCGAACCGCAGGTACGCCACGGCATCGAGGGCCCGGAGCCGCTCCAAGACGGCCATACCGACCCGGTCGCTGGGAACCTCTCCCCCCTGCTCGCGGAGCTCCTCGTCGATGGCGGCCACGATCTCGTCGATCGTGGCGTCGTCGAGGCGGCCGGTCGCCGCCCGCTCGATGCCGGCGCGCAATTTCGCCCGGTCGAACGGCTCCACGACACCCGAGCGCTTGCGGACATCGAGCGGAACCTCTTCGAGCCGCTCGTACGTGGTGTAGCGCCGGCTACAGGCGAGGCACTCGCGGCGCCGCCGGATGGCCGCGCCCTCGTCGGCCACGCGCGAATCGACGACCTTGTCGTCGTTCGCACGGCAATACGGGCAACGCATGCGCTCACGGTATCGCTAGTGCTCGAGCCACGTGATCGTCTCGCCCGGCATGATCGACGCGGTGCCGCGCGCTTCGACGATGGCGTCGACCACCTCGCGGGTGTCCGTGTCGGGCGCCACGCGCTCGGCGATCGACCACAGCGTGTCGCCCTGCTCGACGACGACGGTCACAACCCGCGGGCGGCGCTCGACGGGGGCGAGGGTGGACCCGCCGAGCGCGGCGCCCGCTTGGCCCGCGGCCAGGAGGATCCCGAGCCCGACCGCCGCGGCGGCGAAACGCCGCCGGCGATAGACAGCGGCGTCACGGTTGCTGCGCGGCGAGCGGGACGGGACGGATACCCGGCGGGGCGACCTGTAGGAGTTCTGGGGGTAGGTGTTCAGGGATACGACCGCAGCCATGTGCTGCTCCTTCGTGGGTGGCTCAAGCGAGGCGAGTACGTCGACCCGGAGTGAACCATCCGGGTGAGACAGCTACCTTCGCCGAACGCCTGTTCGCCGTCAAGAAAAAAAGCGAACGGGTGTTTGGCACGAACGCGTGATCGTGTTACCGTACCCTTATGGCCAAAACGACCCGCACCGCCACCCCCCAGCCCAAGAGTGGGGCCAAGACCGGGGCGAGCGTGCGCAAGCTCACCGACCGCCAGCGCCAGGTGCTCGATTTCATCGACACCGAAATCCGCCATCGCGGTTACCCGCCGAGCGTGCGCGAGATCGGCGAAGCCGTCGGTCTCTCGTCACCGTCCACGGTGCACGCGCACCTGGCCGCACTCCAGGACAAGGGCTACCTCCGGCGCGACCCGACGAAGCCCCGCGCCATCGAGGTTTCGCTCGAAATCTCCACCGGCGCGGCCATCGCCCGCAGCCCGGTCCGCCACGTCCCACTGGTCGGCGAAGTCGCGGCCGGTACCGGCGTACTCGCGGCCGAGCACATCGAGGAACTCCTCCCCCTCCCCGAAGACTTCACGGGCACGGGCGAAGTGTTCATGCTGCGCGTACGCGGCGAGTCGATGATCGAGGCCGGCATCTTCGACCGCGACTACGTGGTCGTGCGGTCCCAGCCCGACGCCGAGAACGGCGACATCGTCGTGGCCGGTATCCCGGGCGAGGAAGCGACGGTGAAGACGTTCCTGCGGCGCCGGGGCAAGGTCGTCCTGCGGCCGGCCAACCCGGTCATGGACGAAATGGTCTTCGACCCGGACGAGGTCCAGATCTACGGCAAGGTCGTGACCTTGCTGCGCCGCCTGTAGCTCCGCCGCCCGCAGCTACGAGGGTCGGCTGCTGCGCGACCCGCCGGGCGTGACGAGCCCGTGTTCGAACGCGAACACGACCGCCGCGACGCGGTCGCGCAGGTCGAGCTTCGAAAGGATGCTGCCGACGTGCGTCTTCACGGTTCCCGTGCTGACGTGCAGCCGCTCGGCGATCTCGGAGTTCGTTGCCCCGTGGCCGAGGAGTTCGAGGACATTGCGCTCGCGCTCGGTGAGCCGAGCGAGTTCGGCGCGCCGTTCGGGCGGCGGCACCAAGTCTCCTACGGTTTCGAGCAACGCCCGTGCCACCGTGAAATCGACCCAGCCGTTCCCGGCCGCGATCTCGCGCACGGCGCGGTGCAGGTCTTCGGCGCTCGAGTCCTTGAGCGCGAACCCGGCGGCCCCGGCCGCGATTGCCTCGTGCACCGTGTCGCCGTCGTCGTAGGTAGTGAGCACCAACACCGGCGACGCGTCGCCGTCCTCGCGCAGGCGCCGGATCGCTTCGGCGCCACCGACGCCGGGCATCCGCATGTCCATGACGACGACGTCGGGCGTCAGTGATCGGGCCAAGTCGACAGCCGACGCACCGTCGCCACATTCGGCGACGACCTCGAAGCCGTGACGGCGGTCGAAGATGCGCTTCAGGCCCATACGGACCAGCGGCTGGTCGTCGGCGAGCAGCAACGTGATCATGATGTGCGTCTGCTCACAGCCGTCGCCTCCCCGAGGGAGAACTTACCAGGATTGTCCGTATCGCGCAATCTGTCTCATACGCCCCTCAGACCCACATAGGCCCCGAGGATGGCCGCGCAGTCGTCCAAATCGGGCGCCTCGACCCGCTCCCCCGCTGTGTGAGCCAGTTCTGGGTCTCCCGGCCCGAAGTTGCAGGCGGGGATGTCGTGGGCGGCGAAGCGGGCTACGTCGGTCCAGCCCAACTTCGGTCGGACCGCGCCCACCCGGCCCGCAAGCTCGGCCACGAGCGGGTCGGCGAGCATGGGCGGGGCGGCTGGCGACGCGTTGATCACCTCGAGCTCGTCGGCTCCGGCGCACAAGTCCCGCAGCTCCCGCAGCGCGACCTCGAGGGGCCGCGACGGTGCGTAGCGGCGGCTCACCACCATCTCACAGCGGTCGGGCACGACGTTGTTCGCGATGCCGCCTTCGATCCGTACGACCTGCAGCGACTCCCGGAAGGTGAGGCCGTCGACGTCGACATCGGTCGTCTCGATGTGCGACAGCCGTTCGAGCAGCGCCGCGGCGCGGTGGATCGCGTTCACACCCATCCACGGACGCGCCGAGTGGGCGCGCTGCCCGTTGAACACGGCGCGGACGTGCAACGTGCCCTGGCACCCGGCCTCGAGTTGGCCGCCGGTCGGTTCGAGCAACACGGCCACGTCACCCCCGACGAGTTCCGGACGGGCCTCGAACAGGTGCCGCAACCCGTTGTGCTCGTCGGCCACTTCTTCGCCCTCGTAGAACACGAACGTCACGTCGCGCTCCGGCGGTGCGGCCGACGCCCGCGTCGCGAGCGTAAGCATCACCGCGAGGCCGCCCTTCATGTCGGCCGAGCCCAGTCCGTGCAGCACGTCGCCGTCGCGGCGCGGGGTCGCGTTGCCGTTGGCGGGAACCGTGTCGAGATGGCCACCGAGCACGACCCGGGCCGGCGCACCGATTTTCGTGCGGGCGACGACGTTTTCACGCACTCGCTCGATGTGCAGGTTCGGGGCTTCGGCCCGCAGCCGCGCCTCGACGAGGTCAGCCAGCGCCCGTTCGCCGCCACTGACCGACGGGACCGCGCACAGCTGCTCGGTCAGGGCAAGCAAGCCGTTCACATGGCTCCCTTCGCTCCCGTCCGAAGCGGCCTCCGGCAGGCGGGACTCCGCTGCGTCCGCACGTTCACGACACGATGCCGTGCTCACGCAACAGTGCGTTGAGCTTCAGCTTGTCGTGGTGCTCGTCTTCGAGGTAGCGCAGGATCAGCGCGCACGGCAGGCCGAAGGTACCGCCCGCGAACTCCTTCATGCGCGTGCCTTGCACGACGACCGCGCGGTCGGGGATGCGGCCGCGCGCGACTTCGTTGCCGGTTTCGGCTTCGATCACGGGCGTGCTCGACGTGAGGATCACGCCCGCGCCGAGCTTGGCGCCTTTCCCCACCCGGGCCCCGTCGACGATCATGCAGCGCGACCCGATGAACGCGTCGTCTTCGACGACGACGGGTACGGCCTGCGGCGGTTCGAGCACGCCGCCGATGCCGACGCCGCCCGAGAGGTGCACGCGCTTGCCGATCTGGGCGCACGACGCGACCGTCGCCCACGTGTCGACCATGGTGCCTTCGTCGACGTACGCACCGATGTTCACGTAGCAGGGCATCATCACGACCGTCGGCGCAAGGTAGGCACCGAACCGGGCCGACGCGCCGGGGACGACCCGCACGCCCGCTTCCTGGTAGCCGTGTTTCAACGGCAGCTTGTCGACGTACTCGAACGGTCCCGCCTCGATAACGCTCATGTCGTTGACGCGGAACCACATGAGGATGGCGTGCTTCGCCGCCTCGTTCACGACGACGTTGCCGTCGACGATCTCGGCCACGCGGATCTCGCCCCGGTCGAGCGCGGCGATGACGAACCGCACGGTGTCGTACGCCTCGGCGGGCGCGAGAACTTCGCGCCAGGCGTCGCCGGCTTCCCAGAGTTGTGTGGCCTGCTTCAGCGCGTCGTTCACGAGCTTCCTTTCGCGGCGAGGCGATCGAGCGCGAGTTCCAACCGGTCGAGGGGCTGCACCAACGCGAGGCGTACGTGGTCGGCGCCCGCGACACCATAGAGATCGCCGGGCGACGCGAGCAGACCGGCCTCGTGCGCGAGGCGGCCCACGATTTCCCAGCCGTCGTCGGTGCCCGACTCGGAACGCAACCACAGGTAGAACGACGCAGGCCCTCCGCCGTGCACCAACCCGGCGGCCGCGAGACCCTCGGCCATGAGCGCGCCGCGTTCGGCGTAGCGCTGCCGTTGCGCCTCGACGTGGGTGTCGTCGCCGAGCGCGGCGACGGCCGCGGCCTGGACCGGGGTCGGCACCATGAGCCCGGTGTGCTTGCGGGTCTCGACAAGGTAGGTGACGAGATCAGGATCGCCGGTGTAGAAACCGACGCGCATCCCCGCCATGTTCGAGCGCTTCGACAAGCTGTGCACGGCAAGCACACCTTCGCGACCCGTGCGCAGGATGGTGGTGACCTGGGGTGCGAACTCGACGTAGCACTCGTCGCTCGCCACGGTGATCCCGTGTGCGCGGGCCCAACTTGCGATCTTCTCGAAGTACGCGTCGTCGGCGACCGACGAGGTCGGGTTGCCCGGCTCGTTGCACCACAGCACCAACGCCCGTTCCGCGTCGCTGTCGGCGACCGCGTCGAGATCGAGACGCCAGTCCGCGTCGACGGGCACGGGCACCGCGCGACATCCGGCGAGCACTGCGCCCATCTCGTAGCTCGGGTACGCCACCGCCGGGTACAACACGGTGTCGCGCGCCGGCGTGCGCAACCGCAGCAGATGCGGCAGCGTCGTCACGAACTCCTTGGTGCCGACGCACGCGCCCACCTCGGAGGCGTCGACGGAGACACCGAGCCGGCGCCGCATCCACCCCGCGGCGGCCGCGCGCAGCGCCGGACTCCCGGCCGATGCGGGGTAGCCCATCGACACGTCGAGCACCCCGGCCGCGGCCTCGCGCACGATGTCGGGGACGGGGTCGCACGGCGTGCCGATCGAGCAGTCGACGACGCCGCCCGGCAACGCGTCGGCCAGGCGCTTCAACGCGTCGAGGCGCTCGTACGGGTACGGCGGCGGCACGAACCCCGCGGTCGTCGTCACGCGCCCATCCTGCATCGAGGCGACACTAGACGCCGAACTCCGCGAACCGGCCCGCGGCCGCCTCGGTGAGCCGGGCCCGCACACGAGTGCCGGCGTCATTGTGTACTTCGACGAGCACTTCGCCGGCGCGGTGCAGCGCGGCGAGCACGTCGCCGCGGTCGTAGGGAACGACGAACTCGGTGACGCGCGCCAATGCCCGCAGGCGGGCACCGATGGTGGCCAGCAAGTCGCTCACCCCGATGCCCGACGCGGCCGAGATGGCAACCGAGCCGGGATGCGACGCGAGGAGCTGCTTCACGTCGTCGGGGTCGGCCTGGTCGGTCTTGTTCCACACGAGCAGGCTCGGTACCTGACCCGCGTCGATCTCACGCAATACCTCGTCGACCGCGTCGATGCGCACGTCGGACTCGGGCGCACTCGCGTCGATGATGTGCACGAGCAGGTCGGCTTCGACGACCTCCTCGAGGGTCGAGCGGAACGCCTCGACGAGTTGGTGCGGGAGCCGCCGCACGAACCCGACGGTGTCGGAGAACAGCACGGTCTCGCCGCCCGGAAGGTGCAACCGGCGCGTCGTCGGGTCGAGCGTCGAGAACAGCTGGTCCTCGACGAGGACACCCGCGCCCGTCAGCTTGTTCAGGAGCGTCGACTTGCCTGCGTTCGTGTAGCCCACGATCGCGACATTCGGGAGGTCGCGGCGGCGGCGAGCCTTGCGCTGCGTTTCACGCGTGGCCGCGAGCTGCTTGAGGTCGCGTTCGAGCTTCTGCACCCGGCGCAACAGTCGGCGCCGGTCGACTTCGAGTTGCGTTTCACCGGGGCCACGCCGCCCGGCGCCGATACCGCCGGCCTGTTGGCTCAGCTGCATACCCTTGCCCCGCAGGCGCGGTAATCGATAGCGCAGCTGCGCAAGCTCGACTTGGATCATGCCCTCCTGGCTGGTCGCGTGCTGGGCGAAGATGTCGAGGATCAGCGCGACCCGGTCGACGACGTCGACTTCGAAGATCTTCTCCAGATTGCGTTGTTGGGCGGGCGTGAGCTCGTCGTCGAACACGACGAGGTCGATGTCGAGCATGACGCCGAGTTCTTTCAGTTCCATGGCCTTGCCCTTGCCGATGTACGTCGCCGCATCGGGGACCGACCGGCGTTGCAACACGACGTCGACCGGTTCGACTCCTGCCGTCTCGGAGAGTTGGGCAAGCTCGTCGAGTGATGCTTCGGCGTCTTCGACCGACCTCGTGCCGTAGCCGGTACCGACGAGCAGCCCGCGCTGACGGACGCGACCGAGCTCGACCTCGGTCGCGGTGAGGCGCCGGCGATGACGGCCCTGATGCGAACGGGAATCCGTCATGGCGTCCTCGCGAGAGCGCGCAACAGACGCTCGTGCGGGATGTCGACGTCGAAGACGTGGACGACGGGCCCGCCGAGTCGGATCGTCTCGCCCAGCGCGACGGTGAGGCTTCCGCCCCGAACGTCGACCTGGACGCGATCGCCGACGAGGACGCGCCGGTGCGCGACCGCAGCGGCTGCGCACGCGCCGGTGCCGCACGACTGGGTTTCGCCCGCGCCGCGCTCCCATACGCGCATCGTGAGCCGGTCGGGTCCGGCCACCGCGACGAACTCGACGTTCACGCGCCGAGGAAAGCGGGCGTCGTCTTCGATGACGGGGCCGTGCTGCGCGACCGGCGTGGCCGCGGGGTCGGCGACGAACACGACGAAGTGCGGGTTGCCCATGCCCGCAGCGTCGCCCGCGTACACGACATCGTCGACGGTCGCCTCCAGGTCGAAGGCCGACGGCGCGTCGACCGGGATGCGCCCGGGTTCGAAGGTGACCGGGCCCATGTCGACGTCGGCGGCGACGACATCGCCGTCCGCGTCGCGTTCGAGTACGACGACCCGACGCCCCGCGGCGGTGTCGACGACAATCTCCTCGGGCGTTCCCAGCGCCGCACGCGCGGCAACCCACGCGAGGCAGCGGATCCCATTGCCGCTCATCTCGGCCAGGCCCCCGTCGGCGTTGCGCAGCGTCATCGTGCAGTCGGCACCGTCGCCGCCCGGCCCGATGATGATGAGGCCGTCGGCACCGATGCCGCGGTTGCGGTCGCACAGCGCTGCGATCGTCACCGCGTCGAGTTGCGGTGCGCCCGCGTCGACCGCGAGGTGCACGAGGAAGTCGTTACCGGTCGCGTGGAGTTTCGAGAGGTGAACGGTCATCGTGCGCGCGCCTCTCTCGGTGTCGAGGGGACTTCCCAGGTTGCCAGGACCGCGTCGATGCTCGCCTCGATATTCCGCGCCGCACCCATCCAGACGACGCGCGGGTCGCGCCGGAACCAGACCCGCTGGCGGCGGGCGAACTGGCGGGTGCGGCTGACCGCGAGAGCACGGGCGTCGTCCGGCGTGCATTCACCCTGGAGGTGGGCGAGCAACTCCTTGTACCCGATCGCCTGCGCGGCGGTGCGGGACAGGCCACCCGGGTGGGTCGTGAGCGCGGCGACCTCGTCGAGCAGGCCGGCGGCAAGCATCTGCGTGAACCGCAGGTCGATGCGGCGCGCCAGTTCCTCGCGTGGCAACCAGCAGCCGACGAGGCGGACGTCGATCGCGGGCGCGGCGTACGCGTCGAGACCGGGTCCGAACGAGGAGAACGGCCGGCCGGTCGACTCGATGACTTCGAGGGCACGGACGATGCGGCGCCGGTTGCCCGGTTCGATGCGGTGGGCGGCGGGGGCGTCGAGATCCACGAGGCGCGTGTATGCGGCGGCGAGGCCTTCGTCGGTGCCGGTCTCGATGACGAGGCGGTCGCGAATGTCGTCGTCGTTGCCGGGAACGGTGAAGGCATCGACGACCGCCTGCACGTACAGCCCCGTGCCACCGACGAGCAGGGCGCGCCGGCCGCGCGCTTCGATGTCGGCGATCGCCGCGCGCGCCAACTCCTGTGTGCGCGTCACCGACCAGTCCTCGTGCGGGTCGGCGACGTCGACGAGGTGGTGCGGTACTTCGGCCTGCTCGGCGGACGTCGGCTTGGCGGTGCCGATGTTCATGCCGCGGTACACCTGCATGGAGTCGAGCGATACGATCTCGACGTCGGTGCGGCACCGCGCGATCGCCAGCGCAAGTGCGGACTTCCCCGCCGCCGTCGGTCCGACCAGCGCCAGATGAAGTGTCACACCACCTCAACGGGAATGCGAACGCGACGGCGGGGCGCCGCCCGGGTGCGGGCGAGGTAGTCACCCCGCAGGAAGTGCGACGCGGCTGACGTGATGCGCACGTCGGCGCAGTCGCCGGGGAAGAGTTCGTCGGCGCGGAAGTGCACGAGCTTGTGCCCACGGGTGCGACCCGAGAGCACATCCGGGTCTTTCTTCGACGGTCCCTCGACGAGCACGTTCTCGACCCGCCCGATGCGGGCCTGGTGCTTCGCGAACCCGATGCGTTCGACGAGTTCGGTCAGGCGCTGCATGCGTTCCTTGACGACGTCGGCCGGGACAAAGTCGTCGACCATCTCGGCCGCCTCGGTGCCCGGGCGGGGCGAGAACACGAACGTGTACGCCGCGTCGTATTCGGCAGCGGTCACGACATCGAGTGTGCGTTCGAAATCGTCGTCGGTCTCGCCCGGGAAGCCGACGATGATGTCGGTCGTCACCGCGAGGTCCGGGATCGCGGCGCGTGCCGCGGCCAGGCGTTCGAGGTAGCGCTCGGCGGTGTAGCCGCGGTGCATACGCGCCAGCGTGCGGTCGCTGCCGGACTGCAACGGCAGGTGCAGGTGTTCGCACACGGTGCGGCACTCGGCCATAGCCGCGATCGTCTCGGCGCGCAGGTCCTTCGGGTGCGGCGACGTGAACCGGATGCGTTCGATTCCTTCGACCGCGTCGACGGCCCGGAGCAGGTCGCCGAACTGCGGCCGGTACTGGCCGGCGCCGAGGTCGCGGCCGTAGGAGTTGACGTTCTGGCCGAGGAGGGTGATCTCGACCACGCCGTCGGCGGCGAGCGTCTCGATCTCGTGGATGATGTCGCCCATGCGGCGGCTGACTTCTTTGCCCCGAACCGACGGCACGATGCAGAACGCGCACGAGTTGTCGCAACCGATCTGGATCGTGATCCACGCGCTGTGGTCGACCTCGCGTCGGGCGGGCAAGGCGGAGGGGTACGCCTCGTGCTCGTCGAGGATCTCGACGACGGGGCCTTCGAGCGCGGCTCGGGCGAGCAACTCGGGCGCGTGCGCAAGGTTGTGCGTGCCGAACACGACGTCGACGTGGGGGGCCCGCTCGCGCACGAGGTCACGGTCCTTCTGAGCCAGGCACCCGCCGACGGCAATCTGCACCTCGGGGCGTTCGTCCTTCAGCGTCTTGAGCCGCTGGAGGTGCCCGTAGAGCTTGTTGTCGGCGTTCTCGCGGATGCAGCAGGTGTTCAGCACGACCACGTCGGCCGACTCGAGATCGTCGGTGGGCTCCATACCTTCCTCGACGAGGAGGCCCGCGATGCGTTCCGAGTCGTGCTCGTTCATCTGGCACCCGTAGGTACGCACGAAGAAGCGGCGGGTCACGGGCCCAGTGTAAAGCCCGGTCGGGTCCGCCCCTCCCTCGTATGCTCCGCCGACCGTTATGGACCTGTCGACCGCTGATATCTGCATCGCGATGGCGGCAGCCTTTGCCGGGGCGACGATCCAGGGGGCGATTGGGTTCGGCATCAACCTGGTGACGGTGCCGGTCATCGCGATCGTCGCGCCCGAGGCGCTACCTGCGACCGTCGTGATCCTCGGGCTCCCGATCTCGATCGCGATGATGCGCCACGAGTTCCACGCCATCGAACGGCGGGCGGTCGTCTGGGTGATGGTCGGCCGGACTCCGTTCTCGATCGTCGGCGCGTGGATCGTGACCCAACTCGCGACCGAATCGCTCGCGGTGCTCGTCGGCCTCTTCGTGTTGTTCGCGGTGCTGATCAGCATCGCCGCGCCTCCGATTCCGGTGAACCCCGGCACTCAGATGGCCGCGGGCGCGGTGTCGGGCATCACCGGAACCGCGGCCGGCATCGGCGGGCCGCCGATCGCGCTGCTTTACCAACACCATCCCGGGCCGACCATGCGCGGCACACTCGCGGCGACGTTCTTCTTCGGGACGCTGCTCTCGATCGCAACGCTCTCGATGGTGGGTGAGATACACCGCGCCGACATCGTGCTCGCGCTCTACATGTTCCCGTTCGTCATCGCGGGCACGCTGCTCGCCCGCCGCTTCCTCGCCGTGCTCGACCGCGGCTGGCTCCGACCTGCGGTCCTTGTCTTCGCCGCGGTCTCGGCCCTCGTCGCGATCATCGACGCTCTCTGACTCTGCTTCTGGTCGCGCGTC
>JANNHK010000160.1:0-9371 GCA_031404355.1 Actinomycetes bacterium
GGTCGAGCAGTTCCGCGACTTCCGGCCCGACCTGGCCCGTGTCGGCGTCGACCGAGTTGCGACCGGCGAGCACCAGGTCGAACGGACCGACCTGCATCAGCGCCGCCGCAAGCGCCTTCGCAGTCGCGAGCGTGTCGGAACCGGCGAACGCGGGATCGGTCACGAGGACGCCCGCGATATCGACGGCGCGATCCAGACCCCACGCGATGGCCTCGCGCAACGTGTCCTCGGCGGCCGGAGGACCGAGCGTGATCACCGTCACCGACGAGCCCGGCCGCGCGGCCGCGAGCTCGACGGCCTGGCTCACCGCGCGCCGGCAATACGGGTTCATCTCGAGTTCGATGCCGTCGCGCCGAAGCCGGCCGTCGGGCCCGAGCTCCATCTCCTCGAAGTTCGGGATCTGCTTCACCAAAACGGCGAGCCGCATACGATTCAGGCTATGACACGCGAAGCGGTGATCGTCGACTGCGGTCGGTCGGCATTCGGCAAACGCAAGGGTGCATTGTCGGGATGGCATCCGAGCGATTTGTTGGGTCTGGTCCTGAAAACCGTTGTCGAACGCAACGACATCGACCCGGCACGCATCGATGATGTCGTCGGTGGGTGCGTCACGCAGGCGGGGGAGCAGGGGTGCAACGTCACCCGCAACGCGTGGGTCGCGGGCGGGCTGCCGTGGAGTGTCCCGGCGACGAGTGTCGACCGGCAGTGCGGCTCGTCGCAGCAGGCGATGCACTTCGTCGCGCAGGGCGTCATCGCGGGTGCGTACGACATCGGTGTCGCGTGCGGTGTGGAGTCGATGACGCGCGCGCCGATGTCGTCGAATGCGCGCGGCGGCACCGGACCGTTCAGCCCCGACTTCTTGGAGAACACGAACAACACGTTGGGAATCCAGTTCTGGGTCGCGCAGGTGCTCGCCGACAAGTGGGGGATCACGCGCGCAGAGATGGACGCGTTCGCGCTCCAGTCGCACCAGCGGGCTGCGGCGAGCACGGCCGACGGGTTCTTCCCCGGCGAGATCATCCCGGTGCCGAAGAAGGACGAGAACGGCGAACTGACGGGCGAGGTCCTCACCACCGACGAGGGCATCCGCGTCGACGCGTCACTCGAGAAGATCGCGTCACTGGGGCCGGCGTGGGTGTCCGACGACCAGCCCGCGCCCGATATCACCGCGGCCAACTCGTCGCAGATGACGGACGGCGCCGCCGCGATGATCATTGCCGAGCGTTCGTTCGCGGAGGCGAATGGCCTGCCGATCCGCGCCGCGTTCCGGCACTTCGCCGTCGCGGCCGAGGACCCGGTGCTCGTGTTGTCGGCACCGGTCCCGGTCACGTACAAGTTGATGGAACGCACGGGTATGACCCCCGACCAGTGGGATGCCGTCGAGTGCAACGAAGCGTTCGCGTCGATCGCGCTCATGTGGCAAAAGGAGTTCGACTACCCGATGGAGCGCTTCAACCCCCGCGGCGGCGCGATCGCGCTCGGCCACCCGCTCGGCGCGTCGGGCGTCACGCTCATGACCCGCCTGCTCCGCCACCTCGAAGCCACGAACGGCCGCTACGGCTTCCAAACCATGTGCGAAGGCGGCGGCCAAGCCAACGCCACTGTCATCGAACGCCTGTGAGTTGGGTTTGAAGCTCAGTGGTTGCTGCGCAACCACTTGGCTTCAAACTAGAGAGACGAGCGCGGCGAGCTGCTCGCAGTAGTGCTCACGCGAGTGGTGCACAAACCGCACGTTGAGATGCGTAGCGCCGATCTCGGTGAATCGCGCGAGCGCGTCAGAGACACGGGAGGGTTCCGAGAGCGGATCGAGTGGGTGTTCGTTCTGGAGCACGACGGCGATTGGTCGCCACGATTCGGTGTCGCGGGCACGAGTCAGCATGTCGTGGAGGTCGCCGGAGGAAAGGCCGAATGGGGCCCACCCGTCACCGAGTTCCACGGCGCGTCGCAACGACCGAGCGGTGCGGCCGCCGACCCACATAGGCATGTCGGTCTGTACCGCGCACGGGTCGATCACGAACCCGGAGAACGAGTAGTGCGAACCTGCGTACGACGGGTTGCGCTGCCCGAGCGACGCGCGCAGTGCCCGCATCGCGTCGTCGGCCCGTTCCCCGCGGTCCGCGAACGGCGCGTCGAGGAGCGCGAACTCTTCCTCGAGTGAACCAACACCGACGCCGAGGATCAGCCGGCCTTTCGCGATCACGTCGAGTGTCCCGTACCGCTTCGCAATCTCCAGCGGGTGGTGATAGCCGAGCACCAATACGTGGGTCGCGAATCTGATTTCGGAGGTCGCGCCCGCGAGAAAGCCGAACGTGGCGAGAGGGTCCCAGTAGCGACCACCGCGTACGGTGGCCACTTTATCTGGTACGACCACGTGTTCAGAACATGTGCAGTGGTGATACCCGAGTCGTTCCGCCGTCCGCACCACGTGTACGACATCGTCGAACGTCGCGTCTCGTTCCCACTGTGCGTGTGCACGAGGGAGCATCGTGAGCACTGGAGTGACGATTCCGAACTTCATCCCGTGCATGTTCGCGCGTGGAGTGCGAAACGGCCGCGGTCCGGCCGCAGTGGGGGTGCGGCCGGGTCCGCGGCTGCACCCAGTATCGCGCCGGGGCGCGCAGTGTCACGCCAAGATCGGGCGCGGAATTTTTTCAGGATTCTCGGGGCGGCCGAGGACGCGGTTCACGGCCGTGATGACGGCCGGGACGTGCTCGGGCGCCTCGGACAACCGACCGGTCTCGGCGAGGTGCAGCATCGATTCCGTGATGATGCCGAGTACACCCATCGAGATGGTCTGTGCGTACTTGCCCTCGGCTGCGGGCCGGTCGAATTCGGCCCACATGTCGCGGATCAGGTCGGCGAGTTCTCGCCGGGTACGACTGCGCAACATGTTGACTTCGGGCGACGCACCGCGCGCTTCCATGAGCATGATGGCCGCAGCCGACTGGTCGATGGCGAGGTACTCGACGTACGCCGTGATCGCGACCGCGAGTAGATCGTCGCCCGGCTTCGCCGCGTAGAGCGCGGCCTGGACGTGATCGAGCAACAGGCGCAACGACATCTGGAGTGCGCCGTACATGGCGTCGTCGCGGTTGTCGAAGAACGCGTAGAACGCGGTTCGGCTGGTCTTGGCCCGGCGCACGATGTCCTCGACCGAGGTCTTGTGATAGCCGCGGTCGGCGAACTCCTCGATGGCCGCGCGCGCCAGGCGCTGGCGCTGATCGGCCCGCCGTTCTTCGGCGGACTTGCCGCGATAGCGGCGTCCCTCGATTGGTTGTACTGCCTCGGCCGCCACGTCGAAGAGGGTACAACGGTTCCGGCTGGCTAGGTTTCCGTCCGTGCCCGACAAGCGCTCGACGCTCTCCGACGCGGTCGCTCGCCACGTTCAGAAGGGCGACGTACTGCAATTGGTCGTTGGTCACACTCGGTGGAGTGCGGCCGCGCGCGAGGTCGTCCGGCAGTGGTGGGGGCGAGATCCCGAGTTCACGCTCGTGATGCTCTCGCTGTCGAGTCTGGGTGCGCTGTTCTTCCGGGGCGGTCTCGTGCGCAAGGTCGTCACCGGCTACTCGGGCGACACGTTCCCCAACTTCACACCGAATCCCTGGTTCGCGGGGGCGTTCGAGCGAGGCGAAGTCGAGGTCGAACACTGGTCGTTCCTCGCGTTTACGCAGCGCTTGCAGGCAGGTGCGCGCGGGCTGCCCGCGATGGTCACGTCGTCGATCGCCGGTTCGTCGATGGCCGACAACGATGGGTTCGCGCTGGTCGACTCGCCGTTCGGTCAACTCGGGGTCGTGTCCGCCCTCCGGGCCGACGTCGCATTGCTGCACGCGCCGATCGCCGACCGCGAGGGCAACGTCGCGTTGCAGCCGCCGTCGCTCGAAGGCGTGTGGGGCGTGCTCGGCGCGCGGCGGGGCGCGGTCGTCACTGTGGAGAGAATCGTCGACGACATCCGGCCCTGGTCGCATCTCGTGCGCATTCCCGCGCACCGCGTGCTCGCGGTCGTCGAGGCGCCCATGGGAGCGCACCCCGGTGGTCTGTACGCGGGTGGCCTCCCCGTCGACGGCTACGGCGAGGACTACGACTTCTGGGTCGAAGCCCGCGCCGCAACCAGGCGCGACGACTACGACGACTGGATCCAGAAATGGATTCTCGACGTCGAGACACAGGACCAATGGCTGGAACGCGTCGGCGCGGAACGCGTCGCCGCGCTTCGGGCCAAGGCCGCGCCCGACTCGTGGCGCGCTGAAGCCGACGAGCACGGGCCCGATCTCGGTAGCGAACCGAACGCGTGGGAGCGCGCCGCGGTGTGGGGTGCGCGCCATCTGGCCGACCGGATCGAAGCGGCCGGCCACAACGCGGTGCTCGCCGGAGCCGGTGTCGCGAATCTCTCGGCGTGGCTGGGCGTGCAACTGGCTCGCGACCGCGGATGCGCGGTCGAACTCACGGCCGAGATCGGACTGTGGGGCTACGACGCGACGCCCGCCGATCCGTTCGTGCTCAACCATCGCAACTTCCCGACCGCGACGATGCTCGGCGACGCCGAGATGGTGCTCGGCGCGCTCGTCGCCGGGCCCGGTACCCGGGTCATCGGCTGCCTCGGCGGCGCCCAGATCGACAAGCGGGGCAACATCAACTCGACGACGCTCGTCCCGACCGGCGGCCCGTTCCTCGTCGGCAGCGGCGGGGGCAACGACGTCGCGAGTACGGCCGACGAGTGCATCGTCGTGGCCACGCTCACGCCGCAACGCACGCCCGACGAGTGCGCGTACGTGACGTCGCCCGGCCGCGCGGTCACCGCGCTCGTCACCGACCTCGGGATCCTGGGGCGCGACGACGACACCCAGGACCTGCGGCTCGTCGCGGTTCCGGCCGGACCCGAACCCCTCGCCGAGCGCATCGAACGGGCGCGGGATGCGTGCGGCTGGGACCTCGCGGTCGCCGAATCCGTCCACGAACTGCCCCCGGTAACGCCGAGTGAGGTCGGCGCGCTACGCGCGTGGGACCCGCACGGGTGGTTCCTGCGCGCCCGGTGATCGCCGGTGACAAGATGACGCCCGCATGGCCCGCGTCGTCCTCGACCACGTAAGCAAGCGCTTCGGGTCCGTCGTCGCGGTTGACGACCTCTCACTGGAGATCGCCGACCGCGAATTCCTCGTGCTCCTCGGCCCGTCGGGGTGCGGCAAGTCCACCGCACTGCGCATGATCGCGGGGCTCGAGGATCCGACTTCCGGCAAGATCGTCATCGGTGACGACGTGGTCAACGATCGCGAGCCCAAAGACCGCGACATCGCAATGGTGTTCCAGAGCTACGCGCTGTACCCGCACATGACGGTGCGCCGGAACATCGAGTTCCCCCTGCGCAGCCGCAAGGTCGCACCCGAAGCGCGCGATCGGCTGGTGAAGGACGCCGCGGCTTCGCTCGGGCTCGACGAGCTCCTGGAACGCAAGCCCGCGCAACTCTCGGGCGGTCAGCGCCAACGGGTCGCCCTGGCGCGCGCCATCGTGCGCGAGCCGAAGGCATTCCTCATGGACGAGCCGCTCTCGAACCTCGACGCCAAGCTCCGAGTGCAGACTCGGGCCGAGCTGGTCGAGCTGCAACGCCGGTTGGAAGCGACGGTCATCTACGTCACGCACGATCAAACCGAAGCGATGACGATGGGCCACCGCATCGCGATCATGAGCGACGGCGTGTTGCTGCAAGTCGGGCCGCCCCAGGAGGTCTACCGGCGGCCGGCCAACCGTTTCGTCGCCGAGTTCATCGGGAACCCGCCGATGAACATGATCGCCGGCGGGTTGGTGGGGCGCGGCGACGATGTCGTCGTCGGTGTCCGGCCGGAACACCTGCACTTCGGCGGACCGGAGTTCGTGTCGGGCCTCGTGATTGCGGTCGAGTCGCTGGGTCACGAACGCCACATCGGCTGCCGGTTGTCCGACGGCAGCATCGTGATCGTGCGTCAGGCCACCGACGACGAACAGCCCGCGGTCGACGCGACGGTAACGCTGAGCGCCGCCGCCGCCGACCTCCACGCCTTCGCCGTCGCGACGGGGGAACGGACCAGCCCGTGAGCCGACGGATGCGGGAAGCGCTGCTCGGCTACGCGCTGGTGTTGCCGGCGCTCCTGGTGTTCGGAACGTTCATCTTCTACCCGTTCCTGCGCACGGCGTGGCTCGGGTTGTACGAGCAGCCGCTGTTCGGCGGCGACTCCACATGGGTCGGTCTCGAGCAGTACCTCGACGAGTGGGGGTCGGAAGACTTCCGCAACAGCCTCTTCGTCACGGTCAAGTTCGCACTCTTCACCGTGCCCGTCGGTATCTCGTTGGGCGTGCTGCTCGCGGTCGCGGGGCATCAACGCCTGAGAGGAATCGGGATCTACCGCACGATCTTCTCGTCGACGGTTGCGACCTCCATCGCGGTGGCGTCGGTGTTGTTCTTCACGCTGTTCAACCAACAGCTCGGCGTGCTCACGAAGCTGTTGCACCGCGAGGGCGAGACCCCCGTGCTCGACGACCCTCGGCTCGCATTCATCGCGGTGTGCGGCGTCACGATCTGGCAGAACCTCGGCCTCTCGTTCATCGTCATCTCGGCCGGGCTCCAGGCCGTGCCCGACGATCTGCTCGAAGCGGCGCGTGTCGACGGAGCCGGTGCGTTCCGGCGATTCTTCCGGGTGACGATGCCGCTGCTTTCACCGACCCTCCTGTTCGCGGTCGTCGTCGGGTCGATCCTTGCGTTCCAAGCGTTCGCCCAGGTCGACCTCTTGACCGAAGGCGGCCCCGGAGACCGCACGAACGTACTCACGTACGCGATCAAGACCACCGCGCTCGGCAACCCACCCGACCAGGGCGCCGCGGCGGCGTACGCCATGGCCTTGTTCGCGATCACGCTCCTGCTGACGGTCGTACAGCTGCGGTTCCTCGAACGGCGGGTGACGTATGAGCGGTAGGAGGTGGTACCGCACCGCGGGGCGCTACGCACTGCTCACCGTGCTGGCGCTTATGTTCGTGTTCCCGCTGTACATGATGGTCGTCAACTCACTCCTCCCGCCCGAACAGCTTCTGAAGAAGGCGAACTTCTGGGTCTCACCCGGCGATGCGCTGTGGGGCGGGTACTCGACCGCGTGGAACGAAGGCCACATCGGCGAATACCTCGGGAACAGCGTCGTCGTCACGACGTTGATCGTCGCCGGCCAGGTCGTCACCGCGGTACTCGCGGCCTACGCGTTTGCGTTCCTCGACTTCCCGCTCAAGCGCACGCTCTTCGTCGTGTTTCTCACCACGATGATGATCCCGTTCGAGGTCGTGTTCTTCGTCAACCTCGACACCATCACCGACTTCGGCGACCTTCCGCTGGTCGGCGACTACATCGGCTTCGACACCTACGGCGGCCTCGCCTTGCCCTTCCTCGCGACCGGCTTCGGCGCGTTCCTCGTGCGCCAGGCCTTCCTGTCGCTGCCCCGTGACCTGCGCGACGCCGCCGCGCTCGACGGGTACGGCCACTTCCGGTTCCTCACCCGGGTCGCCATTCCACTGGCCCGGCCGTCGATCGCGGCGCTGGGTCTGTTCGCCTTCTTCGGGGCGTGGAACCAGTACCTTTGGCCCCTCGTGGCCTCGACGGAGGACCACCGAACGGTGCAGGTCGGCCTCGGTTTTGTCAGCGAGGGAAGCGTCGACCAGGTGAACGTTGCGTTCGCGGCGCTCGTCCTCGCGTCCATTCCACTGTTCGTGTTGCTTATCGTGTTCCAGAAGCAGCTCGTGCGCGGCCTCACGGCCGGCGCCGTCAAAGGATAGAAGGGCATATGCGACCTCAGCGATGGCTCCCTCTCGTGCTCGCGCTGGCGCTCGTCGCCGGCGGTTGTGGTGGCGGCGATGACGACGACGATGCATCCCCCGACGGCACCGACGGCACCGCCGCCCCCGGCGACGACGACGCGGCCGAAGTCGATCCGTCGTTGTGCCCGGTCGACGCGCTCGCCGACGCCGACAAGCCGGTCGAGATCGAGTACTGGCACGCCATGACGCGCGCCAACGAAGAAGAACTCATCCGGCTCACCGACGAGTTCAATGCGTCGCAGTCCGACGTGCGCGTCACGCTCTCGGCGTCGCCCAGCTACTCCGAGAACTTGACGCGCTACACGGCCGGATTGAGCACCGAGGAGTTGCCCGACCTCTATCAAGGCGAGGAAACCAACCTGCAGCTACTCATCGACTCGCAGTCGATCGTGCCCGCGGCGGCGTGTATCGCGGCCGACGACTACGACACGAGCGGCATCATCGATCGTGTGCTCACCCGGTACACGGTCGAAGGCATTCAGTACGCGATGCCGTTCAACGTCTCGAACCCGATCCTCTACTACAACAAGGCGGCCTTCACCGCGGCCGGCCTCGACCCCGAAGCGCCTCCCACCACGCTCGAAGAAGTGCGTGAGGCTTCGCAAACGATCGTCGACGCCGGCGTGGCAACGCACGGGATTTCGTTCAAGACCGATGCCTGGTTCACGGAACAGTGGATGGCCAAGGCCGGTGAGGAATACGTGAACAACGGCAACGGGCGCGACGCGCGCACGACTGCGGTGGCGTTCGACAACGAGACCGGGCTCGAGCTGTACACGTGGCTCTCGGACATGCAGCAGGACGGCCTGCTCGTGTCGACCGGCACGGGCGACATCGAGCACTACGTCGCGATCCCCAACAACGAGTCGGCAATGACCATCGACTCGTCGGCCGCGCTCGGCACCATCTTCCAGCTGTTCGACCAAGGGCAGTACCCCAACGTCGACCTTGGTGCGGCGCCGATGCCCGGCCCCGCGAGTGCCGACGGGGGTGTGCTGGTCGGCGGTGCTTCGAACTACATCGTGAACCGGTCGAGCGATGCCGAACAGGCCGCCGCGTGGAAGTTCGCGGAGTTCCTCGCCGACGAGCAAACGCAGTCCGAGTGGGCCGCCGCGACGGGCTACATCCCGATCCGCGAATCGTCGACGACGATCTCGCCGCTCGTCGAACGCTGGGCCGAGCAACCCGAGCTGAAGGTCGCGTACGACCAGCTCCTCGCGGGCGCCGACAACCTCGCGACCGCGGGGCCGGTGCTCGGGCCGGCCGGTGCGCGCGGCGAAGGCATGCGCGGCGCGGTCATCGACGCGATCGCGGCAATGTTCGCCGAAGGTCTGCCGCCCGAGGACGCGCTGGCCCAAGCAACCGAGGGTTCGAACGAGGCAATCGAGGACTACAACGACCGCGTCGGCTAGCCGAGGGCGCTAGCGGGTGACGATGACGCAGCAGGCGTTGGCGCCGCGGCCGACCGTGTGGGCGAGGCCGACGCGCGCGTTCTCGATCTGACGCGGGCCCGCCTCGCCGCGGAGTTGGTGCACGAGTTCGAC
>JANNHK010000161.1:0-1804 GCA_031404355.1 Actinomycetes bacterium
GTGTCGGGCGTCGACGCCGAACGCATCAAGTTCAGCTCCTTCCTGGTGTTCAGCTTCTTGCACGTCGCCTTCGCCTACCCGATCACCGGCCACTGGATCTGGGGCGGCGGCCTGCTCGGCGCCAACAACTTCCGCGATTTCGCCGGCTCCACCGTCGTGCATTCGGTCGGCGGCTGGGCGGCGCTCGCGGGCGTGCTGGTGCTCGGACCGCGCATCGGGAAGTACGCCAAGGACGGCCGCGTGAACCCGATGCCGGGACACAGCATGACGTCGGCCGCGCTCGGCTGTCTGGTGCTCTGGCTCGGCTGGTTCGGGTTCAACCCGGGCTCGACGATGGCCGCGATGAACGGCACCGCGATCGCGCACATCCTAGTGGCCACCAACATGGCCGCCGCGACCGGCGCGCTCGGCGCGATGTGCACGGCCTGGCTGCTGCTCGGCAAGCCCGACCTCTCGATGATCCTGAATGGCGCCCTTGCGGGCCTGGTCGCCATCACGGCGCCCTGCGCCTTCGTGACGATTCCGTCGGCGGCTCTGATCGGGCTGATCGGTGGCGGACTCGTGGTAGTCGCCGTGCTGGCGTTCGACCGCGCCAAACTGGACGATCCCGTCGGCGCCCTCTCCGTCCACCTGGTGAACGGCATCTGGGGCACGCTCGCACTCGGGTTCTTCTACGACACGCAGATCGCGACCGACATCGCGGCGCTGGCCACCGGGCTCACGCCGATGGCGCAGGTGATGGTGCAGCTCAAGGGCATCGCCTACGTCGGCTTGTTCACGCTCAGCATCTCGTTCGTCTTCTGGTACGCGATCAAGCTCACGATGGGCCTGCGCGTATCGCCGGAAGAGGAGATGGAGGGCCTCGACATCGGCGAGCATGGCAGCTCGGCCTATCCCGACTTCGCCATGCGCGGGTCATCGCTGGTCGGCGTACCGCCGTCCATCTCGAGCCCGCACACGTCGGGTGCACACGCACCCGTGCGCGCCGAGGCCTGAAACGTAGCCCGGGGGACGGGTGGCGGGAGCTCGAGCTGGAGGGCTCGGGCTCCCCCAGCCTGCCCGGGAAGTCCTGGACGAACGACCGAACGAACGCGAGGGCCTCCGGCGATCTCCGCTGGGGGCCTTCGCATTTTCGGCCGCTCGCGGATCGCCATGGTCGCCGTCTGCGCGCAGAACGGTAGAATGCCGCGCGTGGGACGCACCGTCCCGCGAAGGGGGAATCTCAGCATGACACGCTTGAAGGTCGCGATCGCACTGGTTGGAATGGGGAGCGCGCTCGCGCTCGCCGGCTGCGCCTCGAAGCAGGCCGCCGAGCCGGCGCCGGCGCCCGCGGCAGCGCACGCTGCGGTGCAGGAGAGCGCGCCGCCGATGGTCGAGATCACCGCCGCCAGCTTGAACATCCGCGCAACGCCGAACACGACCGGCGCCGTCCTCGGCTCGCTCAAGCGCGGCGACCGCGTCAGCGCGCCGCAAGCCGCAGAGGGTGGCTGGCAGTACGTCGAGTCCGCGTCAGGCGTGAGGGGCTACGTAGCCTCGCAGTACACGCGCTCCGTCGCAGGGACGGCGAGCGCCGCTAGCGCGGCGCCTGCCGCTGCTCCGGCAGCCGCCCCGGCTGCGGCGAGCAAGCCGCCTGCGGGCAACGCCCCGGCGGGCTCCAGGCTCGCGCGCGTCACCACGGGCATGACGGAGTCGCAGGTGCAGGAGATCCTCGGCGCTCCGACCAGCCAGCAGAGCTACTTCTCGGGCAAGGTCTTCATTCCCTGGGGCCGCGAATCTGCTCGCATGGAATACCGCTACAAGGGTG
>JANNHK010000162.1:0-3525 GCA_031404355.1 Actinomycetes bacterium
ATGCAACGACGACGGCTCGTCGCCGCGGGGGCGTTGGCTGCTTCGCTCGCCGGGATCGTGGTGCTGAACATGGGCCTGAGTGGGGCGGTGCCGGCCCCGCCCCGCCAACACATCTTGTTGCAGAAGCAGTGCCCGAAGGCGCAGTTCAGCCCGACTTTCCTCGTGAGCAACGTGACCGACAATCAGTCGCTGTCGAACGACAAGCAGACGTGGGCGCCCGAAGTCCTCACCGTCTACATCACCTTGGGAGACAAGGTGCCGGCCGAGATCGGCGGACCCGCGGCGAACGGCTACCTCTTCAAGGTCGTCGTGAACCCCGGACAGACGAAGGTCGTCACCACACCCGCAAACATGCCGTGGGGTGGCCCGCACTTCGCGCACTTCTCGGCCGAGTACCGCGGCGTCGTGAAGATCATGTCGAGCCGCCAGACGTGCAACTGCGAGGACGACATACCCATCGAGGAGACGACGTCGACCCTCGACGCCACCACGTCGTCGTCGAGTTCCTCGACCTCGACCTCGACTTCTTCTACCTCGTCGACAACGTCATCGACGACGAGCACGACGACGACGACGGTGCCGGAGTCGACGACGAGTACCACCGCCGCTGACGAGCCCACGACCAGCACGACGGCTCCGGAAGAGGAGACGACGACGACCACGGCGCCGGACGAAGATACGACGACCACGACCGCCGTGATCGACGACACGTGATCGGAGCCTGACGCCCCCGGTTCGCCGGCCAGTCACACCAAGCGGCCGCTCCGGCATCCCCGGTGCGGCCGCTGCCGTTGTGCGGAGGTGTGCGCGCCGCCGTTGTGTGCGCAATTGTGTGGACCATGAAAGGATGGCGTAACAAAGTTCGCTGAGCGTTGCGCGGGGGGTGCACGCGATGACGGACGAGCAGACGCCACCGCCTGTCCAAGGTGAGGTGCCGCACAAGCCGGGAATCGCAAAGCGGGGTTGGCTGAGCTTTCGCGCGCTGCCCGGTTGGGCGCAGATCGTGATGGTCGTACTCGCGGTTGCCGTCATGGCTCTCGCGGCGGGGTCCGGCGACGCTGACACCGACGCCCCGGCAGATGATCGCACCGAAGTCGCGGACGAATCCGACCCGGTCGACGCGGACGAAGAAGACGACGGCGAGGATCGCGCAGCTCCCGAGACCACGACGGCTCCGCGGGTGACGACAACGCGTCCGCCGGTCACGACGACAACGGTTTCCTTGGAGACGCTCCAATCGGAAGTCAACGCTGAGGTACAGCGGGCGTGCGATGCAGTCGTGCTCTTGGGAACATCGGCGAGCAGCTCGGTCGAGTACGAGGCTTCGTGGGCGCCCGTCGTGGACGAGGGTGGACTTGTCGGCGCGGTACAAGGATGCGTGCAGCAAGCTGAGGCCGTGCAGGCCGAGTCTGCGATCGCACCCGACATCGACGCGATCATCAAGGATCCTGATGCAGTCGAAGGACAGGTGTTCCTTCTCGTCGTTGAGATTCTGCAATACGACGCGGCCACGGGACCGTGTGCCTTCCGCGGTTACTGGGATAGCCGCCAACGGGAGTACAACTTCGAATACGAAGGCGACAACGCCCTGTTCTCGGCAGGTGATGCCGTTTCCGAGTGCCCCGCACTGAGCGGAATCGACCAGGAAGACGTCGTTCGCGTCTGGGCGAGATCGACGGGGTCGTTTTCTTACGAGACCCAGATCGGCGGTAACACCACCGCGCCGAGTTTCCACATTCTCAAGACGGAACTTATTCAGAAGAAGTAGTCGTGGTCACCGATCTGCACGCACTCGTGCAAATCTGTGACCACGGCAACCTCGAACGCCGTGCCGTCCAGGTCACCGTATCGCGGTCGAGTTCCACCCCGAAAGCCAGCTGTCTCCCCGGGTCTACGACGAAATCGCGGTCGAGACCGATCGAGATGCAGGACCCTTTGTTGGCTCGATCACAGCCCGGTGGGCGGGTCGGTCGCCTGAGTGCCGCTGTCAGCGACGTGTTGCGTCCACCGGTTTCCGTCCCAATAACGGGACTCATGCCTCCCGCTCGGGTCGGGTCGCCATGCCGGAGGAGGCGGAGGCACACAGCCGGGCGCCTCGGTTGCGGTCGGGCCGTCCGGTAAAGGCTCCGTCTGCGCGTCGTTCGCGGTTGCGCCTTCGCTGGCTTCGGCGACCAGTGCTTGCGCGAGGGCGCTCGCGTTCACCTGTGCTTGCTGACTTTCGACTTGGCGTTGTGCAGCGCTCTTCGCCTGTTCTGATTTCTCCCAAGCCTTTCGCCACTTCCGCGACGCAGGACCGGTAAAGGGCTTCGCGCTGCCCGTGTCGTTAAATTCGCCGCACGTCTGGCACTTGAGCTTCTTCTTCGTCAACAGCGCTCCGACACCGACAAGAGCCTTCGAACGAAACGTGCGCTTCTCAGTGAATCCCTTCGAGCCGCAGTTCCAGCACCGAAGCTCACCATCGAAATCGACGCGGACATCCTTCATCGTGCACGCTCTTCTCGTCGCAAAGGGGTTCCGGCCGACGGTCTTTGGTTACGGCCTATTCGCAGCCGAGACCGTCGCCGTCGCGGTCGAGGTCGTACTCGTCGGGGCCGATGACGCTCACGGGTCCGGTGTAGGCGGGGCCGTTGCCTGAGCCGCCTGCGCAATCGACGTCGCTTGCGTACGGCACGCACGGGTCATAGGACGGATGGCATTCATTCGCGGGTTCGACCGGTGGCGGCGGGTCCGTGGGAGGTGGCACGGGCGGGTTCGTGGGCGGCGGCGGAGGTGGTGCGGTTTGCGGAGCCGCAGTCTGCGGCGGAACGGTCGGGGGTGTCGTTGGTGGGACGGTGACTGGCGCAGCCGTTGTCGGAGCAACTGTGTTCTCTACTGCGCGCTCGGCGGAAGTCGTAGTTGCGTTCGTTGCGTCGAGCGCGTCGGTTGTGTCGTCGTCCGAGGTCCCGCCGCATGCTCCCAACGACGCGAGCGAAACAATCGCGATAAGTGCGGCCGTGCGGCGCCGGCGACGAGCGCGCTCGGCGTTCGGAATGACGAGTGCGCCGCCGTGTGACTTCATGTTCCCACCCCCGCGAGAGCTGGAACGCTACAGCGGGTGGGCGGTACTGACAAAGAGGCGTCAGGTGGTGACGCGTCGTACGCTTTCGGGCTGTGGGGAAAGAGCAGCGGCAGCTGGCGTTGGAGCGGTTCGAGCACAGGTCGGAGTTGCCTCTGCTGATTCTCGCTCTCGCGATGATCCCGCTTCTCGTCGTGCCGCTTTTCGTCGAACTTCCCAGCGTGGTGGAGCAAGTGTTCGTCGCGCTCGATGTCCTCATCTGGTGCGCGTTCACGTTCGAGTTCGCGGTACGCCTCACGCTGACAACGACCGGGCGTTGGAAGTTCGTCCGCCACGCGTGGCCTGATCTACTGATCATCGCGATTCCGTTCCTGCGGCCGTTGCGGATCGCGCGTTCGGCACGGGCGCTACGTCTTCTTCGCCTCGGACGCGTGCTCGCTTTCCTCGCTGCCTGGAGCACCTTCACCTCG
>JANNHK010000163.1:0-7817 GCA_031404355.1 Actinomycetes bacterium
GGCCAAGGAGCCCGTTCCCGAAGTTGACGGCGCTGGAGAAGCTCCCGTTGATGATCACGTTTCCGTCGGCATCGACGGCGACGGCGACAGCACGGCCGAAGTCCTGGAACTGGTTTCCGAACGACTTCGCCCAGACGAACGCGCCAGTCGATGTGTACTTGGCGACGAAGATGTCGGTGTTGTTCTGTGTTACGAAGCCGCCACCGAAATTGCACGACACGCTGAGCGCCCCGGTGATGACGATTTCGTTGTTCGGGCCGATGGCGATGCCGTCGCCAACGAGGCTGCCGCACGGTGTGGCGAACGCGAGCGAGCTCGCGCCCGTCAACGACGACAGCTTGACGACGAAGGCGTCGTAGCCGCCGAAGATCCCGCTCGAAAGGGGCTTGCCGGCGAAGTTGATGCCTGCTCCCTTGAAGAAGCCGGTGAAGACCGGGTTGCCATCGGAGTCGACCGCGACGTCGTTGGCCGCGTCGTCGATGATTCCACCGAAGCGGTGCGACCACTGGTGAACTCCGGTCGAGGAGTACTTCGCGACGAACGCGTCCCTCTTTCCGGCCTGTCCGTTGCCGAGCGGCCCGCCGCCGAGGTTGAGGGTGCCGAAGAACGCGCCCGCGACGAAGACGTTGCCGGCCGCGTCGGTCGCGACGCTGTTCATCTCGTTGAGGTACGTCTGGCTGGGGTAGGTGTTGACCCACAGCAGTGCACCGGCCGGCGAATACTTGGCGACGAACATGTCGCCGACCGGGCTGGCCGTGACCGCACCGTTGCCAAAGTTGGCGGCGTTTCTGAACGTACCGGCGATCACGGTGTTGCCGGCCGGGTCCACGGCGACGCTGTTGGCGTATTCGGAACCCGTGCCGCCGATGGTCTTCGCTGACGCGCCGGCCGGCGGGCACGCGATCGTGGTCGTCGACACGAGTGCGGACTTGGCCGACTCGTGGTTCGCAGCGTTCACCGCAGTGACTGCGTACGAATAGGTCGTCAGTGGTGCCAAGCCGGTGTCGACGACAGTGGTCGCTGGTGCGTTAACCGTCTTCACAACGACGTTGTTGCGGTAGAGGTTGTACTTCGTGATGCCGTAGGTGCCGTTGGGATCGAAGATCGGGTTCCACGATGCGGCTGCGAAGGCGCAACTCGTCGCGTTCGCTGTGAATGCGCCCGGCGTCGGCACCGTCGCACCCGGCGTCGTGGTCGTGGTCGTGCTCGTGGTGGTGGTGGTGGTGGTCGTGGTCGTTCCGCCGAGCGTCGTGGCGGTCGCGACGTTGGAGAACGACGTGAACCCGGTGGGCGGTTTCAAGGCGCGGACGCGGTACTTGTACCCGGTCGCAGGCGGGAGGCCGGTGTTCGTGTAGGTGGTCGCGTTGGCTGCCGTCGTCGCGATCTGCGTGAACGTCGACGTGTTCGCGGGGCTGCGCTGGATCTCGAACCCGCGTTCGTTGGTGCTCTTGTCGGCCCAGCGCAGCGTGATCGACGTGCTCGACGCCGGAGTCGCGGTCAGGCCCGTCGGCCGGGGCGTCGCCGCCGACGCGGCGCCGGCTGTCGCCAGTAGGCCGGCGAGCGTCACGCACACCGGGATGAGAATCGTCCGCGCTCTCATCTGTCCCCCGGGAAAGTGAACACGGCCGATCAGCGACCCGTCTTCAGGATGAAGACGTCTCCGAATCCGGCACTTGTGACGGGTCCGAAGCCGAGGTCGACGGTGCCGCTGAAGAATCCGGTGACGAACGCGCCGCCGGGGCCGATCGCCACGTCGTGGGACGCGCTGTTCGATTGTCCGTAGCGGTTCGACGCGACGTGGGCGCCCGTCGCCGAGTACTGCACGACGTACGCATTGGGCAGGGCAATGCCCTGCCCTTGGGGAGCAGTCAGCGGGCCGCCGCCGAAATCGACGGTGCCTTCGAACATGCCGGTCACGGTGACGTTGCCGGCCCCGTCGGCGGCGACGCTGTGCCCGTGCGTGCTGAAGTCGCTGCCGAACGCTTTCGACCAGACTGGCGTGCCGCTCCCGGTGAACTTCGCGACGAAGCCCCAGGGGCTTAACCCGGACCGGCCGAGCGGACCGGTGCCGAAATCGGCGACTCCGGCGAATGTTCCCGCGACGATCACGTTGCCGCTGCCGTCGACGGCGACGGCGTTGCCGCGGTCCTGCCACTGGGCACCGAACGTCTTGGCCCAGGCGAACGCGCCCGACGCTGCGTATTTCACGACATAGGCGTCGATGTTGTTCTGCGGTAGCAGGACGCCGCCGCCGAAGGTGCACGAACTGCCGACCAGTCCGGTAACGATCACGTTGTCGGCCGCGTCGACTGCGATGCCGCGCCCGTGATCGCTTCCCGAGCAGCCTGTCACCCGCGCGAACAGGTTGGTCGCGTTGGCCGAGGAGAGTTTGACGACGAACGTCTCATCTCCACCGAAGGCTCCGCCGGTGTGTGAGAGGGTGCGGCCGCCGAAGTCGACGCTGTCGCCTTTGAACGACCCGGTGACGACCGGATTCTGATTGCTGTCGATAGCGATGCCGTTGACGCTGTCGTCGACCGGGCCGCCGTACCGGCGCGACCACTGGTGTGCACCGGTGGTCGAGTATTTCGCGAGGAACGCGTCGCGGTAGCCGGCCTGGCCGTTGACGAGGGCCCCGCCTCCGAGGGAGAGCGTCCCGAAGAAGCCGCCCCCGACGAACACGTTTCCGGCCGCGTCGACGGCAACCGCGTTGAGTTCGGGCCGGTACGTCGCCGTCGCGGCGTAGTGGTTGACCCACAGCAACGTGCGGGTCGCCGAGTACTTGGCCACGAAGATCTCGCCGGCCGGGCTCGCGGTGACAGGGCCTCCGCCGAAGTCGGCGGTCCCCGCGAACATCCCGCCGACGATGACGTTGCCGGCACTGTCGACCGCGACGCTCGAGGCCACTTCGGAGCCTGCGCCCCCGACGGTCTTGGCCCACGCGCCGGCCGGTGGGCACGCGGGCGTGGTGAGGCTGAACGGCACCGCCTTCGCCGACTCGCGGTTCGACGAGTCGACCGCGGTGACGGCGAACGAGTAGCTCGTCAGCGGCGAGAGGTTGGCGGCGACCGCGGTGGTCGCCGGCGTGTTCACCGTCGCGGTGAGCACGTTGTTGCGGTAGAGGTTGAACTTCTTGATGTCGTAAGTGTTGTTGGGGTCGAAAATCGGGTTCCACGTGGCGGTTGCGAAACCGCAGCTCGTCGAGTCGGCCTTGAATCCGGTCGGCACCGGCACGACCGTGCCGCACGATGGGGTTGTCGCGTTGACGTTCGTGCTCTTGACCGACTCGTTGCCGGCCCTGTCGACCGCGGTGACGGCGTAGCTGTACGTCGTTGACGCGTTGAGGCCCGTGTCGGCGGCGGTGTTGCTCGGCGCGATGGTCGACTGCACGAGCACGTTGTTGCGGTAGAGGTTGTACTTCCCGATGCCCGATCCGCCCGGGTTGTCGGTGGCCTGGCTCCACGCGACGTTGATCTGGCTGCAGCTCGCCGCCCCCGCGCCCACCTCCGCGGGTGCCGACGGTTTGGTGGTGTCGGGTGTGGTGCCGCCGAGGGTCGTAGCGGTCGCCACGTTGGACCACGACGACGCACCGGTGGTGGGTTTCAGGGCGCGGACGCGGTACTTGTACCCGGTCGCAGGCGTGAGGCCGGTGTCGGTGTAGGTGGTGGCGTTGGGCGCGGGGGTCGCGATCTGCTTGAAGGTCGATGTGTTCGCGGGGCTGCGTTGGATCTCGAAGCTGCGTTCGTTGGTGCTCTTGTCGGCCCATTGCAGCGTGATCGCCGTGCTCGACGCCGGCGTCGCGGTCAGCGCTGTCGGCCGGGGCGTCGCCGCCGACGCGGCCGTGGCCGTGACCAGAACGAGTACCACGGCCAACGCAAATGGCCGGGCCAGGCGTCGCACATACATCGTGTCCCCCAACGCAGTGTGTCCGAGATAGGTGCGACCCTGTGACTGGACAGTAACCACAGCCCGGGCGCTTCGACCTGAGCCGTTTACCCCAAATATCGGCCGCGACGCGTCGAAACTCGACACCGTCTACCAAGTTCAGGCGCGAGACCAGGTACGCCGACGCGCCGAAGGACGAGCCGGCCGAAAGTACGGTCTCCGGCGGTGGCCAAAGCGCGCGATCCGTTTCTTGTCGTAATTGTCGCAATTGTGATCGCGCTGGCGGTGGCCGACTCGTCGGTCGTGGTGCTCGCGCTTCCTGAGTTGTACTCGACGTTCGACGTGTCGATCGTCGGTGTGTCGTGGACGATCACGGCGTACAACATCGCGATCGTCGTCGGTGCGCTCGCCGTGCTCCCGCGCGAGTCGCGCGTGCGCGGCCACGTCTTCGCGGCGGTCGGCCTCGGGCTGTTCGCACTCGCGTCGCTCGTGTGCGGGTTCGCCGACTCGTTCGGCGTCCTCATCGTGGGCCGGTCGGTGCAAGGCATCGGTGCAGCGCTCGCCCTCGCGGGGACGGTACCGGTGCTCTCCGGGATTCTCGGGAATGACCGACAGGCGATCCACATCTGGGGGGTCGCGGCGACGATCGGCGCCGCGCTGGGGCCTGCGCTCGGAGGCCTGCTCACCCAGCTCTTCAGCTGGCGCGCGATCTTCTTGTTCCAGGCGCCGGTCAGTGCTCTCGCCCTTCTCGCGGTTGCGGAGAAGCGCGTACGTGCCGTGGAGATCGTGCCCCGTACGGGAGAACGTCTGCGGGGGGTGGTGCGGGCCAATGTCGGGTTCTTCCTGTTGTACGGCGCACTGGTTGGCGCGCTCTTCCTCGGCGTCCTGCTGCTCGTCGTGGTGTGGGGATTCGAACCGCTTACGGGCGCGCTCGTGGTGAGCACGCTCCCGGTGGGTGCGATCGCGGTGCGCCGCCTCGGCCCTGCGATCCCGTCGTGGCTCGCGGCCGCGACCGGCGGTGTCGCGCTCGCGGGCGGGCTCACGGCTCTCGCGTTCCTTCCCTCCTCGCAAGCGGCGTGGGTTGCGCTCGCGCTCGGCGCGTGCGGGCTCGGCCTCGGTTTGCTCGGCGGCGGACTCGGGCCCGCGGCGGTTCCGCTCGACGCCCCCGGCGTACGCGCCGCGACCGTGAGTATCGCGGCGCGCCATGCCGGATTCGTGGTCGCGCTCGCGATCATCGCTCCTGTGCTGTCTTCGGCGCTCGACCAAGCGGCCCTCGATGCCACCCGGGCGACGACCGCCGAGATCCTCGACGCGCCGATTGGTGTGCGCACGAAGGTGTCGATTGCGCTCGACCTGCGCGACATCGTCGCCGAGGCGCCGCGCGGCGAGGTTCCCGATCCAGCCGGGCCATTCGACGAGCGGGGTGCGGCCGACGACGCGAACATGCGCGAGGCGCGCGATGGGGTCGTGGACTCGATTCGCGACACGGTCACACGCGCGTTCCGGTCGTCGTTCCTCATCGCGGCCGCGTTCGGCGCCGCGGCCGCCCTCGTGGCGTTGTTCCTGCCCGCGCTCCGCCCGACCACCCGCAGTATCGACGCGATCGCAGGGGCAGTCGCGATCATGGTCGGCGTCGGACTGCTGCTCGTCGCGCAGTTCCGTGCCGGTGCCGCCGACTACGGGACCCGTGAGTACGTCGAACCGTGCGACGCGCCGGCCGACCCGTACCCACAGGGAGAAGGACTCGACGGCACGCTGCAACGCATTGCACTCTCGACCCTTAACGGCGCCGCGTGCGAACTGGGTACGAGCCGCGAAGAGCTGGTGCTGTCACTCGAGCCCAAGAGCGGCTTCGGGCCCGAAGTGACATGGACGCAGGACACGCTCGAAGACGCGCTGAAGGCCGGGCTCGTGCGTGCCATCGACGACGCCGACGAGCGCGACACCATTCCCGGGCTCGTCGCGACCGCCCTGAAGTTCGCCGCAGAACGCGCCCCGATCGACTGGCTCCTCGGCCGGGTCGACATCCCGTTCCTCGAAGACTGAGTTGCGCTCAGGCCCCAAGGTAGCGGTCGAGGTTGCGGTGCAGGTTCACGATCCGGCACTCCTCGGTGGGGGAGATCGTGAGGTGCGTGAGGCCCGGCTGGCGCAGCCCCTTCTGGCTGCGGGCGAAGTTCGCCAAGTCCTGACCGAGGACGAGACCGATCGGAGCGTCGGCGCCGGGCGGCAGCTCCATGTCGACCGGCTTCACCCGCGGTGTCGTGTCGGCCGGGGCGTGGCGGTCGAACGCGTAGATGTCCATGAACGCGTCTTCGTGCGTGGCACCGGGGCGTGACCGAACACAGATGAGCATGTCGGAGAACACGAGCACTGTGATGTTCGGGAACAGGTTGTACTGCGACATGTTCGTCGTCTGGTCGAGCGTGAGGTCGGCCATGAAGTCGTGCCCCGACGAGAGGCCTCGCTCGCGGATGATGCGCGCGATCTGTTCGCGGATCGTGCTTCCCTCGGGTACCTCGGGTGCGGGCCCTGCGTCCTGTTGCTGGTGGTTGCCGACGCGCGTGCCCATGATCTCGACGAACGACTCCCACACTTGCTGGTCGCTCGGCCGGTCGCGCAAGCGCGGTGAACTGAGGCCGTACGGCTGCTCGAGCTTCCCGTGGCGCTCCCACACCTGTTGCGGGCCGTTGACGTCGTCGGTCATCGGCAGCATCTCGCGGTGGATGCCCTGCACGTGGTACGTCTCGCTGAAGCCGTCGATCAGTGTCTTCCAGTTGCACGGCGCGGGAATCGACACCACCGCGGTGCAGCGGAACTCGTCGACGTGCGCCCACGCGCAGTCGCCGGGCACGGCTTCGAGGAACACGTCGAGCGGCTCGGCGTCGAGGTCGAGGTTCACGAAGACGAACGGGCCCCACGTGCCGACCTGCGCCGCGATCAGCGGCCGGTCCTCGTTGCGGACACCGAACACCCGGCGCGACGGAACTTCCCGCAGCTGACCCGCAAGGTCGTAGGTCCACCGGTGGAACGGGCACTCGATTTCGGTCAGCCCCGAACCCGACCCCTCGCACAGGGCACTGCCCCGGTGGCGGCACGCGTTCTGGAACGCGCGGAGCACGCCGTCGTCGCCCCGCACGACAAGCACCGAGTACGGGCCGACCTGGTACTCGAAGTAGTCGCCGGGGTGGGCGACGTGGTCGACGCAGCACGCGAGCTGCCAGACCTTCGGCCAGAGCCCGTCGAGTTCGCGTTTCGCGTAGTCGGGAGAGGTGTACCGCTCGACCGGGATCGAGACCGGTGTGGTGAGGACCTCGGGCATGCGGCCAGACTACGACGCCCACGGAACACGACGCCCGACCAACAGGGAGCTCAGATGGCCGGCTCGGTTCGCCTCGACATCGACGGCGCGATCGCCACGATCACGAACGACAACCCGGACAAGCACAATGCGTTCGACGACGACATGGACGCCCAGTTGTTCGACGTGTTCGCCGGCCTCGTGGGCCGGGACGAGATCCGAGCTGTCATCTGGCGGGGCGAGGGGAAGTCGTTTTCGTCGGGCCGCGACGTCGGCTCGATCGGCACCATCGATTCGGTGGAGGCGCACCACAACCTGATGCAGCGGGGCCACCGCGGTATCCAGAAGGTGTGGGAGCTCGACGTCCCGATCATCGTCGCGTGCAAGGGCTGGGTGATGGGCGCGTCGTTCCAACGCGCGCTGCTCTGCGACATGCGCATCGCGGCCGAGGGCACGCGGTTCCGCCTCCCCGAAGTGACCTACGGAGTGATACCCGACACCGGTGGCGTCGGTGTGCTCTACGAGATGTGCGGGCACGGCGTCACCAGCGACCTCGTGCTCACCGGGCGCGTCATGCAAGCGGACGAGGCGCTGGCCCACGGCGTCGTCAGTCGCGTCGTCGCGCCCGACGACC
>JANNHK010000164.1:0-1960 GCA_031404355.1 Actinomycetes bacterium
GGGGGACCTGCGGGTCCCAGCGGAGCACGACTACGAGGACCGCGCGCTGTTCGCCGGCGAGGTCCTGTTCCCGCAGGACTACGTGCCGCCGACCAGCATCTCGCTCGACGGGGCCGAGGACTGCGAATCCGCGATCAACCGCCTCTCTCCCGAGATGCAGCCGCGCCGCATGTACGAGAACTACCCGCCGTACATCGGCCTCGGCGCCGTCCGGGAGACCCGGCAGGCGGTGCTCGACTCGCTCGAACGCGGCTGGGGAGTCTTCCACCACGTCGGGCACGGCTATCGTAACTCGATGTCGGTCGGCGATGCGGCGATCACGAACCCCGACGCCGACGGGCAGACCAACGGCAACCGCACCTGGCTGCTCTACTCGATCAACTGCACCTCGAACGCGATCGACTTCGGGTCGCTCGGCGAGGCGTTCGTGCTCAACCCGAACGGCGGCGCCGTGGCGAACGTGGGCTCGACCCGCGAGGACTTCCCGGTGACCGGGCGGGCCTACCAGGACGAGTTCTACGAGCTCGTCTTCGAGGACAAGGTGCGGACACTGGGCGAGGCGTTCGCCCGGCAGAAGTTCCCGTTCGTCGGGCTCGCGTTCTACGACAACACGCACCGCTGGACACAGTTCACACTCGCCCTCCTCGGCGATCCGACGATGTCCGTCTACTGGCGCCGGCCGGCGACGCTCGCCGTGACTGCCCCGACGAACGTGCCCCTGTCGGACACGACGTTCACGGTCAACGTGATCTCGGGCGGCAATCCCGTCGAGAACGCAATGATCTGCCTGCACAAGACGAACGAGGAGTACGAGGTCGTCTTCACCGACGTGGCCGGGAATGCCGTGATGCACGTGCGGCCCGAGACCGCCGGCAGCGCGTTCCTCACCATCACCGCATCGAGCGCCCGGCCGGTCGAGCGCACGGTGACGTTCGGCGCCGCCTCCGGCGCCGTGCTCGTCCAGCGCGCCGCGGTGCGCACGATCGACGACGACGGGGTCGGCGGGACGCAGGGTGCGAACGACGGCGCGGCCGACGCGGGTGAGACGATCGACTGGCGGCTCCCGGTGACGAACGCGGGGCCGTCCACTGCCACCGGCGTCACCGCGACGCTCATCAGCGCCAGCCCGTACGTCACGATCCTCGTCCCGGTGGCCGGGTACGGCTCGGTCACCGGCGGGGCGACGGTGACCGGCACGGCCTATCGCATCCAGGTCGCCGAGGAGACGCCCGACGGGACCGAGGCGTTGTTCCACCTCGACATGTTCTCGGGCGCGCTCCACTGGGTCGACGAGTTCCGCCTGCCGATCCGCTCGCCGAACCTCGTCCATTTCACGAACACCGTGGTCGACAACGGCACCAACGGCACGGTCGGCAACAGCAACGGCCGGCTCGACATCGGCGAGACGGTCGACCTGACGATCGGCCTGCGCAACACGACGACCGGGACCGCCCGCACGGTGACCGCGACGCTGGGCACGAGCACGCCCGGTGTGACGGTGCCGGTGAGCGCGGCCACGTTCGGCGGCAACGTCGCGGCGAACACGTCGGCGACGTCGACCGCGTTCCGGATCGTCAACACCTCGGCGGCGGACCCGCGCTTCACGCTCACGGTCAGCGACGCCTACGGCGTGCGTTTCGTGCAGTCGATCGACATGGTCGTCCCGTCGGGGGTCGTCGGGCTGGTCGGCACCGGCGCGGCGAGCACGATCACGCTGGTGTGGAACAAGTCGGCGAGCGCCGACCTGGCGGGCTACAACATCCACCGCTCGATCGCGCAGGCCGGACCGTTCTCGCGCCTCAACCCGGTGCCGACGGATCGCACCGCGGTCTACGTCGACGAGAGCCTGCCGCCGCTCACCCGGTACTACTACCAGGTGTCGGCCGTGGACTCCTCGGGCAACGAATCAGGCCCCTCGGGCGTCGCCTCGGCGTCGACGAACCCGCCGCTCACCGCGGGC
>JANNHK010000165.1:0-1959 GCA_031404355.1 Actinomycetes bacterium
GCCGAATGGCGGGCCCACTGGCGGGGTCTGTTCGCGATCGCGCTGTTGATGGGCGTCGCGGGTGGTGTCGCGATGGCAGCCGGGGCGGGCGCGCGGCGCACCGCGTCGGCCTTCGACCGGATGCTCGATGCAACCGAACCCTCCGACGTGCTCGTCAACCCGAACTACGGTGACGAGAGCGAGTTGCAGCCCGAGCAGATCGCGGCGCTGCCCTCGGTCGAAGCGGCGGCGTACATCCAGGGGATCCTCGTTCTTCCGACCGAGATGGACGCCGAGGCGTTCGATCGGTTGATCGCCTTCGCGAATCCCGACGGACGGTGGGGCTACGAGATCGACCGCCCGAATCTCGTCGAGGGCCGGATGCCCGACCCCACGCGGCCGGACGAGGTCTACCTCAGCAAGGTTTCCGCCGACGCCCTCGGTGTCGGCGCCGGCGATCGCATCGACCTCACGGTGGCATCGGCGAGCCGCGACGCCGAAGATCTGTTCTCGCTCGGCCTGGACGAGGCGGTGGCGAAGATCCGGTCCGGCGAGGTCGGGGTGCAGTACCCGGTCACCGTGACCGGCGTCGGAGTTTCGACCGACGAGATCGTCGTCGACGAAGGCTTCGAGATCGGCACGCTGCTCGTCACCCCCGCGTTCCTGGAGGAGTTTCCCCTCGACGACCTCAAGGTCGGGTTCTGGGGCGAGGTCGTGCGCCTGCGCGCCGGCACCGACCCAATCGAGTTCCAGCGCGCGGTCGAGGAACTGGTTCCCGATGAGACGGTGCTGTTCAAGACGCTCGATTCGACCGCGGCGACCGTGCGCCGGGCGGTGCGCCCGCAGGCGGTGGCGCTCGCGATCTTCGCGGGCATCATCGCGCTCGCCGGTGTCATGCTCGTCGTCCAGGCCCTCGCCCGCCGCCTCTTCGCGGCATCGGCCGAGCTGCCGGCGTTGCGCGCGCTCGGGTCGACCCGGCGCGACATGTTCGCCGCCTCGATGCTCGAGGTGATGGTCGTCGCCGGGCTCGGTGCGCTGATCGCGACGGTCATCGCGGTTGCGTGCTCGCCGGTGTTCCCGGTCGGCCCGGCGCGCCTCGCCGAGATCGACCCCGGCGTCGCCGTGGATCCGTTCGCCCTCGTCGTCGGGGTCGGTGTGTTGCTCCTCGTCGTCCCTGCGCTCGCGGCCGGGCCGGCGTGGCGCCTCGCATCCGGACGCGGCCGGCGCCGGGTCGCCGGACGGTCGCCGGTCGTTGCGGTAGCCGCCGGTGCCGGTGCCTCGCCGGTCGTCGTGAGCGGGATGCGGGACGCGTTCGAGCGCGGCCGCGGTCGCGACGCCGTGCCGGTCGGTACGACGCTCCTGCTCGCGACCGGCGCCATGACGGTTGTCGTCGCCGTGCTGGTGTTCGCGGCGAGCCTTGACCACCTCGTCGAGACTCCGCGCCTGTTCGGCTGGAACTGGGACGCGCTGTTGGTTGGGGATATGGCCGACGGCAACGGGACTCCCGACGAGCAGGCGGAGACGGTTGTGGCCTTCCGCGAGGCCACCGCGCGTGCCCTCGACGCCGAGCCCGGCGTCGCCGAATGGAGCTTCCTCTCCGTGAGCCGCATCACGCTGACCGGACCGGGAGGCTCGTCGGCTTCGGTGCCCGCCGTCGCGGTCGACTCCGGGCGGGGCGACATGGTCCCGACCATCGCCGCGGGCCGGGCCCCGACCGGCGCTCGTGAGATCGCGTTGGGCCGCCGCACGATGGACCGGCTCGGCGCCGGTATCGGCGATCGGGTCGATGTCGTCGGCCCTTCCGGCCCCGCGGCGTTCGACGTCGTCGGCCGTTCGGTCCTGCCGGGGATCGGCAACTACCCGGGCGAGGACAAGCCGACCATCGGCGACGGCGCCGTACTCGCCGCGGAGGCGTTTCGAGAGTTCGCCGCCGACGTCGAACAACTGTCGACGCCGGCCGTTCGGATCAGCGGCGCCTCG
>JANNHK010000166.1:0-7032 GCA_031404355.1 Actinomycetes bacterium
CATCATGTGCTTCGGCGACACCGTCGACTACGGCTCGCCGCAGGCGATGAACGTGCGCGCCCTGTCGATCGACGTCGTGCCCTAGAGCGCAAGCGATCCGTCGACCAACGCCCGCTCACCGAGCGGGGCGTAGAGCGGCACGTCGACCGAGTACAGCTTCGCGAGTTCGATGCACGCCGTATCGCCGGCGTCGGGATCGGCGCCGCCGTACAGCGTGATGGTCACCGTCTCGGGCGTCTCCTCGACGTCGTAGCGGTCGAGCACGAAGCACGGCGCGACGCCGCCGTAGAACCGCACCGAAACGCCCGTGGCCGTTCCGAGGTAGCCGGACTCGCCGTCGATCGCGATCGGGTGCACGTTGACCGCGTTTCCGACCGGCTCGATGGGTTCGGCGCTGCCCGGTTCGACGGGCGCGCTCGGGTCGATCGGCGGCGACGACACCGGCGTGTCGGGCGCGAGTGTCGTCGTGGGATCGCCGGAGCCGACCACGTCGACGTCGTCGTCACCACCGCATCCGGCGCAGACGACGAGGAGCGCGACCAGGGCGAGAGCGCGGCGAGTCATCGCGTCACGCTACGTTCCCCGCCCGTGACCGGTTTCGCGGGCGACGCGGCGATCGTGGGGATCGGCGAGACCGACTACGTGCGCGGGTCGCCCCATCTCCCGGTCGAGCTGATGCTGCAAGCCGCCGACGACGCGATCGCCGACGCGGGGATCACCCCGGCCGACATCGACGGGATCGTGCCGCCGCCCGGCTACACGTCGAGTGAGGAACTGGCCGCGAATCTCGGCATCGACAACCTGCGGTACACGGCCACCGCGCACATGGGCGGCGCGAGCCCCACCGCGTCGCTCCAGCACGCCGCGCTCGCAGTGAGCGCGGGCATTGCGAAGCACGTGCTCGTCGTCGTCGGCTGGAACGGCTACTCGGCGTTCCGCCCCCGGGAAGGCATTCCGCGGCCGCGGCGCGGACTCGACGCGGGCGCGGTCGGCGACGTCGTCCTCGACTTCTACCTGCCGTACGGGGCGCGCGCGGCGGTGCAGTTCTACGCGTGGATCGCGATGCGGCATAAGCAGCTCTACGGGACGCTCGACACCGACACGGGCGAGGTCGCGCTCGCGTTCCGGGCCCATGCGCAGCACAACGACAAGGCATTGATGCGCGGGAAGCCGCTCACGATGGACGACTACCTCGGCGCCCGGTGGGTGTCGGAACCGTTCCGCCTCTACGACTGCTGCGTCGAGACCGACTGCGCGGCCGCGGTCGTCGTCACGTCGACAGAGCGGGCGCGCGACCTCCCGCACGCACCTGCTGTCGTACTCGGCGCCGCCGAAGGCCACCCGTACCCGGCCGACGACATCGCCAACCGGCCCGACCCGTTTCGCATCGGGCTCACCGACGCCGCGCCGCACGCGTTCGCGATGGCCGGCGTCGGGCCGCGCGACATGGACTTCCTCCAGATCTACGACTGCTTCACCTACGTCGTGCTGCTCCAGCTCGAAGCGCTCGGCCTGTGCGAGCGCGGTGAGGCGGGCGCGTTCGTACGCGGCGGCACGCTGGCGCACGACGGCGCGTTCCCCACGAACACGCACGGCGGATTGCTGTCGCAGGGGCACATGTGGGGCATGAACCACGTCGTAGAAGCGGTGAGACAGTTGCGCGGCGACGGCGGCGCGATGCAGGTCGACGGCGCGGAGATCGGGTGCGTCACCGGCTGGGGCGACTTCGGCGACGGGAGTCTCGTGGTGCTGGGCCGAGACCGATGAGCTCGGATCGCTGATGCGCATCCTGCCGAACCCGATCGGGCCGAACGCCGAGTACTACGGCTGGCTCGCCCGCGGGGAGCTGCGTCTCCAGCGATGTTCCGACTGCCGGGTCTGGCGGCACCCGCCCCGGCATCGCTGCGCCGCGTGCGGATCGGTGGCGGCCGCGTGGGAGCCGGCGTCGGGCCGAGGCCGGGTGTTCTCGTGGACGGTCACCCACCAAGCCCTCGACCCCGCGTTCGAGGTGCCCTACGCCGTGCTGGTGGTCGAACTCGAGGAGGGCCCCCGACTGGTCGGCAACCTGCGGGGGCTCGAACCGTCGGAATTGGGCCTGGACCTGCCCGTCGTCGCCGAACTGGAGCGGGTCACGGATGCAGTGACGCTCGTCCAATTCCGGCCCGCATAGTTCAGATCGGCCACGCCGACGCCGATTTGGATGCCGTCGCGGAAGGATTCGCGGCGAAGGAACCACAACTCAAGGACGAGGTGGGCCATGGACGGCCGACACGCACGCTCCTTGCTCGGCGTTTGCGAGCAGGCGAGTTTCGAAGACATCCGAAGCGCGTTTCGCGCCCGGGTTCTCGCGACGCATCCCGATCGGGGTGGCGACCGCACAGCGTTCGAGTTGATCGTGCTGGCATTCGAGACGTTGCAGCACATCGACGTTCGCCCGGCACCGCGGATGCGCGACCTTCCCGGCGCACGACCCCGATTCAGCGCGTACGACAGCCCCGCCCGCCGGCGGCCCGAGCGCACATTCGCCGACGCACTGCAAGCGGCGCTCGGTGCGGACGCAGCGATGGCCCGCTAGCGGAGGGCGCCATAGTGATGGACGCGGACGCCGCAGTAGCGTTCTGAGCGTGGAGCTGTGGGAGCTGACGGCGCGCGAGGCGATCCGTCACACGGTTGCGAGCTACGCGCATTGCGCGGACCGCGGCCGGTTCGACGAGCTGGCCTTGCTGTTCGCCACCGACGGCATGCTGGAGGTTCACGGTGAACCTCCGCACGCCGGTCGGAACGCGATCCGTTCATTCCTCGGCGCGGTGAAGGTCGACCTCGTGGCGACACCCAACCCGCACATCCGGCACAACGTCACAAACCTGTTGATCGACATCGCGTCGCCGACCGAAGCGACCGGGTCGAGCTACTTCATGGTCGTGACCGAAGCCGGCCTCGACCACTGGGGCCGCTACCGCGACCGTTACGTCCCCGACGGCGACCGCTGGCTCTTCGCGCACCGCTACGTCCGCACCGACGGGATGGTGCCCGACGGCTTCGCGGCGCGGCGGAACGCCTAGGTATAGGCCTCGACGGGGGGGCGGCGCACATGACGGTCGCCGTAGTCGCGCACGTTGGCGGGTGTCGACCACTCGCGGACGGAAACCAGGTCACGCCGCGGCGGATTCGAGAGCTTCAAGGATCGCTCGGGCCCTTCGACCGCGGCATCTTCGTGACGACGAGTGTCTTCACGCCGTTTCAGTAGAGCGCTAGCGCAGACGGGGATCGCGAGAATCGACTTCGGCGACCTCCGCGGCGAATCGACCTTCGAAAACCGCCGATTGTTCGATGGCGAGAGCCTGCGCCAACCGGCTGACTGTCACAGTGAACTCGTCGAAGAAACCCCGGTGACCCAGCAGGAGACTCCACGGCGGTTGCCACTGATCGACGAAGAAGCCGATCCGGCTGGTCCACTCGTGAAACACGGCGCCAGGGTCGAGCCCGAAGGGGCTGACGCGTAGCGCGACATCTGCGAAACGAACGCGTCGATTCTGTCCGCCGATTCCGACCGTGATCTCGGAAGCTTCGTCGGGCGTGACGCCGATCGCCCGCGCGACCCATTGCTGCGCCAACGATCGCTCCGAGCCCGAATCGACGATGCCCGCGAGTCGCGGCGCCTGCGAAGGATCCGTGAGCCCCGGCCCGAGCATCTGCACCTCGATAACGGGGCGCAACACGATGCCGCCCTCCTCGTAGTACCCGTGGGCCCCGGCGTCTTCGACGAAGGGGTACACCCAAGGGAACGGGTGAGCATTCGCGTCGGTCAACCGAGCCCGACCAGCTCCGGCTCGTCGATGTTCGGCACCCTGATGATGGTCGCGCCCTGAAACTCTGCGTGCTCGAGCAGGTCGCGGTATACGGCGTCGGGGGTCTCACGAGCGGCCACGACGTCGCCGTTCTTGATCGCGACCCACTTGCCCTCGAAACCGCGCACACACTCCGCGATTCGAACAGGTTGAAGGGGACCAGGCACGGCAACACGGTACTTGCCATCGCGGGCGCGGCGCGCGATATCTCGTCCGGGCCGACGCCCACCTCTCGGGCGATGCTAGGTGTACGCCTCGACGGGGGGGCAGGCGCACATGACGTTGCGGTCGCCGTAGGCGCCGTCGATGCGGCCGACGGGCGGCCAGTACTTCGTGTGCCGCAAACTCTCGAGCGGGAACGCGGCGATCTCGCGCGGGTATGCACGGTCCCAGGTGTCGCTGACGACGTCCTCGGCGGTGTGCGGCGCGCGCACCAGCGGGTTGTCGTCGGCGGGCCACTCCCCCGCCGCGACCCGGTCGATCTCGCCGCGTATCGCCGCCATCGCTTCGACGAACCGGTCGAGCTCGGCCTTGTCCTCGGACTCGGTCGGTTCGACCATAAGCGTGCCCGCGACCGGGAACGACATCGTCGGCGCGTGGAAGCCGTAGTCGACGAGGCGCTTGGCGATGTCGTCGACGGAGATGCCCGACTTCCCGGCGATGGGCCGAATGTCGAGGATGCACTCGTGCGCGACGAGCCCGTTGGCGCCGGTGTACAGCACCGGGAAGTGCGGTTCGAGCCGGCGGGCCAGGTAGTTGGCGTTGAGGATCGCGACGTGGGTGGCGCGCGTGAGCCCGGACGCGCCCATCATCGTGATGTACGCCCACGGGATCGGCAGGATGCCGGCCGAACCCCACGGCGCCGCGCTGATCGCACCGACGCCGGTCGCGGGGCCGGCTTCGGGGCGCAGCGGATGGTTCGGCAGGTACGGCGCGAGGTGCGCCTTCACGCCGATCGGACCCACACCGGGTCCGCCGCCGCCGTGCGGGATGCAGAACGTCTTGTGCAAGTTGAGGTGCGACACGTCGGCGCCGAATGCGCCGGGGCGGGCCACGCCGACGAGCGCGTTGAGGTTGGCGCCGTCGAGGTACACCTGGCCACCGTGGTCGTGCACAACCGAGCAGATCTCGCGGATCTGTTCCTCGTACACACCGTGGGTCGACGGGTAGGTGACCATGAGCGCCGAAAGCCGGTCGGAGTGCTCGACCGCCTTCGCCTTGAGGTCGTCGAGGTCGACGTTGCCGTTGTCGTCGCACGCGACCACGACGACACGCATGCCGGCCATCGCCGCGCTCGCGGCGTTGGTGCCGTGCGCCGACGCGGGAATGAGGCACACGTCGCGCGCGTCGTCGCCGCGGTCGTGGTGGTACGCGTGGATCGCGAGCAGCCCCGCGTACTCGCCCTGCGAACCCGCGTTCGGCTGGAGTGAGACGGCGTCGTAGCCGGTGATCTCGGCCAGCCACCGTTCGAGGTCGGCGAACAACTCGACGTAGCCCTGCGCCTGCTCGAGCGGCGCGAACGGGTGCATGCGCGCCCACTCGGGCCACGTGATCGCTTCCATCTCGGCCGTCGCGTTGAGCTTCATCGTGCACGATCCGAGGGGAATCATCGTGCGGTCGAGCGCGAGGTCGCGGTCGGCGAGGCGGCGCAGGTACCGAAGCATCTGGTGCTCGGACCGGTACCGGTGGAACGCCGGGTGCGTGAGGAACTCCGAGGTACGCCGCAACGCTTCGGGGAACGCCGCTTGGGTGCGCGCGTCGACGGCGTCGAAGTCGGCGCTGACGCAGAACGCTTCCCACACGGCGGAGACGCCCGCCGGTGTCGTCGTCTCGTCGAGCGCGATACCCAGCGTGTCGGCGTCGACTTCGCGCAGGTTCACGCGCCGGTCGCGGGCCGCGCCGGCGATCGCGGCGGCCTGCCCGGGCACGCGCACTGTGACGGTGTCGAAGAATGTGTCGTGCATGATCTCGACACCACCGTCGCGCAACCCCGCGGCGAGTACCGCGGCGAGCCGGTGGACACGACGCGCGATCGAACGCAGGCCGTCAGGACCGTGGTACGCCGCGTAGAGCCCGGCCACGACGGCCAGCAACACCTGCGCGGTGCAGATGTTGCTCGTCGCCTTCTCGCGGCGGATGTGCTGCTCGCGGGTCTGGAGCGCGAGGCGGAACGCGGTACGGCCCTGCGCGTCGACCGATACGCCGACGAGCCGACCCGGCAGCGTGCGCTTGTACTCGTCGCGCGTCGCCATGAACGCCGCGTGCGGCCCGCCGAACATCAGCGGCACGCCGAACCGTTGCGACGAACCGACGACAACGTCGGCTCCCATCTCGCCCGGTGGCGTGACGAGCGCGAGCGCGAGCAGGTCGGCGGCAACGGCCACGAGCGCGCCCTGCGCGTGCGCTCGCGCGATAAACGCGCGGCGGTCGCGCAGCCGGCCGCTGCTGCCCGGGTACTGCAACAACACGCCGAAGACACCGTCGGCCGGGAGCGCGTCGGGGTCGCCGACCACGACGTCGATGCCGAGGGGGACGGCGCGGGTGCGCACGATGTCGATCGTCTGCGGGTGACAGTCGTCGTCGACGGCGAACACGTTGCCCGCGTTGGCGTTGAGGCGCCACAGCATCGTCATCGCCTCGGCCGCGGCGGTGCCCTCGTCGAGGAGTGACGCGTTGGCGAGGTCCATGGCGGTGAGATCCGAGACCATCGTCTGGAAGTTGAGGAGCGCTTCGAGGCGCCCCTGGCTGATCTCCGGCTGGTACGGCGTGTAGGCCGTGTACCACGCCGGATTCTCGAGCACGTTGCGCAAGATGACGGGCGGCGTGAGCGTGTCGCTGTAGCCGAGGCCGATCAGCGACGTGAACACCTCGTTGCGCGCCCCGAGTGAGCGCAGGCGATCGAGGGCGTCGTGCTCCGAGACCGGTTCGCCGAGTCCGAGGGCGTCGTGGTCGCGAATTGCGGCGGGGACCGCGGCGCTGACGAGCGCGTCGAGCGACGCGAATCCGACCGCGTCGAGCAGCGCGCGTTCTTCGTCGGCGCTCGGCCCGATATGACGGTCGGCGAAGCTGGCCATGGGAGCGCCGACGATAGCGTCAGATCAGGTCCGTGGGGGGGCCCCGGGGCCCCCCCCCCCCCCCCACCCCCCCGCGGGGAGGGCGTGACGGTTGGGAAAAAAAGCGCCCC
>JANNHK010000167.1:0-2562 GCA_031404355.1 Actinomycetes bacterium
GCCGACGAGACCGCGCTCGACGGCGTCGGGCTTGCAGAGAACGAGAGTCCGGTTATCTTTCACGAATCGGGAAGGCTACTGCCCGAGTCGCAAGGTCTTCGAAGAGCCGCGGGTACTCCCCACGATCCAGCGGCAGCGCCACTTCTTCGCCGTAGTACGACGACAGATAGATCGCATTGGCGAGTTCGACGGCCCGGGTGCCCTCCGCACCGTCGACCATTGGTGCCGTCCCGTTCGTCGCGGCGAGCACGAAGTCGCGCTCCGACGCGATGAGCATGTCGAGCCACTCCGACGGCGCCCGGGCGACCTCGACATCGTGCCACTCGTGCTCGAGCGTCGGATATTCGTCCGGGTGTTCGTCGCATATTTGCTGCGCTTCGTCGTGATCGACGCGGCGCACTGCGTACCCGTCGATCAGGACCACCGCGCCGCGTTCGCCGTAGAGCTCGATGCGTTCCGAACCGACCGGCTCGTTCAAGGACGCGACGACGACACCGGTTGCGCCGTTCGCCCATGTGAGCACGGCGAGCGCGTCGTCTTCGACTTCCGCGTCGTGACGCACCGACCGCACCGTGGCGCGCACCGTTGTGGGCATGCCCGCGATCGAGACGAGCGTGTCGAGTTGATGAATCGCCTGGTTCATCAACACGCCGCCGCCCGCAACCGCCCACGTGCGCCGCCATCCGCTCGCGTCGAAGTACGCGCGCGTGCGGAACCAGTTCGTTGCCGTCAGCTGCACGCGGAACAAGGGACCGACCTCGGAGGCCGCCGCGCGCGCGGCGGCGTACCCCGTGTGGAACCGGAACAGGAACCCGACCGCGAGTAAGCGCCCCATCTCGTGCGCGTGCCGCGCCAGCGCGTAGCCCTCGTCGGCAGTCGGGCAGATGGGCTTCTCGCAGTACACGTGCAGGCCCGCGTCGAGCGCTTCACGCGCGATGAGCCCGTGCGTCGCCGGCGGCGTCGCGACGATCACCGCGTCGACCTCGCCGCTCGAGAACATCGTCTTCGTGTCGGTGAACGCCCTGACCTTGAAGTCGGTCGCCGCCTTCTCGGCCCGGCCCGGGTCGACGTCGCACACGGCGGTGCACGTCGCCAGATCTTCCTGGGCGAGCTTCTTCAGCGCCCACAGATGGGCGTTACCGATGCCGTTGACCCCGATGACCCCGACGCGCACACAAGGAGACTAGGTCTGTGGAGGCCCTAACCGACCAGGACGCCTCGGATCTCGACGACCCGGTAGTCGCGGGTCGTCGTCACCGCCACCGTCCCGACATCCACGGGGAGCGCCACACTCAGGTTCGGACCCGTGAGGGTGAACGTCGCCGTCCACGTCGACGACACCGACAACACGTACGGACCCTTGGTCTCGTACGTGTGGCGGGCGGGCGGATCGGCCTCGCTTCCACCAACGTCGCTCGCACTGCGGCCGGCAGCACCATCACCGAAGTCGAACCGATACCCGGAACGTGTCGCCGTCCCGGACACCGACCACGCACCCACCGACGCCGTCACCGTCGGCGGCGCAGCCAACACCGGCGGAGCAGGCGGGGCGGCCTGGTCGTTCGGATCCGGGAACGCCACACATATATACGACGGTTCACCGACCAGGACACCACCGCTCATCATCGTCACCTTGAACTTCCACCCCGGCGCCCCACCACCCGCGTCGCAGAACGGCCCACCCTGCTCCGAACTCCACGTCGGCAACGGCTCATACACATACCGAAACGCCCGCGGCGACCGCGACGAACCGCCGCCAGTCGCGGCCGGTTCCACGACCGTGCCGTCATCGGTCACCCAGACCTCCGTCGAGATCTCCCCCGCTTCCGACTCGACCCTGCCGATACCGTCGCCTGATCCTGCCGCGTTGGCGACCGACGGCATCAGCGCAAACCACAAGAACACAGCAATCGCGGCCTTCATAGCTCGGTTCCGTCGCCGTCGGGCGTCAACGACGAGAGCCGCCAGCGTCCAGTTTCGTCCGAGCTCAACAGGGCGATGAACGTCTCGCCTGGATACGCCTTCCGGTCGACCTCGGCGCCACTCTGTTCGACAATGACGGTCATGCCGGGCGTGTACACCACCCGCAGGGTCGCGACCGTCGGGGCGGTGTCGACCAGTTCGACCGACTCGAGTACAGACCGCTCGTCGTAGAAGCGGCGGTTGACCCGGGCAAGCGCGCCGATGTCGTCCTCGTACGTCGTGTACTGCGGCGACCCGAATGGAGCGAACTCGCCGATGAGGTTCGCGTCAGGGTTGTGGGCGTAGAGCCAGGTCGTATACGCGTCGAGGCTGCGGTAGATCGCTTCGTAGTCGTCGCCCATGTTCACCAGCTCGGGTGGCGGGACCGAACCGTCGAACGAATACAACGACGCGACGGTTGTGGTTGTCAGCGCCGGCGGCAGTGTCGTCGACACGACCGCGCCGGCGGTGGTCGACGATCCGGGCTTCGACGCGTCCGCGGACGCGTCGTCGTCGCCCGAGCAGGCGCCCAGTGCCAGAAGGGCCAGGGCCAGGGCCACCAGATGACGCAATCTCACGCTATCTGAGCGTACGAGGTGC
>JANNHK010000168.1:0-13861 GCA_031404355.1 Actinomycetes bacterium
GGGGAAGAGCACCGTCGTCGGCGACATCCTCCACCCCGCGCTCATGCAGAAGATCTACCGGTCGCGCGAGGTACCCGGACGCCACAAGAAGATCGAAGGCGCCGAACATCTCGACAAGGTCATCAACATCGACCAGTCGCCCATCGGCCGCACGCCCCGCTCGAACCCGGCCACGTATACCGGCGTGTTCGACAAGATCCGCAACCTGTTCGCGACCACGCAGGAAGCGAAGGTGCGCGGCTACCTGCAGGGCCGGTTCTCCTTCAACGTGAAGGGCGGCCGCTGCGAGTCGTGCCAGGGCGACGGCACGATCAAGATCGAGATGCACTTCCTCCCCGATGTCTACGTGCCGTGCGAGGTGTGCAAGGGCGCGCGCTACAACCGCGACACGCTCGACATCACGTTCAAAGGCAGGAACATCGCCGAAGTGCTCGACATGCCGGCCGAGGAGGCGCTCGACTTCTTCACCAACCAGCCGCCGATCGCACGCCAGTTGCAGACGCTGGTCGACGTCGGCCTCGGGTACGTGCGCCTGGGTCAGCCCGCGCCGACGCTGTCGGGTGGTGAGGCACAACGGGTGAAGCTGTCGACCGAGTTGGGCAAGCGATCGACCGGCCGCACGATCTACATCCTCGACGAGCCCACGACCGGGTTGCACTTCGAAGACGTGCGCCGGTTGCTCACGGTGTTGCAACGGCTGGTCGACTCGGGCAACACGATGCTCGTGATCGAGCACAACCTCGATGTCATCAAGTCGGCCGACTGGATCATCGACCTCGGGCCCGAGGGCGGCAGCGGCGGCGGCATGATCATCGCCGAGGGTTCGCCGGAGCACGTCGCCAAGGTTCCCGAGAGCCACACCGGCCGCTACCTCGCGCCGATCCTCGGGATCGATCGATGAAGGCAGTTATTCCGTTCGAGATCGAGGCGTGGGACGACGCGCCGCCCGTCGAACACGACGGTTTGCAGATTGCGCGGGTCCAGGTGCGCAAGCGCCTCACTGGCGATCTGCCGGGCACGAGTGTCGTCGAACTCGTCTCGTTGCTCGTCGCCGGCGCACCGACCGCGTACGTCGCGATCGAACGCGTCGACGGCACGCTCGCCGGCAGGGCGGGAAGCTTCGTGCTGCGCCACGTCACCGCGGTGACGAGTGAGGAACCGCCGCTCGTACTGCGTGTGATTCCCGGCTCCGGTACCGGTCAGCTCGCGGGCATCACCGGCGTTGGCACCATCGAGATCGACGACGACGGCACCCACACACTCGCCCTCGACTACGAACTTGCCTGAGACTCCGGAGTCAGGCGCGACCGACGGCGACCACTGGGAGCGCAACGCCCAATGGTGGCAGGACGAGTTCACGCTCGGGGCCGACGCCGAGTACGAAGAGCAGATCCTGCCGCTCGCGGCGCAGTACCTGGTCGGCGCGGAACGCATCCTCGACATCGGCGCCGGCGAAGGCCAAGTCGCCCGCCTCGCGGCAAGTGTCGGCGCGCCGTTCGTTGTCGGGCTCGATCCCACGTGGGCGCAACTCACCGTCGCGCAAGAACGGGGCGGGGGACCGGTATGGACGCGCGGCATCGCCGAAGCCTTGCCGTTCCGCGACAACGAGTTCGACGCGGCGGTCGCGTGTCTCGTGTTCGAGCACATCACCGAGTACGAGATGGCGATGACCGAGGTCGCGCGCGTGTTGCGTCCCGGTGGCCGCTTCGTGCTGCTGCTCAACCACCCGCTGCTGCAAGCGCCCAACAGCGGCTGGGTGATCGACCACATCCTCGAAGAGGAGTACTGGCGCATCGGCGCGTACCTCGTCCCCGACGTCACCATGGAAGAACTCTCGCCGGGCGTCGTGCTGCCGTTCGTGCACCGCCCGCTCTCGCACTACGTGAACGCCATGACCGACCGCGGCATGCTCGTTTCGCGCATGGAGGAACCGCCTCCGCCCGATGGCTTCCTCGCCCGGGCCAAGGAATACCGCGACGCCGCGACGATTCCCCGTCTTCTCCTCCTGGTCGCCCAGCTCACGACCTGAGTAACGTCGCCGTGTGCGCCTGCTGGGGACACTCCTGCTCATCGTGCTGTTCGCGGCGTGCAGCGGCGGTGACGACGACGACGAAACTGCACAGGACGTCGACGAGACCACAGCACCGACGACCGTCGCGGTCGAAGCAGCATCGGAGCCGTTGCGCGTCATCGCGCTGAACCAGTTGCACGGGTTGTTCTGTCCCGAGGAGACCGACTTCTGCGGCGCGCCGGCGCGACTCGAGTTGCTGTTCGCAGCGATCGAGGAAGCCGACTGTCCCGAGGTGGTCGGGTTGGCCGAGATCGGACCGCGGCAGTCGGTGCTCGTCCCGGAACGACTTCCGACCCTGTGCGACGGTGCGTACACGCTGTTGTACGACCCCGTCGCGCAGGCCGAACCCGTCGACAACGAGATGATCCTGACGTCGCTCGAACCCGTCGACGACGGATACGTCGAATTGTCGAACTTGCCGTGGAGCGGGCATTGGGCCCAGTTCGACACGACGATCGGCACCGTCGACTTCGTGATGCTGCACCAGGCGAGTTCGTCGAACAATCCGCCGTGCACGGCCGAGGTCTGCGCGCCGATCTGTGTCGAGGGCGAGGAGACCGGTACGTGCCACACGCGCGAGGTGCTCGCGTTCCTCGACGAACACGGATCACGGGACGGCATCCAGCTCGTCACCGGCGACCTGAACAAGTCGATCGACGACCCCCGCCTCGCGCCGTACCTCGACGCCGGATTCGAAGACGCGTGGGCGCTCGCCGGCAACGCCGAATGCGACCCCGCAACGGGCGCCGGCTGCACGTGCTGCATCAACAGCGAGATCGAGGACTACGACGGCGGGGGACTGCGCGACCCGGCGTCGTCACGCGACGGCCGCATCGACTTCGTGCTGGTCCGCAACCGGTCCGACTGCGAGATCGAGGCCGAGGCGGAGGTGTTCGTCGGCGAACTGGCCGCGCAACCGGTCGACGGCTGGCTCTGGCCCTCGGACCACGCCGGGGTGTACGCCGAACTCCGCTGCGCCTAGGTGGTCCCAGCCGCGTTGGTGGCGGCCCAAAGGGCTCTCCGCCGGGCCATCGCTACGTTTTGTTGCACTAATGGAGGCTCTCGAAGCGTTTTGTTGCTATGATTGTCGCTCTCGACGCAGTTTGTCGTCGCTATCGGAGTCCCGTGGCCGCCCAAGACGTCATTTTCGCCGACGAACACAACCGGGCAACGCTGTCGCGGGCAGTCAAGGATGGCCGGCTGCGCAGACTGACGCGCGGCATTTACACACCCGACCGTGACGCACCCGCTGGTGCACTCATCAGCCGCAATCGCTGGAAGATCCTTGCTCATCTCATTCCTGACGCCGTCATCGTGGACCGTTCAGCAGCAGCAGGAGGAGCACCGGCAGAAGGAACCTTGTTCGTGGCGTCCGAGCACCGGATACGCGACCTGGAACTACCCGAGCTTCGGATAGCCGTACGCAACGGACGCCGACTCAGCTCAGACCTGGCCTGGCCGTCCGGTCTCGCGATTGCATCTCCCGCACGCACCCTGGTCGACAACCTCGCGGTCTCACGTGGTCGCGATCGGATCGCCCGAACGTTGTCTCGCGAGGAGCTCGGTGACTGGGTCGCTCGCCAAGCCCGGCTCTTGGGCCCGCACCGGCTCAACGAACTTCGAGACCAAGCAAAGGCTGTCGCGCAGGAACTCGGAGTCGGCGACCGAAGCAAGTTGATCGACGGGTTCGTGGGCGCCGCCCTCGGAACACAGTCTGCACCGAGCCGGTCGCGGGCACTCGTTGCGCGCTCTACCGGTGGCGGCTTCGACGACGACCGCGCTCGCCTGTTCGACCGCGTCGCAACCATCTTGGCCGAACCTGAGACAGACGAGGTTCCGACGTCGCTCCCCGCGCCTTCCGACGGAGCAGGGTCAACGGTCGGCTTCTGGGAGGCTTACTTCTCAAACTACATAGAGGGCACCGTGTTCGCCGTCGACGAAGCAATCCAGATTGTCGAATCCGGCAAGCCGCCGGCGGACCGACCTGCGGACGGTCATGACATCCTCGGAACCCATCGTGTCGTCACTGACGCCGGCGACCGGATGCGCACGCCGGAGAGCGTGGACCATTTCCTGGAGATCATCCAGGCGCGCAACCTGGAGATCCTCTCCGGCCGCCCAGAATTCCATCCGGGAACATGGAAGACAGAGCCGAACCAAGCGGGTAGCTACTCGTTTGTCGAACCCGAACTCGTCGAAGGGACGCTACGCGAGGGCTTCCAGCACAGAGAACGCATCCAAACGAGCTTCGCGCGCGCTCTCTACATGTTCTTCTTGGTCTCAGAGGTGCATCCGTTCGCCGACGGGAATGGTCGTGTAGCCCGAGCGACGATGAACGCAGAACTCTCTGCAACTGATGAGACCCGGATCGTCATCCCGATTGTGTGGCGCAATGAATACTTCACTGCGCTCCGTCAACTATCTCGGGAGGCGAACGTTCGCCTGTACCTGCGCACAATGGCGCACACATGGCGATGGACGGCAGCGATGAACTGGTCCGATGACGCGACCACTCGCGCTCAGCTCGACCGCACTCACGCGCTTGTCGACTCTACTGATGCCGAGATACAAGGCTTGCGCTTGCTCCTGCCGTAACCAGGCGTCGCAAGACCTGGTCTACGTGATGTCGAGCATGCGTTGCAGGGCGACGCGGGCCCACTCCGACGTGTCGTCGTCGACCACGATCTGATTCACGACGCGGCCTTCGACGAGATTGTCGAGCACCCACGCCAGGTGCGGCCCGTCGATGCGAAACATGGTGGCGCAGGGGCACACGAGCGGGTCGAGGGTGAAGATCGTCTTGTCGGGGTGTTGCTTCGCGAGCCGCTGCACCATGTGGATCTCGGTGCCAATGGCCAGCGTCGCGCCGGCGGGCGCGTCGTGCACCCATTCCTGGATGCGCTCGGTCGAGCCGACCTTGTCGGCCATCTCGACGACGTCGTGCGCGCATTCCGGGTGCACGACGATCTGCACGTCGGGGTAGTCGGCCCGGGCCTGGTTGACGTGCTCGGGCCGGAACCGCTGGTGCACTGAGCAGTGGCCCTTCCACAGCAGGAAGGTGCTGTCCTTGACCTCGCGCTCTTCGAGGCCACCGAGATCGTGGCGGGGGTCCCACACGCGCATGTCGGCTTCGGAGTATCCCATCGCGTGGCCGGTGTTGCGGCCGAGATGCTGGTCGGGGAAGAAGAGCACCTTGTCGCCCTTGGCGAAGGCCCACTCGAGCACGGCCCGCGCGTTCGACGACGTACACACGGCACCGCCGTTCCGCCCGACGAAGGCCTTCAGTGCCGCGGAGGAGTTCATGTACGTGATCGGCACGACGCGGTCGATGGCGGTGATGGCCGCGATCTCGTCCCACGCTTCTTCGACCTGGTCGATGTTCGCCATGTCGGCCATCGAGCAGCCCGCGTTCAGGTCGGGGAGGATGACGCGCTGGTGGTCGCCGGTGAGGACGTCGGCCGACTCGGCCATGAAGTGCACGCCGCAGAACACGAGGTCGGTCGCCTGATCGTTGTCAGCGGCGAACCGCGCCAGCTTGAACGAGTCGCCGACGAGGTCGGCCCACTGGATGACCTCGTCGCGCTGGTAGTGGTGCCCGAGAATCAAGAGCCGGTCACCGAGGGCCGCCTTCGCGGCCGCGATGCGAGCATCGAGTGCTTCGGGCGTCGCGAGGGTGTACTCGTCCGGGAGTGGTGCCTGGAGCCGCAGCATGGGTGATGGCCTCCCCGTCGGGGATTGCACGCCGGTGGATAGCGGGTGACAGCCCGGTCGCCAGCACCGCAGAGCTTGAAATGTCCACCGGGATACCGGGCCCGGCTTCCCGACCACCATAACACTCATGTCGAGTAGAACCATCCCCGGGTGGCCTCAGGGGCCGGGGATGTCAGCAAAGGCCGCGACAATGGGGCATGGTCGCCCGTCCCGAAGCCGGATCGATCCCGGATGCGCCGGGGTCGTACCAGTTCATCGACGCGGATGGGCGCGTCCTCTACGTGGGCAAGGCCAAGAGCCTCCGCAGCCGGCTCTCGAATTACTTCCTCCAGCCCGAGCTGCTCGCCGAGCGCACCCGCCAGATGGTGCAGGCCGCGGAGCGGGTCGAGTGGATCGTCTCGCGGAACGAAGTCGAGGCGCTCTTCCTCGAGTTCAACCTCATCAAAGAGCACCGCCCGCGGTTCAACATCCGCCTCAAGGACGACAAGTCGTACCCGTACCTCGCGGTCACGCTCGACGAGGAGTGGCTGCGGGCGATGGTGATGCGCGGCCAGAAGCGCAAGGGGGTCCGGTACTTCGGCCCGTTCGCGCACGCGTACGCGATTCGCGAGACGCTCGACCTGCTCCTGCGCACATTCCCCATCCGTACCTGCACGAAGAACAAGTTCGACAACCACCACCGGTTGGGCCGTCCGTGTCTGTACGCCCACATCGAGAAGTGCGCGGCGCCGTGTGTCGGCACGATCGACAAGGAGGAGTACGACGGGCTCGTCAACGAACTGCTCGACTTCCTCGACGGCGAGCACGACGCCATCCTCGAGCGGCTCGACGAGCGGATGCGCACCGCCGCCGACGCCATGGAATACGAGCGGGCAGCCCGACTGCGCGACCAAATCACGAGCGTGCGCAAGGCCATCGAACGCCAGCAGATGGTCGCGAGCAAGGAGGAGGACTTCGACCTCCTCGGCATCGAGGAAGACGAACTCGAAGCCAGCGTGCAGGTCTTCTACATACGCAAGGGACGCGTCGTTGGGCGGAAGGGACTCATCGTCGACAAGGTCGAAGACCTCGACCCGCCGCAACTCATTGCGCGCCTCATCGAGCAGCTCTATGCCGACGCGCCGGCCGCCGACATCCCACGGGAGATTCTCGTTCCGTTGCTCCCCGAGGAGTGCGACCTGTACGAGCAGTTCCTCGCGCTGAACCGCGGCGCGAAGGTCCGTATTCGCTTGCCGCAGCGCGGCGCCAAGCGGGAGTTGCTCGCGACGGCGACACTCAACGCCCGCGAGGCGTTCACAAGGCACCGACTCAAGCGCGCATCGGATCACAACGCCCGGGCCCGAGCGCTGGTCGCGCTGCAAGAGGCACTCGACCTGCCCGAAGCGCCGTTGCGCATCGAGTGCTTCGACATCTCGAACCTCCAGGGCACCGAAGTCGTGGGCTCGATGGTCGTCATGGAAGACGGCCTCCCGAAACGGCCCGACTACCGGCTGTTCAAGATCAAGAGTTTCGAAGGACAAGACGACTTCGCGTCAATGGAGGAAGTGCTGACCCGGCGGTTCCGCAACTACCTCCGTGAGCGCGACGAGGGCGCGCAGAGCGGGAAACGTTTCGCGTACCCGCCCAACCTGTTGTTGATCGACGGGGGCAAGGGTCAGCTCAACGTCGCAGTCCGCGTCCTCGAAGAACTTGGGCTCGAGGACATCTGCGTCGCGAGCCTCGCCAAGCGCTTCGAAGAGGTGTACCTGCCGAACCGTGCCGAACCGGTTCGCATCCCGCGCGACTCCGAAGCGCTCTACCTACTCCAACAGGTCCGGGACGAAGCCCACCGCGTCGCGATCACGTACCACCGCAAGCTCCGCGACAAGAAGATGACGAAGTCGGTCATCGACGACATCCCCGGCCTCGGACCGACCCGCAAGAAGCGGCTGCTTTCGGAGTTCGGGTCCGTGAAGCGCCTGCGGACCCTCACGGAGCAGGAACTGGTCGACCTTCCCTGGTTGCCCGACGTCGTCGCCCAAAGCGTGTACGCGCGGTTGCACGGCCTCGACGCGCGACCATAAGGGCATGGCCACCGGCCTCGAAGTCACGATCATCACGGGCATGTCCGGCGCGGGCCGCTCCGAAGCCGCGCACGTCCTCGAGGACCTCGGCTACTTCGTCATCGACAACCTCCCGCCCAAGCTCATCGGCAAGGTCGCCGAACTGGCCCGCGGCCACGAGACACCAACCCGCTACGCGCTCGTCGTCGACGTCCGGTCGGGCGACTTCCTGGCCGATCTCGGCGCCGCGCTCGAAGAGCTGCGCATCTACGGAGCCACCACCCGGGTGCTGTTCCTCGACGCGGCCGACGACGTGCTCGTCCGGCGGTACGAGGCCAGCCGGCGCCGCCACCCGCTCTCCGACAGCGACCGCGTGAGCGAGGGGATCGGGCGCGAGCGGGCATTGCTCGAGACACTCAAGGGCGAGACCGACCTCCTCGTCGACACGACCAACCTCAACGTCCACCAGCTGCGCGACCGGCTCCGCGAGTTGTTCTCCGAGCGGTCGACGGAGACCGCGCTCCAGGTCAACGTCGTGTCGTTCGGCTACAAGCACGGGCTGCCCCTGGACGTCGACCTCGTGTTCGACTGCCGGTTCCTCCCGAATCCGCACTGGATCGACGCGCTCCGTCCCCTCACCGGGCAGGACGCGGCCGTGCGTGACTACGTGATGGCGCAGCCCGGGAGCCGCGAGTTCCTCGACGAGCTCGACCGCCTGTTCGGCCTCCTGTTGCCCGGCTACGCGCAGGAGGGCAAGGCCTACCTGTCGATCGCCGTAGGGTGCACGGGCGGGCGCCATCGCAGTGTCGTCATCGGCGAACAACTCGCCGAGCGGCTGCGGCGGCGGGGGTACCCCGCCTCGGTACAACACCGCGATGTGGGCCGAAGCTGACAAGATCGCCGGTACGAACGCCAACTGGCGAACCGAGTTTCGGCTCTGCTGTAGTCGGACCCCGAACCACAGGAGGTCACAATGCCGGTACGTGTCGGGGTGAACGGGTTCGGTCGTATCGGCCGTTCCTTCTTGCGGGCCATTCTCGCCCGCGGCGAACAGGCCGACGTCGAACTGGTCGCGGTGAACGACCCGTTCGGCGACGCGCACACGATGGCGTTCCTCCTGAAGCACGACTCGGTCGGGCGTACGCTCGTCAACGAGGTGAAGGAAACCGCCGGCGGCTTCTCGGTCGACGGGCGCGAGATCAAGAAGCTCGAGACGAAGGACCCGGCCGAGATCCCGTGGGGTGATCACGGCGTCGACGTCGTGATCGAGTCCACCGGTCTGTTCACGACCCGAGAGACGGCGGCCGGGCACCTGGCCGGTGGCGCCAAGCGGGTCGTCATCTCCGCGCCCTCGGGCGACGCCGACGTCACGATCTGCATGGGCGTCAACGACGGCGCATACGACGCCGCGAAACACACGGTCATCTCGAACGCGTCGTGCACGACGAACTGCCTCGCACCGATGGCGAAGGTGCTGCACGACAAGTTCGGGCTCGAGCAGGGTCTGATCACGACCGTGCACGCGTACACGAGCGACCAGCAGTTGCAGGACCAGGCCGTGGCCACCCGCAGCGGGAAACCCGACCTGCGCCGCATGCGCGCCGCAGGGGTTTCGATTATCCCGAACACGACGGGCGCGGCTCGGGCCATCGGGCTCGTCATGCCCGAACTCAAGGGCAAGCTCGACGGCATGGCGCTGCGGGTGCCGACCATCACGGGTTCGATCACCGACCTCGTCGCGGTGCTCGGTACCGATGTCACCGTCGACGACGTGAACCAGGCGTTCGCCGAAGCCGCGGCCGACAAGAGCTACCGCGGCGTCCTCGTGCACAGCGACGAGCCGCTCGTGTCGGCCGACATCGTCGGCCATCCGGCGTCGTGCATCTTCTCGGCGGTCGATACCACGGCCAACGGCCGGCTGGTCAAAGTGCTCGGGTGGTACGACAACGAGTGGGGTTACTCGAACCGCCTCGTCGACATCGTCGAGTTCGTCGGCAAGTAGCCGGCCGGACTGTGGTTGACCCGATTCCGCAGCTGGAAGACCTCCAGCTGCGCAAGGGCACGCGAGTGCTGGTGCGCGCCGATTTCAACGTGCCGTTGCACGACGGCGTGATCGACGACGACCTCCGCATCACGGCGGCGCTCCCCACGATCCGGTACCTGCTCGAGAAGCACTGCTCGGTCGTGTTGTGTTCGCACCTGGGCCGCCCGAAAGGTGCGCCCGACCCGAAGTATTCGCTCGCTCCGGTTGCCGCGCGCCTGTCGGGGTTGCTCGGCCAGAACGTGGAACTCTCGCCCGAGGTCGCGGGGTTCCACTCGGTGAGCCTGGCCCAGAGCTTGGCGCCGGGCGAAGTGATGATGATCGAGAACCTGCGCTTCGAGCCCGGTGAAGAGGCGTGCGACCCGGCGTTCTCGACCAACCTGTGCGACCTGGGCGACGCGTACGTGAACGACGCGTTCGGTGCCGCGCACCGGTCGCACGCCTCGATCGTCGGTCCGCCCCGGCTGATGCCGTCGGCGGGCGGACGTCTGCTCGCGGCCGAGGTCGACGCGCTCGGCCGGCTCCTCGGCGAACCCGCTCGCCCGTTCGTCGCGGTGCTCGGCGGGGCCAAGGTGAGCGACAAGCTCGGCGTCATCGACGCGCTGCTCGCGCGTTGCGACGCGCTGCTCGTCGGCGGCGCGATGGCGTTCACATTTCTCGCCGCGCAGGGCAACTCGGTCGGCGACTCACTCGTCGAGGCCGACCGGGTCGATCACTGCCGGGAGCTGCTCGCTACGGGACGCATCCGGATTCCGAGCGATGTCGTCGTCGCACGCGAGATCACTGCGACCGCCGAGACCCGTCACGTCGCGGCCACGTCGATACCCGCCGGGTGGAAAGGGCTCGACATCGGCCCCGAAACCGCCGGAACGTACGCCGACGAGATCAGCCGGGCCGCGACGGTGTTGTGGAACGGTCCGATGGGCGTGTTCGAGTTGGAGCCCTTCGCCGCCGGCACACGAACCGTCGCCGAAGCCGTCGCCGACTGCCATGGCTACACGGTCGTCGGTGGGGGAGACAGCGCCGCGGCCGTCCGCCAGATGGGATTCGCCGACGCGGTGAGCCACGTCTCCACCGGAGGTGGCGCATCCCTCGAACTCATCGAGCTCGGCGACCTCCCGGGCCTTGAAGCACTTCGAAAAGGGCAGACATGAGCACTCCCACCCGTAAGCCCTTTATGGCGGGTAACTGGAAGATGCACCACAACCATCTCGAGGCGATTCAGGTCGTGCAGAAGCTCTCGTACCGCCTCGACGACAAGGACTACAAGGCGGTCGACGTCGCGGTGTGTCCCGCGTTCACGGCATTGCGGTCGGTGCAGACCACGATCGACAGCGACAAGATCCCGATCGCGCTCGGTGCGCAGAACTGCCACTGGGAGACGAGCGGCGCGTACACGGGCGAGGTCAGCGCGGCGATGCTCGCCAAGCTCAACGTGCGCTACGTGATCGTCGGTCACTCGGAGCGACGCGAGCTGTTCGGTGAGACGGACGAGATCGTCGCCAAGAAGCTCCGGGCCGTGCTCGGCGCTGCGCTACAGCCGATCTTCTGCGTCGGCGAGACCCTCGAGGAGCACGACGCCGGTGCCACCGAGTCGAAAGTGACCGGTCAGGTGCGCGCCGCGCTCGGTGGGTTGAAAGCCGAGGCCGTCGCGCGCTGCGTGATCGCGTACGAACCGATCTGGGCCATCGGGACGGGGAAGAACGCGACACCCGATGACGCGAACTCGACAATCGGTGTAGTCCGGTCCACCGTGCGTGAACTTGTGGGATCCGGCGCCGACGACATCCGCATCCTCTACGGGGGCAGCGTCAAGCCGGGGAATATCGCCGAACTGATGGCCATGCCCGAGATCGACGGCGGCCTGGTGGGCGGCGCATCCCTCGATCCGGACGACTTTGCCCGAGTCATCCGCTACGGGAGATAGTCTTTCCGATCGCCGGGTAAGCGTTGACCGACGGCCGCTTGTGCCGATAAGGCTCGGTCCGTATCCGATTGTCCCAGCTTGAGGAGGAACCGGTCTCGTGTGGCTCAACGCAACATTGATCACCCTGCACCTGATCGTTTCCTTCACTCTCATTGGTTTCGTGTTGCTCCACGCGGGGCGCGGCGGCGGCCTGTCCGACATGTTCGGCGGCGTCGGCGGAGCCTCGCTCGCAGGTTCGACGGTGGTCGAGCGCAACCTCGACCGCATGACGGTCGTGGTCGCGCTCATCTTCATGTTCACGACGATCTTGCTCTCCTTGCGCCTCGCGTGACACGACTTTTGGGCCGCGAGGTCGTATAACTAGGGCTTGACTCGGTGAACACCGGGTGGAGTTCGTACAAAGAACATCCGGCAGACGGGGAGGTCTCCACAGATGCGATCCGAGCGAGCCTTGTACTTGCGCCTTTTTGCGCTTGTGTGCGCAATGGCACTGGTACTGGCAGCGTGTGGCGGTGACGACGATGACGACGACACGGCCGACAGCACCGACGACACAACGGCCGACGGGGATGTGCCCGAAGGCGGCGAACTCGTCGTAGGAGCCGAGCAAGAACCCGACTGCACCGCGTGGATCAAGAGCTGCGGTGGTTCGAGTTGGGGCTACTGGATGATGGGTGTCACCACGATGCCGCGCGCCTTCGACACCATCCCTGACGGCGACGGGTGGGCGGTCGTGGCCAACACCGACCTGCTCACCGGCGAGCCCGAGGTCGACGAAACCGACCCGGCCAAGCCGGTCATCACGTACAGCATCAACCCCGACGCCGTGTGGTCCGACGGTGTCGCGATCACCTGCGACGACTTCGCGTTCACGTGGGACGCGATCGCGAACGGCGAAGACATCTACGACCCGACCGGCTACGTCGACATCGAAGCGGTCGACTGCCCCGACCCGAACACGGCCGTCGCGACCTTCTCCAAGCCGTTCTCGGGTTGGAAGGCGCTGTTCGGCGGTGGCTTCGGAGTGCACCCGAAGCACCTGCTCGAAGGCCAGGACATCACCGAGGCCATGGGCAACGGCTACGACTGGTCGGGTGGTCCGTGGATCATCGACAGCTGGAACAAGGGCGTCGAGGTCATCCTCGTCCCGAACGACGCGTTCTGGGGCACGAAGCCGAAGCTCGAACGGGTGATCTTCAAGGTCCAGGCCGACACGTCGGCCGAGTTCCTCGCGTTCCAGGGTGGCGAGGTCGCCATGATCTACCCGCAGCCGCAACTCGACGTGGTCGACCAGATCGACGCCGGGCTCACCGACGCGCAGTCGTCGTTCTCTCCGGTGACCGGGAACCTCGAAGCGATCTGGATGAACAACGCCGCGCCGCCCCTCGACGATGTCGACGTGCGCAAGGCCGTCGCGTACGCGATCGACCGCAACGCGATCGTCGAGCAGCTCTTCGGGGCCCTCGGCGTGACCGAACCGATGCAGACGCTCAACCCGCCGATCCTCGCCGAATTCGCCGACCCCGAGGCGTGGGCCGGCTACACGCTGGACCTCGACATGGTCGACGAGCTGATGACCGGAGCCGGTTGGGCCAAGAACGGTGACGGCATCTGGGAGAAGGACGGCACGACCGCGTCGATGACGATCAAGTCGACGGCCGGGAATGCCCGCCGGGAGCTCACGGGCCAGATCCTCCAGGACCAGCTCGGTGAGGCGGGCTTCGAGGTGACGCTCGACTACCAGGAGGCCGGTGCCCTGTTCGGTGAGTTGCTGCCCCAGGGTGAGTTCCAGTTGGCGATCTACGCGCAGGTACTGACGGCGATCACGGTCGGCCAGTGCAACCTGTTCTGCACGAAGAACATCCCCACCGCGGAGAACGAGTTCTCGGGACAGAACTGGACGCGCACCGACATCGAGGGACTCGACGCGGTGCTCGAAGAGCTCGACACGACGCTCGACGAGGCGACGCAGTCCGAACTCGGGAGCCAGGCCGACCAGCTCCAGGCCGAAGGTATGGCGTCGCTGCCGCTCGACCCGCTCCCGAACATCTTGATCTGGAGCGACACCG
>JANNHK010000169.1:0-4806 GCA_031404355.1 Actinomycetes bacterium
GGTTCGACACCACGACGTTCGAGAACCCCGAAGAGATCGTGGAAGCGCTCAACCTGTTCGACCAGGATCTCCCGAGGGTCCGCGAGGCGCTCGACCTCCTTGCCCGGGCACAGGGCTAGGGCGAACCAATGATCGGAGCGCAGCCGATGGGGAGTCCCGATACGGCGCCGAATCGATTTCATGTGGTTTCGGTGGAGCCGGACGAACGGTTCCGCACGCGCATGACCATCGAACTGGCGGGGATCGCACCGGCACCCCTGACCAACATCGAAGACGTCGTGAGTTCGCTCGTGGCCGACGAGCCCACTGTCGTGCTCCTCGGCCCGTCGTTTGCGACTGACACCGGCTTGGGTCAGGCTCAACGCATCTCGCGGGGGTTCCCCGAGGTCGGCCTGGTGTTGCTCGCCGACGAACTCACGCTGCCGTTGTTGCAGCAGGCGCTGCGCATCGGCGTGCGCGACGCCGTGACCATCGACAGTGGCGAATCTGCGATCCGCCAGGCGATCGCGCGGGTCGGCGACGCCATTGCGGCGATTGCGAACCGCGCCGCGGTTTCGGAACCGGAGACTCGTGGGCGGGCAGTCGTCGCGTTTTCGACCAAGGGCGGTGTCGGTAAGAGCGTCGTCGCGACGAACCTCGCGGTTGCGCTGGCGATGGAGCACCCGGGACGCGTCGTGCTCGTCGACTGCGACCTCCAGTTCGGTGACGTCGCTGTGCTGCTCGGCGTTCCGCCGCTCCACACGACTGTCGACGCGGCCCAGACGATCGACTCGGCCGATCCCGACCTGATGGATGCGCTGCTCGGCACGCACGAATCCACGTCGCTGCGCGTGCTGTGCGCGCCGGTGGAACCGTCGGCCGGTCAAGCGATCCGGCCCGAGACGATGGTGTCGATTATCCGATTGCTGCGATCGATGTTCGACTTCGTCATCGTCGACATGCCCCCGCACTTCGACGATGTCGTGCTCGCGCTGCTCGAGGAGGCCGACGACGTCCTCCTCGTCGCGAGCATGGACATTCCGAGCATCAAGAACTTGAAGGTCGGGATGCAAACGCTCGACCTGTTGTCCATCGCCGGGTCGAAGTTGCGCCTCGTGCTGAACCGCGCGAATGCACGCGTCAACCTCGACATCGCCGACGTAGAGCGTGCGTTGGGGGTCACCGCCGAGTTTCGGATTCCGTCCGACATCTCGGTACCGCAGTCCGTGAACCGGGGGGTGCCCGTAGTCGCCGACCGACCTCGGTCGGCCGCGGCGCTGGCACTTCGCCGGCTCGCGGAAACGATTGATGCACTCGGGCGCGCGGAGCGCGCCGAGACTGAGAACGAGCCGCGTCGCCGCGCTTGGCGTCGTAGCGAATAACGCAGGGGGAGGCAGACACGATGTCGCAGCAATATTCGCGTTGGCAGGACTTGCAGCGTTCGCCCTCGTCGACGCGCTCGTCGCAACTGGATGAGCTGCGCCAGAGCGTGCACCAGTTTGTGATCGGCGAGATCGGGCCAATGCTCGCCGACCACGGGATCGAAGAGCACGAGCTTCGTCGCCTTGTGCACGAGGCGGTGCACACGTCGCTGACCGAGCAGGGCATCGCGTTGTCGGCGGCGGAGCGCGCGCAACTCATCCAGGACATCACGGATGACGCGCTCGGCTACGGACCGATCGACCGGCTCATTCAGGACCCGGGCATCACCGAAGTCATGTGCAACGGCCCGAAGAGCATCTTCATCGAGCGTCGCGGCCGGCTCGAAAAGACCGACGTCGAGTTCGTGGACGAAGGGCACCTGCGTCGCACGATCGACAAGATCGTGTCGCAGGTCGGTCGGCGCATCGACGAGAGCACGCCGATGGTCGACGCCCGCCTTCCCGACGGTTCCCGTGTCAACGCGGTCGTACACCCCGTTGCGCTGGGCGGACCGTTCCTCACGATCCGTAAGTTCGCCAAGGACCCCTACACGGTCGGCGACCTCATCTCGTTCCAGACGCTCTCGCCGCAGGTCGCGCACTTCCTCGACGCGTGCGTGCGCGGCCGACTGAACACGGTCATCTCGGGTGGTACGGGTACCGGTAAGACGACGTTGCTCAACGTCGTCTCGCAGTTCATCCCCGACGAAGAGCGGATCGTCACCATCGAGGACGCGAAGGAACTCCGCCTGCACCAGGAGCATGTGTGCTCGATGGAGTCGCGCCCGCCGAACATCGAAGGTGTGGGCGAGGTGAAGATCCGCGACCTCGTGCGCAACTCATTGCGTATGCGGCCCGACCGGATCATCGTGGGTGAGGCCCGCGGCGGCGAAGCCCTCGACATGCTCCAGGCCATGAACACGGGCCACGACGGCTCGCTCACCACGATCCACTCGAACGCGCCTCGCGACACGCTTTCCCGTATCGAGACCATGACGCTGATGGCGGGCATGGACCTTCCCATCCGTGCCGTGCGGGAGCAGATGGCATCGGCGCTCGACGTGATCGTGCACCTCAGCCGCATGCGCGACGGTTCGCGTCGAGTTACCAGCGTGTCCGAGGTCATGGGCATGGAGGGTGACACGCTCGTGCTCCAGGACATCTACACCTTCGACTACGGCATGGGTGTCGACACCGACGGCCGGGTCCTCGGGCGGCTCAAGAGCACCGGCATCCGTCCGCACTTCTCCGAGCGCCTGGCCGACCACGGCATCCACCTGGAGCCGGAACTGTTCACGCTCGAGCCCTTCGCGCGCCGCGTCGTAGGCATGCGGTGATGTCGTTGCTGGCCGAGCAGTTCATCGGGAGCGACGCGAGCAAGCTCGTGATCGTCAGCGCGACGGTGATTTCCGTCTTCGGGCTCGTGTTGATGTTCGCCGTCATCTTTGGGCGGCGGGAGGCCACGGTCGAACGGCGCCTCGCCGGGTACGAGCCTGCCCAGCAGTCCGTTGCAGCAACCGCCGGGGGCGGCGTCGGTGTCATGGCGCCGGCCGAAACCGGCATCGTCCAGCAAGGCATCGGCATTGCGACTCGGGTTGGTGAGCGAACGGGCTGGTTGACCCGGCTCGAACGCCTTCTCGACCAGGCAGAAATGCCGCTTCGCGCCGGCGAGTTGCTGTTCTACCTCCCCGTCTTCGCCATCCTGGCATTCCTGGGCCTCGCGATTCTGTTCGGTCCGATCGCGGGGATCATCGCGGGCGTTCTGGTCGTGGTCATCCCTCTTGCCGTCATACAGAGACGCGCGAAGCAACGCGTCGACAGGTTCGAAGCGATGCTTCCGCCGACGCTGACGCTGCTCGCGAGTTCGATGCGCGCGGGTTTCTCGCTCATGCAGGGCCTCGAAACCGTAGCGCAGGAGACGGCCGAACCCGTGCGGCGAGAGTTGCAGCGAGTCTTCACTGAAGTTCGCCTCGGGCAGTCCATCGAGGACGCGCTCGGCCAGGTGGCCGACCGTATGGGTAGCCAGGACCTCGCATGGACGGTTATGGCGATCCGGATCCAGCGCGAGGTGGGTGGCAACCTTGCGGCCCTTCTCGACACGGTCGCGGAGACGATGACGCAGCGGGAACGTCTCCGGCGCGAGGTGAAGACGCTCACCGCCGAAGGCCGCTTCAGCGCCGTCATACTCAGTCTGTTCCCACCGGTCATGGCGGTCGCCGTGTGGCTCATCCGGCCGGCGTACATCGAGACGCTGTTCGAGCACGCGGTCGGCATCGTGGCCGTCATCGCCGCCGTGATCCTCAACTTCGTCGGCTGGCTCTGGCTCAGCCGTATCGTCGACATCGAGGCGTAGGTAACCATGATCCTTCTCATCGTTCTTCTGGTTGCCGGCGCCGTCCTGCTGGGCGCATGGGCGGCATCGAGCTCAATCGAGTCGCGCAAGACGGTCGAACGTTCGATTCAGGCCATCGGCCAGTACGGCGCCGCGAGCGTGCGTGAGCAGGAGATGCTCGAGCCGGTCGGAAGTCGAATTCTCGCCCCTGTTCTCGGCCGACTAAGACAGATTGCGTATCGGTTCACACCGCCCGGCTACACGGCGAACGTCAAGCGCAAGGTCGTGCTCGCTGGCAGCCCCGCCGGCTTCGAGATCGACCGCTTCCTGACGCTGAAGATTCTCGGTCTGGCGTCGACCTTGGTGTGGTTCCTGCTCTTCTGGGTCGTCCTGGGGATGAACGGACTGGTTGGCTTCCTCGTGGTCGGGCTGCTCGGCTTTTTCAGCTTTATGGCGCCCGACGCTTCCCTCGACCGGCAGATCCAGACCCGCCAGAAGCGTATCGAAAAGGGTCTCGCGGACACGCTCGACCTCCTCGTGATATCCGTCGAAGCCGGACTCGGGTTCGAGCAGGCCATCGAACGCACGTCGGCCGCCGTGCCCGGTCCGCTGTCCGATGAAACGCGCCGGATGCTCCAGGAGACACGCATGGGCGCGAGCCGGGCCGACGCTCTGCGCGCGCTCGAAGAACGATGCCAGGTCGAAGACGTCACCACCTGGGTGCTCGCGATGCTCCAGGCCGACCGCTTCGGCATCTCGATCGCCCGCATCCTCAAGAGCCAGGCCGAGGAGATGCGGGTGCGTTGGCAGCAGCGGGCGCAGGAACAGGCGCAACGCGCGCCAGTGAAGATGCTGTTCCCACTCGGCGTGTGCATCTTCCCGGCGATTTTCGTGGTCTTGCTGCTGCCCGCGGGACTCAAGATCACCGAGACCCTGTAGCGCTCGAGGGCCGCATCTCTCGCCCGGGGCGCCGCATGGGCGGCCCCCCGGTACCGTTCTGGGCAACTGCCGTTTCGTCGTGATGTCTCACTGCCGGCGTTCCGGACTCGGACTCTCACGCGAAGGAGAGGTGGG
>JANNHK010000170.1:0-17889 GCA_031404355.1 Actinomycetes bacterium
ACTCAACAAGCCCGTCACCGGCATGGTCCCCAACGGCAACGGCTACCTCATGGTCGGAGAAGACGGCGGCATCTTCAACTTCTCCGACCAGCCGTTCCACGGATCGCTCGGGGCCAACCCGCCCGCATCACCGGTCGTCGCGGTGACGGCGGTCGGGTGAGCAGGCGAGAAATGCTCGACTACAGCCCGGCGCAGCGGCCTAGCCAGGGCCGGGCGCCTTGCCACCCGTACAGGTGCAGGGCCATCGCGTCCTGGTCGGGGGGTGAGGCCGCGGCGGGGTCGACCCCGACGAGTTCGGGCCGACCGAAGTGGCGGGCCGTGCTGTCCCAGGTCGACCGCGAGAACTGGTACGCCCCGCGGTAAGTGCCGGACGCGCTGACGACGGAGTAGTTGCCGTTCGACTCGATGCGGCGTGTGCACACCAGGAACGGGTGCTGCGAGTTGTCCGGGGCGACCGGCGGCGGCGGAACCACGGCGGGTTCGATGCGCTGCTGCTCACCCTGCACGATCCAGTAGCCGCCGGCGGCCCGGGCGGTGATGGCGATCGCCGGGTGCAGCGACGGAACCGGCTCGAGCCCGCCGAACTCGGCGACGCCGAACGCGCCGACCGCACCGCTGCGGCGCAGGACCCAGTAGCCCTCGCCGTCGGGCGACGCTGCGATACCGATCGCATCGCGGTTCTCGGGGTCGACGTCGGCGCCCTCGAAGGTCGCGCTCCCGAAGGCGAACACGCCGCCGTCGGCGGCGAGGAGCCAGTACCCGTCACCCGAAACCGTCGGTGCGAGCTCCACCACGGGTGCGTTGTCGCTCAGTTCGATGCCCGAGCCGTAGAAACCGGCATCGCCGAAGGCGAACACTCCGCCGTCGGCCGAGACCAGCCAGTAACCGTTGCCGGTCGGCGACGACGCGATGCCGAGTACCGGCGCGGGCAGGGTCTGGCCACCGAGCGATCCCTGGAACGTGGCGTCGCCGAACGAGAACACACCGCCGTCGGCGGCTACCAACCAATAGCCCGCGCCGGTCGGTGTGGGAGCGATGTCGACGACCGGTGCGTTGAGGCGCGTGCCACCCAACGACCCGCGGAAGGTCGCGTCACCGTACGTGAACACACCGCCGTCGGCGCCGACGAGCCAGTAGCCGTCGCCCGCCGGATTCGCGGCAATGTCGAGCAGCGGCCTCGCGACGCTGAGGCCGCCTTCGGGGTTGAGATCGGGGGCGCCACCGAATCCGGTGACGACGTTCGGACCCGCGACCGGTGCGGCCGCGTCGTCGGCCGCGTCGGCCATCGACGCCGCGCTCGCGGCTACTGCCAGCCCAAACACTGCAAGAGGAAGCGCCAAGACCCGACGCCAGGTCAGTCGACGGGCGGGCCGGGTGAACGTGGGGGCGTCGGTTCCATCCGTTGCCGTGCTCGCAGTCCCGGCGAGCGCGGGTGGCTGCGTATGGAGATGATCGAGCGACGAAGAACATGCGAACTCGCGCGCGGGCAGTGACGACATTGTTGGGAACCTCCGCCGGAAAAGAAGCAACGCCGTCCCTCGACGGCGCCAAGCCGACACGCTAACGAGGGTCTGAGACACCCGGCGAAGCGGATTCGGGCCCGGTCCACGAGTCATGGCCCATGGTGACTAGGCCCCCCTCGCGGCGGGTTCGGCGTCGGTGGGGGCTGCGGCCTCCATGTGCGCAAACCGTTAGTCACCCCGCGCCATTTTCGCCACCGGGCCGACAAACCCGTCCGAATCGGACACGACTCCGGGCCATCGTGGCCGAAGGGTTCCTCGCCTCCAGGCCGAGACGACCGGTCCCCGTAGGGCAAACTGCGCTGGTGGGCGCACCCGAATACGACGCCGTTGTCGTCGGCGCCGGACCCAACGGACTGACCGCCGCGGCACTCCTCGCCGCCGAGGGCCGGCGCGTCATCGTCTTCGAAGCCGCATCGCGTATCGGCGGCGGCGCGATGACCGACGAACTCACCTTGCCGGGGTTCCGCCACGACGTCTGTTCGGCGATTCATCCCCTGGCGGCCGGTTCACCCGCGTTCGCGCCGCTCGACCTGGCGGGGCCACGGGCTCGAGCTCGCGCACCCGGAGCTCGCGCTCGCCCATCCGCTCGACGACGGGAGCGCCGGCGCGCTGGGGCAAGGCTTCGGCGCGACCGACGACACCCTCGGCGCCGACGCCGCCCGCTGGCGCCGCCGCTTCGAGCCGTCGGTGCGGCACTGGGACACGCTGCTCGGTGAACTGTCCGGGCCCCTCCTCCATGTCCCCCGCCACCCGATCCAGCTCGGGCGCTTCGGGCTCCCCGCCCTCGCGCCCGCCGCGGCCTACGCGTCGCGCTTCAGCGGTCCGCAGGCCCGAGCCTTGTTCGCGGGTATGGCCGCCCACTCGGTGCTGCCCCTCACGCACGCGGCGACGGCCTCGTTCGGCCTCCTCCTCGGGGCCGCCGCCCACGCCGTCGGCTGGCCCGCGGCGCGGGGCGGATCGGTGAGCATTACGGACGCGCTCGCCGCGATCGTCACCGAGAACGGCGGCGAGATCGTCACCGACACGTTGGTGAAGAGCATCGCCACCCTGCCGGGCGCTCGCGCGTACTTCCTCGACACGAGCCCGTTCGGCGCGCTCACGATCGGCGGCGACCTCATACCGCGGCGCGTACGCCGGGCGCTCGCCCGCTTCCGCCGCGGACCGGCCGCCTTCAAACTCGACTACGCGCTGTCCGAGCCCATGCCGTGGACGGCCGAGCCGTGTCGCCGGGCCGGCACCGTGCACATCGGCGGGACGATCGAAGAGATCGCCGCATCCGAAGCCGCGGTCGGGCGCGGTGAGCATCCCGAGCACCCGTTCGTACTCGTCGCCCAGCAGAGCCTGTTCGACCCGACCCGCGCGCCGGCCGGGAAGCACACGCTCTGGGCGTACTGCCACGTACCCAACGGGTCCGAGGTCGACATGACCGAGCGCATCGAAGCGCAGCTCGAACGGTTCGCTCCCGGCTTTCGCGACACCGTGCTGGCCCGGAACACGCTCGCCCCGCGCGACTTCGAGGCCCGGAACCCGAACAAGGTCGGCGGCGACTTCGGCGGCGGTGCGCTCACCCGGATGCAGCTCGTATCCCGGCCCCGCCTGGCCCTCGACCCGTACCGCATCGCCGACGGCATCTACCTGTGCTCGGCATCTACCCCGCCCGGGGCGGGCGTGCACGGCATGTGCGCCATGCAGGCCGTCGCCCGCGCCCGCAAGCGGGAGATGGCGTAGGCGACGAAATTGCATCATCCACTCGGCACCGGTGGGCGCCGATAATGGACACGTGCCCGTGATGCAGCAGTTCGAGACGACCTCCGGTCCGGTGGTCGTTTCGGGTCAGACCCTTGCCCTCGTGGCCAAGACCCGCGCGATCTCCGTGGGTGGCCCGGCGTTCTCCTGGTTCCACGTACGGTCGCGTCCCGCGCACGTGGAAGTCCTCGACGCCGACGGTCGCCGCCAGGTCGTCCCCATTCGCGACGTCCAGCGCATCGTGACGGGCACGATCGTCGCGGCCACGGCGGCGTGCGTGATCGCAACCCGAATCGCGAGGAGACGAGCATGATCGGCGACACAGTCATTTCGGGAGTCGACCGGATCCTCGGCATCTCGGCCGCGCACGTGTTCTCGGACCCGGTGCACGTCGGCGAACGAGTCGCGATACCCGCCGCGAGCGTCACCCGATACGGCGGTTTCGGCTACGGCAGCGACACGCAGGACAACGCCAATGGGGGGCGGGGGGGCGGGGGCGGCGGCGGTGCCGCCGACGGCCGACCCGTCGCGGTGATCGAAGCCAGTGCCGATGGTGTCGTCGTACGCCCGGTGCTCGACTTCACCAAGATCACGCTCGTACTCGTCGCCGCGGGGCTCACCGTGTGGCGCGCGACGCGGTCTCGCTGAGTTCCGCGAGCAGGTACACCTCGCTGCGGATCAGCTTGCGCCAGTCGTCGAGGTGCAAGCTCTCGTCTTCTCCGTGAATGCGGCTGCGCGGGTCGGCCGGGCCGAGCAGTAACGCGGGGATGCCGCCGAACGCGTCGGCGAACGGGCCGACGAACGGGATCGACCCGCCGACACCCATGAGGACCGGGTCGACGCCGAAGCCGGCGCGCAGGGCGCGCTTGGCTGCGTCGAACGCGGGACCCGTCGGCTCGGTCTCCCACGCGGGTGCGCCTTCGTGAGAATGGAACGAGAGTTCGAGTCCCCACGGGACCCGCTTCTCGATGTGGGCGCGCAGTTGCGCCACCACCCGCTCCGGGTCCTGGCCGGGCACGAGGCGCAAGCTGAGCCGTGCCGCGGCGCGCGCCACGATCTGATTCGACGAGCCCGCAATGGGGTGACCGTCGATCCCGATGACCGTGATCGCGGGGCGGTTCCACAGGCGGGCGTGCAGCGGCACGTCCGGATCGCCCGCGAGCTGCACACCGGCGCGCGTGCCCATGGCCCGGGCGAATCCTTCCGGCGTGTCGTCGAAGCCGGCGATGGGCGCGGCTTCGTCCGTGGTGAGCGGCCGCACGTCGTCCCACAAACCGTCGACGGCGACGTCGCCGTACTCGTCGACGAGCGACGCGAGTACGCGCGCGAGCCCCATGACGGGGTCGGGGACCGCGCCACCGGCCATCCCCGAGTGCACGGGACCGTCGAGCGCGCGGAGGGCAACGTCAGCCGACGCGAGGCCACGCAATGAGTACGTGAGGCCCGGTATGCCCACCGACCAGTTGCCCGCGTCGGCGAGCACGAGCACGTCGCTGCGGAGTTCGTCGATCCGTTCCGTCAGAAACGCGTGCAGCGTCGGCGACCCGATCTCCTCCTCGCCCTCCACGAGCACGCGCACGTTGCACGGCAGCGCGCCTTCGGCGTCGAGCCAGGCCGCGACCGCGGTGGCGTGCGCGACCGCGCCCGCCTTGTCGTCGGCGCTCCCCCGCCCGAACAGACGACCGTCGCGCTCGACCGGTTCGAACGGGTCGCTGGTCCAGCGCTCGACGATCCCCGGCGGTTGTACGTCGTGGTGCGCGTACAGCAGCACCGTCGGCGCGCCGGGACCGGCGTGCATCCACTCGCCGATCACATTCGGGTGCGAACCGTCGATCGACGCGAGGTGCACGTTCTCGAGCCCGGACCGGGTCAGCAACTCCGCAGTTGCCTCCGCGCTCTGCCGCACGATGGCGCGGTGCTCGGGCGACGCGCTGATACTCGGGATGCGCACGAGCGCTTCGAGCTCGGCGCGCGCGTCCGCCATCTTCGCTTCGACGGCTTCAATCGAGCGTTCGGTCATGCAATGTGATCGTGCGTGACGACCAGCGGCTCGGCCATGTTGCGCAAACTATCGCCGCGCCTGCGAGCAGGCACACGAACGCGAGCGCCAAGGCGAGTCCCGACGACGTACCCGTGTTGGGCATCGCTATCGGCGCAACCGTTGTCGTGGTGGTCGGCGCGGCGACGGTGGTCGTGGTCGTCGGCGCGCTCGTGGTCGTGGTCGTCGGGGGGGCAAGCGGGTCCGTGCCGCGGGACACCTCGTCGCCGTCGTTCACGCCGTCACCGTCGGTGTCGGAGTTGGTCCAGTCGGTGCCTCGTGTGGTCTCGTCGGCGTTGGTGAGCCCGTCGCCGTCGGTGTCGAACGAGCAGGTCGACAGGTCACCCGAGAGCACGAACCCGATCGCGTCGATCCGGTACAGGTACGAACTCGCCTTGTCGTTGAGCCCGAACCCGATGTCGAAGGCCGGATTGAGGAAGATCGCGACCGCAGAACCCGGGTAGGTCGCAGAGGACGAGGTACCGCCCCCGGCCACGAGCTCGACGGGGAGATAGTTGTATCCGTCGGTGGGGTTGCCCGCCATGATGGCGAGCTCCGCGTCGGTCAGGCTGACCTCTTGCGGCGCGAGCGTCGCCACATCGACACGCAGCGACATTCCTGAGGTCGTCGCGCACGTCGGCCGATCCGTGTGGGTCATCGCCGCGGCGGCGTCGGGCGCGCCCGCGCAGGGCGGCACGTCGTCGGTGTCGACCACCCAGGCCACGCCGTCGGGAGCGCCCGCGGACGCCGACGCGCCGGGGATCGTCGGGACGAGTTGACAGCCGAGCAAGGCGGCCTGCTCCCCGGCGGTCAACGCTCGCACGCTCGCGACGTAGAGGGTGTGGGACCCGGTCGCGGCGCCGGCCGGGTTCGCGCCGGGAACGACGAGCGCGACGGCCGCGCCCAGGACCAGTGTGACCGCGACTCGTCGGACCATTCAGGACTACATCGGCATCTGGAACCGGCTCTGGAGGCGGCGCATGCCAACCAGCCACCGCTCGTAGTCGGAGGCTTTGCGCTGGAAATACTCCAGAACCTGCGGGTGAGGCAGGATCAGGAACTGCTCGTCCGCCAGGCCGTTCACCACGGCGTCGGCAACTGCGTCGGGTTCGAGCATGCCGTCGACGCCAGCGACGCCGCCGTCGTCGGTACCGGCGGTCATCGCAGTGCGCACGGCCTGGGGTGCGAGCACCGACACCTTCAGACCCTGGTCGCCGTACGTGATCGCCAACCACTCGGCGAACGCGAGCGCCGCGTGCTTTGTCACGGCGTACGGCGCCGAACCGATCTGCGTGAGCAGCCCCGCGGCCGACGCCGTCTGCAACAGGTAGCCGCCACCGCGTTCGAGCATGCGGGGTACGAGCGCACGGGCCGCGTAGACGTGCGCCATGACGTTGACGTCGAGGCTCAACTTCCAGTCGGAGTCGGACGCGTCGGCGCCGCCGAACGCGAACACGCCCGCGTTCGAGCAGAACAAGTCGATCGGTCCGTAGCGGTCCTCAGTCGCGTCGACGAGGTCATGTACTTGTCGTTCGTCCGTGACATCGCACCGAATCGCGGTCCCGCCGATATCGGCGGCGACCGCATCGACGCCGTCTTGCACGTCGGTGACGACGACTCCGCGCGCGCCTTCCGCCACGAAACGCCGGGCCATCGCGGCACCGATTCCGCCGGCCGCGCCCGTGACGACCACACACGCACCCGAGATCTTCACGAGCCCATCCTCACGAAATCGTCGCTCCTTCTTCGTCGAGTTTCACGACGAATGCTCGCCCATTGTCCGGGAGCGCGCGGGCGACACGAGCGGCGTCGGCCGGGTCGACGAGCGCAGCGGCCGACGGACCCGAGCCCGAGAGCCAGGCCGCCCACGCGCCCGCCGCGAGTGCCGCGTCGATCGCGGCGTGGGTGTCGGGCGCCCGGGCCAGGCGCCGGTCCTGGTGCAGACGGTCCTCGGTCGCGGTCCGCAGCGCATCGGTGTCGCCCGACGCGAGTGCGGCGACGAGCAACGATGCCCGCCCGACGTTGAACACCGCGTCTGCGAAGGGGATCTGGTCCGGCAGCAGGCGCCGGGCACTGGCCGTGGCCGTCTCGCGCTCCGGCACCCACACGACGACCGCCGGGTCGCGGCCGAGGGGGATACGCACCACCCGCCCGCCTGCGACGGCCACGATGCCGCCGTATAGGGACGCCGCGACGTTGTCGGCGTGCCCTTCGAGCGAGGTCGCCTCCCGCAGGATCTCGGCGCGCGTCTCCCAGGCGCTGCGCCCGGCCTGCGCATGGGCCGCGAGCAGGCCCGCGACGCGGGACGCGCCCGAGTATCCGAGTCCGCGCCCGCCGGGAAACTGGGCGCGGACGTGGATGGTGCCGGTGCCGCCCCCCTGGCGGAAGGCGCGCACGGCCGGGTGGTTTTCCGACGTTGCTTCGCCGTCGTCGGTGACTTCGAGGTAGCGCGCCAGCGCGAGGGCGACCGCGTCGAACGCGGAGCCGAGGTTGGCCGACGACGCCGGAACTCGGACGAGCCAACCGCGAGTCACGCCAGAGAATGACACGGCCACGCACTCGCCGCGAGGTACGTTTCGACTCGTGCGAGAACAGTGTGCGCGACCCGGGTGCAGCGCCAAGGCAACGGCCACGTTCACGTTCGACGCGCGGGAGCGAAGGGTCTGGCTCGATCGACCGCTCGAAGGTGCGGCCCGGGCCGGAGAATTGTGCGAACGACACGTCCGCCTCCTCAGGGCGCCCCTGGGCTGGCTGGTCTCCGACCGGCGCTCGGCTCCGGCCGACCTGGCTCACGTCCTCGACGCCCACACGCCACTCCTGGCCCGAGCCTTCCGGAGTGCCGGCTCGGTTTGACCTCCCCTTGGGGTCGTAGGCCAAAATGAGAGCCCACCGGGGGGAGTAGCGGGTCGCTCTCGTGCGGCACGAACAGGAGGCAGCGACAGCGATGATCCCCGGGTCGAGTTGGACCCGGCGGTACGGCTCCCCGACTCGACGCCTTTGCGCGCGGGCCGGCTGTGGTGCGCCTGCCGCCGCGACACTTCGTTTCCAGCCCACGCGACGCGAGGCGTGGCTGATCGACCTCGTCGCCTCTTCGCCGCGCACGCGGGGCGATCTGTGCATGGGCCACGCCACCGAAACGCTGCCGCGCGGATGGGAACTGCACGACAAGCGCCGCGACTTCGATGTCGACCTCGAGGTCGACATCGAACTCGTGGTCGAACCCGAACCCGAACCCGAACCGGAGCCCGAACCGAAACCGGTTCCCGAGCCGGTCGCCGTCGCAGTACCCGTTTCGGTTCCGGCCGCGGCACCGGTCGACGAGTCCGAACCCGACGACCTCGCGAGCATCCTCGACGCGCGCACCCCACTCCTGCGGCGGGCGTTCGGCAACATCCAGCTCGGTTAGACGGAGGCGCCAGCGGAAGCCGGCCCGAACTCGTGAAGCCGCACGGGCGATGGCAGGCGGAGCGCCTAAGCCGACCCATTAGGGGGTCCGCAGCTATCTCTGGCCCTTGGCGTCGAGCCGTTGGCGGTACGCCATCGGCAACAGTTCGACGAACTGGCCGTCGGGATCGCGGATGAACACGGCGTTGCCGATGTCGGTTCCGGCGACGACCTCGCCGCCGTACTCGCCCACACGCGCGAGTACGGCAGGAATGTCGTCGACGCTCAACGAGATGTGCGTGAGGCCGGGCTCGTTCATCGTCCGGGGCCGGAACGGGCGCACCTTCCCCTCGGCCGCGAAGTGCAGCAGTTCGAGGACGAGTCCGTCGCGCACGAGGTACGACGCGGTGAACCCGAGCGGCGCGGTCAGGCCCATCAACGGTGCCGAGAGATCGTCGGGTGGGTTCAGCTCCCGCTCGAGCGTGAACCCGAGCAACTCGCAGTAGAACCGCTTCGACCGTTCGAGGTCGGTCACGCACTGCCCGAGATGGTTGAACGCGCTACTCATTGTCATGCGGCTCCGCCGTCGGTGGTGCGTTCGCATCGGAGGTGGCGGTCGTCGCTCGTCAGGCAACGGCCCGTCTCGAGATCGAACTGCCAGTGGTGCAGAGAACACGTGAGCACACCGGCATCGATATCGCCAAAGCGGGTCAGGTCGGCTTGGCGGTGCGGGCACCACCGCTCGATCCGCCACCCGTCGCGCTCGAAGAACTCGTCGGCCTTGCGCCCCTGCCGGTAGCACTGCTCGACGTACGCGATGCGCTCCGGCGAAAGCGCCTTGAAGAAGGTCATCACGTATTCGTTGAACGGCCCGGGCCGGTGGGCGCGGAAACGGCACGACAGGAACAACGAGTTCACCCAGTCTTCGGTGTGTTCGCCGACGAGCGTGGTGAGCAACACGCGGTCGACGTCGGCCTTGTAGACGTAGGGTTCACCCCGCCACGGGCGCACCTCGCTCTCGACGAAATCGACGGCGATCGCGTCGCCGTCACCCGGGTCGAGCACGACGAGCCCGGCGACGCCGGCCGACGTGATCGGGGCGAGGGCAAGCAACGGTTCGAACCACTGTGCGAGTTCCGCCCCGAGGTCGATCGGCGCGCGCGCCCGACTCCAACGATCGTGCTCGCCTTCGATCCACCCGCTCCAGTCGGCGCGGTACTCGCGCAGATACGCCGCCTTGTCCGTGAACGGCCGCGTCGCCTCGTCGTCACCCGCCGGATGCGTCACCCGGCACGCATCGGGTTCGAGTTCGATCACCGAACCGGGAACCACGAGCCGGGCGGTGTCGATGCCCCCGGCGCGCAATTCGTCGAGGAACACCGACTGGTCGGGGAAGATGTTCGCCGGATCACCGGTCAGGTCGTTCAACGCGAACAGGTCGTCGTCGAGAAAACAGGGAGGTCCGGCGGCAGGGAACACGTTCGCGGCCTTGACCCACTCGATGTACTGGCGAGAACGCGCCATCTGGTTCACGCGCTTCTCGCGCGCGAGGCGGTCGCGCTCTTCCGGCGCGAAGTCGTACACGATCGGATACCAGATCGCACCCGAGAACTGCACGATGTGCGCGTCGTACGGCCCGTACTGCTGAAGCACACCCGGGTCACCGGGGCGGGCGTCGTTCTGGTTCAACACGCGGGCGGAGGCATCGGCGATGACGATCGCGGAGTCGCCCAGCGGTCCGTCGGCCGGGGCCGACATCGCGAGGATCGTGACCTCGAGTCCGCCGAGGTCGAGCGGCACACCGTCGCGCGTCTCGACGAAGTGCCGGAACCCGCACGCTTCGAGCGCCCGGCGCAGGAACGGGGCCGGGAAGTCGGGCAGCAACACCCGTGTCCCCTTGTCGACGTGCCGGGTCAGGAACGCCGGGTCAAAGTGGTCGCGGTGCAGGTGCGAGACGTAGAGATAGTCCGGCGCCGAGAAGGGCGCGACGTCGAGGGTGTCGTTCCGGGGAAACGGGAACCACGACCCGAAGTAGGCAGGATTGAACCAAGGGTCGCACAGCACCGATCCGCCGTCGGTCTCGACGAAGAACCCGACGTGACCGAGGAACGTCATCCGCACCGGACCATTCTCGCGGGCCCGAGAGGGATTTCCCGTCCGCAGGTCGTACTTTCCGGGTGTACCGGTCGGCCACGGTTCGGGCCGCGCCGGGTGGGCGTGACGATGATCCGGTTCCATCGGACCGGGCCGGCGACACCACAGCACTCACAGTTGCGGGCACCAGCCTCACGATCTGGTCCCGCAGCGCGTTCAGCCGGGCGGGCGCTGACGCGCTCCGCGTCACACACATAACCATGGCTCCCTCGGCGCACGCGAGACCCGCCGCATCGGCGTACGATGCGCGCGAGCGAGGACTGGCCCCCAACGCGGTCCTCTCATCGAGCCCCGCCGGACCCCACCCGGCGGGGCTCACCTAATTCCTCGACATCCGGTTCCCGGCGATGCACAAGCGATTCGTACGCGCGCGGGCGGCGCGCAGCTCCGGCACGCAAAATGGCCCGCGCCTTCGCTGGCACGGGCCATTCCGCGAACTGTCGAGAAGCGTGACGGGCTACGTCGCTAGAAGGCGCAGTCGGTCGTGATGGTCATGAGCGCTTCTTCGTCCTCGTCGGAGAGGTCGTCGGTCGAGTTGAGCTTGTCGATCCCGAACTCGTCCTCGACACCGTCGACAATGCACGTCGCGGCCTCTTCGCTCAGGCCCGTTTCGACGAGGTCGTCGATTGCTTCTTCGCGGTTGTAGCTCTCGCCACCGCAGGCGCTCAAGGTGAGCGCTACTACGGCCGCACACGCGATGGCCGTCTTCTTCACGTTTCCTCCCAAGCCGATATTCCCGCCTGCGCTAGCAATCGTCCGGCCGGGAGCGGACGTGAGCGGAACGGGTATCAGCGCAGGTCGGAGGGGACGTCGCCCAGGAGGTAGCGGGGCCCCGTTCCAAGTACCGCGGCGCGATCCTCGGGGTTGTAGAGCGCGCAGGCGCGCAGCGAGAGGCACCCGCAGCCGATGCAGTCAGACAGCTTGTCGCGCAACCGTTCGAGGTTCGCGATCTGCTCGTCGAGCCTGGGTCGCCATCCCCTCGACACGCGCGCCCAGTCCGCCTTGGTCGGCGTTCGCGACTGCGGCAGCGACGCGAGCGCGTCGCGAATCTCGTCGAGACTGAGGCCGACCGTCTGCGCGACCCGCACGAACGCGACCCGGCGCAGGACTTCGCGGTGATAGCGGCGCTGCCCGCCTTCGGAACGCGAGGACTCGAGCAGGCCCTCACGCTCGTAGAACCGCAATGCCGATGTCGCCATGCCGGTGCGGCGGGCCACATCTCCGATGGAGAGCCATTCGTCCACGCTCACGTCCTTGCCGAAGGGTCTTGACTTAAAGCTAACTTTAACTTGTACGTTGCCTCCATGCCTCTCACCGACCACACGACCGATGCCGAACTCGTCGCCGGTGTAGGCGCCGTCGTCAGCCGGCCCCGCGCCGAAGCGGCCAACTCCTTTGTGCTGCACGCACCGCTCGAACTGGCCGCCCGCACGGCGCTGCTTCCCCATGTCGCCCCGGCGCAGCGCGACGAAGCCCGAGCCCGTATCGCCGCCGTCGCGACGGAATACGAAGCGTTCGGCCCCGGCGCACCCGAGCCGCGGCAGCGCGGGTTCGATTCAGTTGTTCAGGGCGCCGAGCGGTTGTCGGTGGCGATCGGCGCGGGCGACCTCGACCAGGTGGACGCCGTCGCCGCGTGGCTCGGGCAGCACGCAACGCCGGTCGAGCTGCGCACGTTGCTCGCCGACGAGGTCGTGCCCCGACTCTCGGCCGCGGGCCACGCGCCGATCTTTCTGTACCAGCTGCCGCGCGTCGCGCCGGGCGGTGAACTGCCGGGCACGTTGTTGCGCCCGCTGGTACGAGAGCTGGCGCGCTACCCCGAGTGGCGACTGTCGTGGATGGACGAGCGCCCCGCCCACGACCCGCTGCCGCCGGCCGCGCTACTCGACGCGATCCGGTCGACACCGCAGCTCGGCGTTCCGGGCAGCGACTTCATCTACCCCCTCATGGCCCAGGTCGAGAGCAGCGGTGTCGCCGCCGAGTTGCTGGCGGCCCCGACCCAGACCTCTGACTTCGACGGCGCCGCGCGCGTCGTACTGCGCACGGCCGCATGGTCGATGCTCCAGGAGCCTCCCGACCATGCGCCGTACGGGTGGACGCATTGCCTGACGATGCCGCAGGCCGTCCTCGGAATCGCGAGTTCGTGCCGCAACCCGTCGACTGCGCTCGCGGTCGCGGCCACGTACGTCGTCGGGTTCCGCGCCGCGTTCGCGAGCGGGCCGCTCCGGACGTCGTACGCGCCCGCCGATCCCGGCGTCGACCTCGCGACGGCCTTCACCCTCGGACCGGCCGCCGCCGCGGCCGCGGCGTGGCACTCGTCCGGCGACCTCGTCACCACGCTCGCGACCCGCGCCTCCGTGCACGAGGACGCCCATCTCGTGAAGTACACGCTGGCCTGCCTCGACCTCGCCACCTGGGACCCGGCGTTCGCGCGGCTCTACCTCGCGGCCGCGGCCTCGCTCGTCGCGTTCTGGACGCGCTACAACGGCGCGTATGCCCCGTGACCTGACCACCGCCCACGAGGAGTGGGACGACCGCTGGCGCGCAGCCGTGGACCTCGGGCGGTCGGAGTGGAGCGTTCCCGAACCCGTTGTCGTCGGGATGGTCGAAGCACTGCGCGAGCGGGGCGCACGCGCGGTGCTCGACGTCGGGAGCGGACTAGGGCGCCACGCGCTGCACTTCGCCGCGGCCGGCTTCGCGGTGTCCGCCATCGATGCGAGCCCGAACGGGATCGAGGAACTGCGCCGGCTCGCGGCCGCGGCGGACGTCGCGGTCGACGCCCACGTCTGCCCGTTCACTGCGTTGCCGTTCGCGGCGGGGGCGTTCGACTACGTCCTCGCGTGGAACGTGCTGTACCACGGCGACGCCGAAGCGGTGCAGGTCGCGTTCGGCGAGTGCCGACGCGTGCTCCGTCCCGGCGGCATGTTCCACGCGACGATGCTCTCGAAGCGCAACGCGCGGTTCGGTCAAGGCGACGAGATCCGCCCGAACACGTTCGTCGTCGCGGGCGACGCGAGCGACAAGGCGTATCCGCATTTCTACGTCGACGAGGCCGGGCTGACCCGCCTGCTCGCCGAGGCCGGGTTCGCGCTCGATCACCTTGTAGACGTGGACCAGAAACCCCCCGACCGGGCGTTCCATTGGGTGTTCACAGCCTTGACAGTAAAATAAGGTTAGCCTAACTTTAGTATATGCGGTCTGGGCGCTCTTCTTCGATGCGATGTTCGCGGTGTTGGCCGTCGGGCTGCGGGGCGTCATCCACTGGCGCCAGACCGGCCAGAACCCGATTCGCAGCGGGAGTCGGGGCATGACCGGGCCGCAAGCGCTGCTCGGCCTGGCGGTGCTGCTCGCAGCCGGTCCCGTGCTCGACCTGACCGGCGTGCTCGAGGGAGCCGACCTCGGTGCCTGGTCGGTGGTCGGGCTGGTGGTGATGGCTGCGGGCATCGCGGGAACACTCTGGGCGCAGTTCGCGATGGGCACGTCGTGGCGCATCGGCCTCGACCCGACCGAGCGAACCGAACTCGTCACGAGCGGCCCGTTCGCCGTCGTGCGCAACCCGATCTTCTCGTCGATGCTGCTGCTCGCCGCCGGCCAAGCGCTCGCGGTCCCGAACTTGGTGACCGTGTTGGCCGTCGCCGTGCTCTTGGGCATGCTCGAGTTCCACGTGCGCGCCGCGGAGGAGCCGTACCTCCTCTCCGTGCACGGCGACGCGTACCGGCGCTACACCGAGCGGGTCGGCCGGTTCGTCCCTCGCATCAGGCGGGAACCAGCCAGCCGCTCGTAAGCGCGCGCCGTACGAGTTCGAGCACCAGGCCGCGCGAATGCGCGAGTTCGCCGCCCGTGAGTTCCGCGTGCGCGACGGCAATGGGCCCGGGCGCGTGACCGTCGGTGAACGCGTCGAGCACTGCGAGCATGTCGTCGCCCAGGTCGCCCGAACTGGCGATAGCGCCGTTCGGAACCGTGAGACGCATCACCGGTCCCTCATCATCGGCGAACCCACGCACCGCGACAACCCGCGCACCGCGGAGCGGCACAAGCCGCACGGCGAGCAATTCGTCGTCGGCGAGCGACGCGGCGTCGAGCGCACCCGTATACCGGTCGAGCGCCGACCACGTGTCGGGCGGCGCGTCGAGGGGCAGCCCGGCCGTCCAGGCTCCCGCGCCGCGAGGCGCGCGCACCACCACGATCGCCTGCACGAACTGCGAGATGTCCGCGGCCCGCATGTGCTCGCGGTACGCGACGGCGGCCTGCGCGTACGCGACACCAAGCGTCGGGTCGTGCAGGCTCGCGTAGGAGTACGACTCCTGGTATGCGTCCGGCCCCCGCCAGGTGAGCACGGCAAGATCGGCCCGGTCTGCAGGCAACACGCTTCGTAGTTGAGCCGGCAACGCTTCGTCGCGTGTCGGAACGTCGACCCGCACGAGCGCGACACCACCCGCGGCGAGTACGTCGGGGAGTCCACCGATCAACACGCGCGCGAGTTCGTCGCCAACCGGTCCCGCGTGCAGGAACGTCACGCCCGCGACCGACTCGGGGCGCGGGATGAACGGCGGTTGACCCACGACGAGGTCGAACCGTTCGCCCGCGACCGGGGCGAGCACATCGCCCTCCCGCCAGTCGACGTCGAGCGCGTTCAGTGCGGCGTTGAAACGCGCGAACGCGAGCGCGCGGCCGCTGACATCGGTGCCGACGGCCCGACCGCCGCGGGCCGCGGCGACGAGCGCGAGCGATCCCGGGCCGGTGGCGACATCGAGGACCCGCCCGAGCCCCGTTTCGGGAAGAAGACGTCCGAGCTGCATGGTGGTGGGGCCCGGCGGCATGACGGCTTCGGCGCCGGCGGTGGGGACGTCGGCCGCGACGAGCACCCCGAGAAACGGGACGACGCGTCCCGCCGCCCGCACGTCGGCCCCACTGCGCACGACCAGGCCGCAGGCTTCGAGCACCGACAACGCGGCGCCGGGCAGCGCCGATTCCGCTTCCGATTCGCTGACCGCGTCGTCGTAGACGAAACACCGGAGCAGGGTCGCCGCCGGGTCGCCGCGGTGGCGCAGCTCGGCGCACACGAGCGGCCGGCGGACCGCGTCCAGCTGCCGGGGCAAGATCGCCTCGGCATCGGCCACTGCGGACTCGGTGAGGCCCAGCTCCCGCAGCGTGCGCGCCGTGGCAACGAGATCGGCCCGGCCAACCGAGCCCGGGTTGGGCGGTTCGAGCACGCGTTCCTTCCCGCGCCTACATGCGTTCGGCGCCCGTTCACGCTAGCGTCCGGGCCGACCACAGAGCGTCGGCATAGCGATCACGCGAAGGGGACGATGATGGACGCCAATGAGAGCACGGACGAACTCCAAGGCACCATCGCCGCCCAGGCGAGTGAGATCGCGGAGTTGAAGGCGCGCCTCGCCGCGCCCGCGACGACACGGCGCAATTTGTTGAAGGGTGCGGGCGCCGTCGCCGGCGGTCTCGCGGCCATCGGCGCCGTCGGCGCGACGGGGCTGGCCGCCGCCGCGACGCCCGCCGGCGCGGCGGGCTGGGAGATGCCACCGACGTACGGCGGCGCCCGAATCGTTGACCTGTACCTCAAGGCGAACGGCAGCATGATTCAGGGTGAGTCCTCGCGGGGCGGCGACGACGGTCCCATCGAATGCGTCTACTTCCAGTCTTCGCTCACGACCACCACGAACACGAAAACCGGGCAGCAGACGGGTCGCCGCCAGCACGAACCGATCGTGATCCGCAAGCGCATCGACAAGTCGACGCCGCTGATCGCGAAGGCGCTCTGCAACAACGAGGTCATCGATGCCGAGTTCAAGTTCTTCCGCCCGAACTCCGACGGCCAGGACGAGAACTTCTACACGATCGAGATCGGGACGGGCCGCATCGCATCGTTCCGCGAACTGTCGCCCGACAACCAAGCGGCCGTGAACGGCGAGTTCGCCAGCATTCTGCCGATGGAAGAGGTCTCGTTCGTGTTCCACACCATCACCTGGACGTACACGAACGGCGGCATCGAGCACATGGACACCTGGACCGTGAAGTAGCCGCTACCCCTTTGGCCACGGAGCATCGACAAGGAGCACAGGATGGACAACCCACCTGAAGGGGTCGAGGGCAAGGACGCACTCCGAGGCACCATCGCCGCCCAGGCGAGTGAGATCGCGCAGTTGAAGGCGCGCCTCGCCGCGCCCGCGACGACACGGCGCAATTTGTTGAAGGGTGCGGGCGCCGTCGCCGGCGGTCTCGCGGCCATCGGCGCCGTCGGCGCGACGGGGTTGGCCGCCGCCGCGACGCCCGCCGGTGCGGCGGGCTGGGAGATGCCACCGACGTACCCGGGCGCGAGGACGATCGCGCTGTACCTCAAAGCCAACGGGCAAGCCGTCCCGGGCGAGAACTTCGACCGCTCCGACGACGGCGCCATCGAATGCGTCTACTTCCAGTCTTCGCTGACGACCACCAGGAACGCCCGTACCGGCCAGCAGACCGGTCGCCGCCAGCACGAGCCGATCGTGATCCGCAAGCGCATCGACGCGTCGACGCCACTGATCGCAAAGGCGCTCTGCAACAACGAGGTCATGGCCGGCGTCTTCAAGTTCTTCCGCGCGAACCCCGAAGCCGAGGAAGAGAACTTCTACACGGTCGAGATCAAGGGGGGCCGCGTGGCATCGTTCCGCGAACTGTCGCCCGACAACCAGGCGGCCGTGAACGGCGAGTCCAGCAGCATTCTGCCGATGGAAGAGGTCTCGTTCGTGTTCCACACCATTTCCTGGGTGATCACGGACGGCGGCATCGAACACGAAGACACCTGGAACCAGCAGATTTAACGCGCGCGCCACTCGGGGCGTCGGTTCTCCCGCGTCGCCCGGCCGCCCTCTGACGCGTCTTCGGTTGCGGCTGCTACTCGGCGCATCGTCTCGCCGAAGCGGATTGCTTCCAACGGCGGGAGATGCTGCGACCGCATCGCGACTTCCTTGGTCGCTCGTGCGGCGAGCGGCGCGGCGCGACACAGTCGGTCGGCCAGCTTTCTTGCTTCGGTCATCAACTCGTCGTGCGGAA
>JANNHK010000171.1:0-4342 GCA_031404355.1 Actinomycetes bacterium
GGAGCGATGTTTGCTCCTCGGCCGTTCGATGTAGCCAAGGAGACGGTCCGGGTGACGCGGCCCGGAGGCCGGATCGTCATGGGCAACTGGATTCCCGGCGACCCGACACTCGTGGCGCAGATCTTGAAGATAAGCGCCTCGTACTCGCCTCCCCCTCCGGAAGGGTTCATCAGCCCGGTGACGTGGGGCGTCGAGGACAACGTGATCGAGCGCTTTGTCGCGGCCGGCGTGCCCGAAGCGAAGATCTCATGCGAGCGCGACTCGTTCGTCTTCGCGGCCGCGATGTCGCCGTCGGAGCTCCTGTCTGAATTCCGGACCTACTACGGCCCGACGATGAACGCGTTCGAAGCGGCCGAAGCGAACGGTCGCGCGGACGAACTGCAGCGCGAACTCGACGCTCTCTTCAATGAACAGAACCAGAGCCCGAGCAACGAAGCGACCTCCATCCCCGCGACGTTCCTGCGCGTCAACGTCGAGCTGTAGGGGCGACCCTGGCGAGAATCGTAGGCGTCAGGTAGAGCGCTTCGGGCAGTAGCCGTCGTAGAGCTCGGGATTGTCGTGAGCGAAAATCGGCGCGTCGGTGTAGCCGGGGCCGATCCACATGTGGATCATTCTGGCGGCGGCGAGGGGCATCACTCTTCGGCCGGCCGCGGTGCATTCGCTTTCGGAGATGCCGAGCCGCATGCGGGCGCGCAGGCCCGCGCCGAGGTTGAGGAGATCGGGGTCGTCCACCTCGGCCCCGGACGCGTTGACGACGGTCACCGAGTCGACCGTGCTGCCGCCGGCCACCTCGTAGCACGCAAACGGCGGCGGTTCGTCATCCGACGCGACGATCTTCACGGTGTTTCCGAAGCGCGGGTGACTGAGTATTGACGTTGGTCCCGAGCCGGTGGGCCGTCAGTGAGAGACTCTCGGCGATGAGCACCGAGGGGGATGCGGGGGCGGACCTCGACACGTTGTCGGTCCTGTTCACCGACCTCGTCGGTTCGACCGAGTTGCGGTCGCGCCTCGGTGAGGACGTCGCCGAAGTCGTTCGGCGGGCCCACGACGCGCTGATTACCGATGTCGTAGAGGGCAACGGCGGCCGGGTCGTGAAAGGGCTCGGCGACGGGTTCCTCGCCACCTTCGGCTCGGCCGCGCGCGCGGTCGCGGCCGCAGTCGCGATCCAACAGGGATTCGACGCCCAGCGATTCGTGGAGCCCCACGTGGAACTCCCGATCCGGATCGGCATCAGCCTGGGCGATGTCACCATCGAGGCGGGCGACGTGTTCGGCACGACCGTGGTCGAGGCGTCCCGCCTGTGCGCGGCGGCGAACGGCGGGCAGATCCTCGCGACCGCGGTGGTCGCGACCCTCGCGCGCGGCCGCGGCGGCCACACCTTCACCGACGTCGGCACGCTCACCCTCAAGGGGTTGCCCGACCCGGTACCCGCGGTCGAAGTCGGATGGGAACGCGTCCATATCGAGAGCGGCATCCCGTTCCCCGCGCCGCTCGCGGTGCGGGAGGGCGCCTTCCCGTTCAGCGGGCGCGACACCGCGGTCGATTTCATGGCCACGATCGCCAAGCGCGCGTTCGCGAACGAGACGAAGGCCTGCGTCCTCATTGCCGGTGAACCGGGCATGGGCAAGACGCGCCTCGCTTCCGAGTTCGCGCGCCGCGCCCACGACGACGGCGCGACCGTGCTCTTCGGACGATGCGACGAGGAGCTCGGCATCTCGTACCAGCCGTTCGTCGAGGCGCTCGGCCACTACGTCGCCCACCTCGATGTCGACGATGGAGCCAAGCTCGGAACCCATGCGGCCGAACTGACCCGACTCGTGCCCGACATCGCCGCCCGCTTCGGAGAACTCGGCGAACGTGCCGTCGCCGGCGACGCCGAAGTCGAGCAATACCGCCTGTTCGAAGCGGTCGACGCGTGGTTGCAGACCGCCGCGGGTACGACCGGCCTGGTGCTCGTGCTCGACGACGTGCACTGGGCCGCGAAGCCGACCCTGTTGTTACTGCGGCACCTGCTCCGCTCCGCGACCCCGGCGCGGCTCCTGATCGTCGCGACATACCGCGACACCGACCTCGATCGCACGCATCCGCTCGCCGATCTGCTCGCCGACCTGCGGCGTGTCCCCGAGGTGGAACGCCTCGCGCTCACCGGTCTCGACCTCGACGGCATCGAGGACCTCATCGTGGCGGTCAACGGCGTCGCACTCGACACGCCCGGCCGCGAACTCGCGGCCGCAGTGCACGCCGAGACCGAGGGCAACCCGTTCTTCCTCGGCGAGCTGCTGCGGCACCTGGCCGAGAGCGGAGCGCTCGTCAACGACGGCACGCAGTGGCGCGCCGCCACCGCCGTGTCGGAAATGTCGCTCCCCGACGGCGTGCGCGAGGTCATCGGGCGCCGGTTGTCGCGCTTGTCGAAGACCACGAACGACGTGCTCGCGTGGGCGGCGGTCGTGGGCCGCGAGCTTCGCCTCGACATCCTCGGCCGGGTCGCAGGCGGCGACGACGCCTGCCTCGACGCGCTCGACGAAGCCGTGAACGCCCGGCTCGTGGACGAAACCGGGCCCGGCCGGTGGCGTTTCGCGCACGCGCTGGTGCGCTCCACGCTCCTCGCGGAGCTGCGGAGCACGCGCAAGATCCGCATGCACCTCACGGTGGGCGAGGCTTACGAGCAGCTCGCACCGGACGACCTTGCCGCACTGGCGCAGCACTTCGGCGAAGCCGCACCGCTGGGCGCGGGTGAGAAGGCGGTGCACTATCTCCTCGCGACCGGTGCGATATCGCTCGAATTGTTGGCGTTCGACGAGGCCGACGCCCGCTACACGCAAGCGCTCGACATCATCGACGACGTCGGGCTCGACGCGGCCGAAATGCGCGCCGACGCCGCGATCGGTCTGGCGATTGCCCGGCGCTGGACCGGCGGCGACGCGAACACTGCACTGGTCCAGGCCTGCGATGCCGCGGCCGCGCTCGACGACGGGATGCGTATGGCGCGTGTGCTCCTCGGGACACGACGCCCCTTCGCGGCGCGGGTGTTCGAAAGCGACGAAGCGTTGGTGGCACGCATCGAACGTTGCCTCGAGCTGCTCCCTGCGGGCGACAGTCGCGAGCGCGCCTTGTTGACGGCCGCGCTCGTCGGCGAGCGGTCCTTCGTGGCCGACCCGCACATCCAGATCGCGCTCGCCGCCGACGCGGTCGCGATGGCGCGCCGGCTCGACGATCCCGACACCCTGGTGGAGGCGCTGCGAGTGAAGGTTCATGTGCTCGGCGCGCCCGATCTCGTCGGTACCGACGACGCGAGCATGGCCGAGCTCACCGCGTTGTCCGAGCGCATTACGAGCCCGCGCGTACGCGCGGGCTATGCCTTTGTCCTCGTCAGTCAGGGTTCGTTCCGCGGCGACCGGGCGATGTTCCGGGCCGGGATCGACGAGTACGAGCGGCTCGCCGAGGTGATGCCGCCCGCGTTCCGGTGGCTTTCGCTCGCGCACCGGTCGGGTTACGAGGTGCGCTATGGCAACCTCGCCGCCGCCGAGGGTCACGCGAACGAGCTGCTCGTCCGCGTGACAGAAACCGGTGAGCTCGACGCGGCACTCTGGTTCTCGAGCGCGATCGGCGCGGTCCAGCGCGCCCGGGGCGATACCGAATCGTCGCTCGAACGGCTCGAACCACTCATCGCCGACGACCTCTCCGTCGTCGCCTTGATCGGCGGTATCGCCTGCATGCTGACGTTGTGCGAGGCCGAGCGCCACGACGAGGCCCGCGCCCTCGCGCCGAGGTGGTTCCCGCAGACACGCGCTCTGCCCCGGGACCCGTTCTTCCTGCCGGCGCTCGGTCCGGTGGCATGCGCCGCGGCCGAACTCGGCGACAAGGACATGGCGGCCTGGTTGACCGAGCAGCTCGAGCCGTTCGTGGCGTACTGGTCGGCGTGGGGGGCCCAGGCGCCGTGCGCGCCGATTTCCACGTTGGTGGCGCGACTGCGCGCAACGTTGGGCGACTTCGACGCCGCCGAGGTGCTCTTCGCCGCCGCGGTCGCGCACTGCCGTGCCGATCAGACGCGGCTCTTCCTCGCCGACGCGCTCCTCTACCAGGCCCTCGCGCGTCGTGAGCGGGGTGCACCCGACCCCGAAATCACCTCGCCACTCGCCGAGGCACTCGAACTCGCCCGCGCCGGCGGCTACGCCACCATCGCGCGCCGCGCGGACCGTGCCCTCAACGGTTAACTCGACGGGGGAGGACGTGTGCCGAACGAGGAGCTCTGGGAGCGGCACGCACGCTGGTGGCAGCGCGAATTCGCCGCGGGCACCGACCCCGAGTACGAAGAGCAGATCCTCCCACTCGTCGCCCGCCA
>JANNHK010000172.1:0-2927 GCA_031404355.1 Actinomycetes bacterium
ACAGCGTCCGGGTCACGGACGACTTCATGGACGCGGTCGAAGCGTTCAAGACCCCCTATCGCGACACGAACAATCAGCTGAACGAAAACTATTTCCTTCGTTCGTACGACGAATTCAGCCGCACGACCGGCTCCGCGGGACCGCTGGGACCAGGCCCCGAGTTCGTCCCGAAGCTCGAGAGCACGTTCCTGCTCTTCAGCTACGACCTCACCGGCCGCCTAAAGACCAAGAGCAACCCAGCGACGAATCGCGGCACGACGATCACCTACGACCTGCGCGGGCAGACGAAGCGCGTCATCGATCCACTCGGCCGCTTCACCGAGTTCGACTATGACGAGGTGGGCAACCTCGTCCGCAGCGTCGATGGCGATGGCATGCAGATGGATTTCGAGTACGACGCGCGCGGCTTGTTGACGCGCCGCCACGGCTTCAGCGTCGATGACCGCTATGGCTACGACGGACTCGGCCGGCGCGAGACCGCGACCAACACCGTCAGCTCTCACCGCTTCCGCTACGACGATCGCGACCGCATGATCGAGCACTACGGCTCGCTGATGGGCACCGCGCGCTTCGCGTACGACGAGGACGGGCGCCTCCAGCACGTCGTCTATCCAAAGCCGAACTCGGCCTTCACGCAAACCGCGCAATCGACGTATCAATACGACCCGGCGGGCCGCGTGATCTCGATCCAGCACACGGGCCTCGCCGCCGGTGCGAGTTCGCACGCAGGCGGCTGGCGCTTTGGCTGGGACGCAGTCGGCCGGCTCTCGACGCGCAGCGATCCGAACGGCATCGCGCGCTCGGCCAGGTTCGTAACGGAAGGCTTCGTCAAGGAGCTGCGCTTCGACTATCCCGACGGCACGAACCAGGTCATCGACTACCGAGACTACGATGACTTCGGCAGCCCCGGCACGATCGACTACGCGCCGCAGCTGCCGAGCGCCGATCCGACCAAGGAAGTCACACGTTACGGTGACTACGATGCGGCCAGGCGGCTCCGCGGGGCGCAAATCGCGCCGTTCGCCGGCGTCGAACAGTACGAGGTCGATAGCGATGGCAACCGGACGCGTTCTTCTCCAAGCGGTGACAACCGCAGCTACTTCAACGACGCCGCTCACCAGCTCTACCGGGTCCAGCGCTTCGACGACGAGACGCACGAGCCGACGCGCCTCGCGAACTTCACGTACGACGGCGCCGGACGCCGCAAGGTGTATAACGAGTGGCCCGAAGCGGGCGGCGAGGCTGCGCAGGTCAATCCCGACCGCAGCACCAGCTACTGGTACGACGGGCTCGGTCGGCTCTCCTACGTGACGCGTTCGCCCGTCGGCTACGCGATGGCGCTCGAGTACGGCCCGCTCGGCGAGCGGATCCGCCGCACCGAAGTGTTGAGCACCGGCGCGCCAGCCACGATCTCGCTCTACCTCGGCGGCCTCGTCGAGCTGCGCGACATCGGCGCGAGCGGCGTCGCGCAGACCGCGGTGCGGCTCATCGCAGGCCCGGGCCCCGCCGGCTACGTCGGCGAAGTGACGGCCGCGGGCGAGCTGCGCAGCCTACTCGGCGACGCCGGCCACAACGTGATCCGCGCAGCGGTCATCGTGGGCGCGGGCCCGTATACCAAAAGTGTGTACAGCCGCCGCTATCGATCCTTCGGCGAAGTGGGATTCCCGAGCGGCACGGTGCTCGTCGAGCGCGGCTTCGCGGGGCAGGTGCCCGAAGGACAGAGCGGCGTCGTCTACATGAATGCGCGTCACTACGACCCGGCACACGGGCGCTTCTTGCAGCCGGATCCGCTCGGCGTTCGATCGGACCAGCCCTACGCGTACGCGGCGAACAATCCGTTCTTGTTCTTTGATCCGTTGGGGTTGAGTCCGGTGTCGATCAACTTTAGCCGAGCCGGCTTCAACGGCTCCAGCTTCAGCTCGGCAACTTCGTCGGGCAGTGCACAGTTTGGGACCGCGACGCTCCCGACAACACTCAGCACGAGCCCCGTCTCGAGCGGCAACAATGGGCACGTACCCGTTCGACTTGACGCAATCGATCAGGTCGGACTCAAGGGCACTCTCGCACCCACAGGAGTTGGCCCGGCTGGAGCGGCCGAGATCCGCAACAGCTTCAACGATGGAGCAGAGCTGGTACTCACATACGGTGTCGGCGCGGGAGGTTCGATTCAATTCACGCCCATCGCGCGAACCGGACTTGCACTGACGGTTGGAGAGATCGGTCCCATTCACGGCGCCGCCCAGGCCACCTTCCCAACCGGCGCCTTCCCGGGAACGGTCGCGACCGTCGATCTGAGTCTGTCCCTCTTCCCACTCGGAACGCAGTTCTCGGTAAGGGGAGGATTGGGGATAGGAGCGAGCGCGATCGTAGGCGTGCGGGTAGCGATTCCACTCAGCGGAGACCCAGATTGATCCGTCGGCGACGTGGCCGAGGCGATCGATATGACATTCTGCGCAGGGGCGGAAACTATGGTGTCTGACGTGTCGTCGAGCGAGCTCATTGCGATCGGGATATTGCTCGCGCTCTCCGTACTGGGTTCGGTCGTCGCGCAGTTGGTATTCGGTCGGCTCGAGCGCCATCACCGGGAAGAATGGGAACGCCTCGGTAGACCCAATCTGTTTCGCGTCTCAGCCGGAAAGTCTCTCGAGCTAGTGCGCTTCGTTGTGACGGGTCGCTTCGCCGGTCCCCTTGCCCGTTCGAAGATCGCTGCGGTCCCCGGGGGACTTCGCGAAACGGGGTGACTGCGAGTCACCTCGCGGGTGTCTGCCGGGTGCTCGGTGGCGGGAATGACCGGCGGAATGACCGGGACGTTCGTGGGCGTGACGGCTTGCATCGAGCGAGACACCCGGCGCGCCGGTACCGCCATCACCGATTCGCTGGGACGCTCGAATAGCGCCGACCATTGCAGCACGGCGAACTTCTCGGGC
>JANNHK010000173.1:0-1740 GCA_031404355.1 Actinomycetes bacterium
GCCGACGACTTCTTCGAAGCGCAGCACGCATTGGGCGCCCTGGTGGGCGACGAGAACGAGGCTGTGCGGCGGCGCGCTGAACCAATCTGGTGGCGTACTGACGAGGCCACAGATTCATTCTTGTTGGCGTTGAACGACCACAGTTCCGAGGGTCGGTCCGAGGCGATCGACGCAATGACCACGGCCCTCGACAGTGGCGCCGCTGATCGCGTCGTGGTCGACATGCGGTACCTGCGAGGCGGTGATGGATCGCAGCTCATGCCAATCGTGGATGCCCTCAAGAGCGACACACGGATCTATGGACCGGGCGCACTGACGGTCCTGATCGGTCGAGAGAACGAATCGGCGGCAACCGTGCTCGCCTCGCAGCTGGAAACGATAAGGGCAGCGACGTTTGTCGGCGAGATGACTCCCGCCCGCGCCGACAATTTCCTGTGTGGATGCGCGGAGGACCCGCTTTCGGAGTCGGGATACGTCTTCTCGGTCCCCGAGAACCGATCAGGCAACGGTGACACCCGGATGGCCATCGAACCCGACGTCCCGATCGCGCTCAGCAGCGTCGACTTTTTCGCAGGACGCGATCCTGCGCTGGACACGGCGCTCGCCGGCTGACGGCGGATCGTGACGGCACGACGGTCGTTTTCCGCAAGGCGATCGATATCCGAGACGGCTTCCAACTTGCCAGCTCGAGTCGGTGGCTGAGGGACCCTGCCCGATTGACGACCGGCATCTGAGACTTGCATGGGCGACCGCTCGGGGTCTGACGCGAGCACTCTGAACCGTCCGTACGCCATCCCCCTATCGGACGCGAGGCGGCGCGGGATCGTTCGTCGCACTGGCCCCGTTGCACCGGGGCCTTTGGCCCGATGCTTGGCGCAACACCGAACTACCTGGATCAATCCGCGTCGGCGTGTTCTGCGAGGGTTACTGCACCATCGAGCTGGACTGTGGATCGGCGTGCCGCGTGACGTTGACAGGGGCTCGCGTTGCCGTCAGGGTAGTCGTGCGAATGAGTTGTGGTGTACGAAGTTCGGTCGCGTGTTGACAGGAGCGTTCGATGGCAATCCAACCGACGGTCAGCATCAAGTTCGCGGATGACGAGGAGCGCGCGATCGCCACGATCACGATGGCGTTCGTTGCCGACCCGATCGTGCGATGGTTCATCCACGATTCGGCGCGCTACCTCCGGTATTGGCCGCCGTTCGTGAGAGCGTTCGGCGGCGGCGCTTTCGAGCACGGCTCCGCTGATGTCGCTGACGACTACGCGGGCGTCGCGTTGTGGGTGCCCCCCGGTGTCGGCCTCGACGAGGAGGCGATGGGCGAGCGTGCGGCCGAAGGCATTCCCGAGTCGGAGCACGATGAGAAGTTTGGATTCCTCGGGCAGATGGATGAGTTCCATCCGACCGAGCCGCACTGGTATCTGCCCTTGATGGGTGTCGACCTCCCGCATATCGGCCGCGGGCTGGGTTCTGCGCTACTGCGGCACGCCGTCGCTCGCGCCGACGAGGACGGCGCACCGTGCTACCTGGAGGCGACAAGCCCACTGAACAGACGGCTCTACGAGCGTCACCGCTTCGAGGAGATCGGCGTGATCCAGTTCGGCAGTTCGCCGCCCATGTGGCCGATGTTGCGCACGCCGCGCTAGGGCTTTCTGTCCGGGGGTCGAGGGGTCCACCCCCCACTCCGTCACCGAATTCGGGCACCAGCTCTCAAGTGATACCCGGACCAACGCGACGCCCA
>JANNHK010000174.1:0-9786 GCA_031404355.1 Actinomycetes bacterium
CACGATCCTGCAGGAGATCCACTTCGAGACGACGCAGTCCACCGGCTACGGCTTCCAGGTCGAGATGGCGTACCGCGTGGTGCAGGCCGGTGGACGCATCGAAGAGGTGCCGATTTGTTTCACCGACCGCGTCCGCGGCACGTCGAAGATGTCGTCTCGCATCGTCGCCGAGGCGATGGCCCTGGTGACGTGGTGGGGCATCCGCGACGGCGTGAAGCGCATCGGCAGAAAGCGCGACTGACAGGGACCGGCGCGGACCGACTGGTAGCGTCCGCGCCTATGTCGAGGCGGGCGGACCGGCGTTTCTGGGTCGTCCTGGCCGCCATCAGTCTGGTCGCCCTCGCGTGGCGCGTGACGTACGTGATCTGGCAGCGGGGCCGGATCGACCTGTACGGCGACGCCGCGTACTACCACTGGCAGTCGATCGACCTGTCCCGCGGGCTCGGGTTCCTCGACCCCTCGATGTACGAGTGGTACGGACGGGTCACGCCCAGTGCCGGGCACCCGCCCGCCTACCTCCTGTATCTGGCGGGCGTGTCGAAGTTCGTCGGCACCAGCGAGCTCACGCATCGCCTCGCGTCGTGCCTCCTCGGCGGGGCGGCCGTGTTCGTGATCGGCGTCCTCGCCCGCAAGGTGTTCGATCGCGACGGCGCGGGCTGGCTCGCGGCGATTCTCGCCGGGGCGTACGCACATCTGTGGATCAACGACGAGATGCTCATGTCCGAGAGCATGTACGTGCTCGTGACTGTCATCGCGATCCTCGCGACGTACCGGTTCTGGGATCGACGCTCCTTCGGGAGCGCCGCCCTCATGGGCGCGATGGTCGGCCTGGCTGTCGTAAGCCGCGCCGAAGCGCTCGCGCTGTTTCCTTTGATGGTGCTACCGCTCGCGTTGATGCTGCGTGAGTACACGTGGCCGCGCCGGTTTTGGCTCGCAATCGTGGCGGGCGGTGTCGGTGCGCTCGTCATCTTGCCCTGGGTCGCGTTCAACGTCACCCGATTCGAACATCCAGTGTTGCTGTCGAACGGGGCGGGCAGCGTGCTCATGGTGGCGAACTGCGACTACACCGACCCCGTGACGGGTGACTACGGCGGTACCTACAAGGGCGACTTCGTCGGGTACTGGTCGATCTACTGCGCGGCCGACCTGCCCGACCGCATCCAGGCTGACTTCCCCGACGATCGGGCCGAGGAACTCCTCGCCGAGCTGGGTCCGGTGGCGTTTCCCGACGGCAGCTTCACGCACTGGTTCGGCGACGAATCGACCCACGAGGTTGCGTGGCGGGCAGTGGGACTCAAGGAGATGAGCGGGCACAAGGAAGAAATTCCCCGGGTCATGTTCCTGCGCGTCCTGCGCATGTGGGACTTCTTCCGCGGCGACCAGAACATCACGCTCAACGCGTACTTCGAAGGACGCGGGCTCTGGCCTACACGCATCGCGTACATGCAGTACTACCCGATGCTCGCCTTCGCGGTGATCGGGCTCATCGCGCTGCGGTTGCGCAAGGTGCCGATCCTGCCGTTCCTAGCGGTCGCCGCGACGGTGACCATCACCGCCGCGTCGACATTCGGTATCACGCGCTACCGCGCCCCCGTCGACGGGTTGTTGCCGGTGCTCGCGGCAGGCGGAATCTTGTTTCTCGTCGACGTGACATTCCGCCGCCCGCAGCCGATCCCTGAACCGTGACGCGCCGGCAATTCGCGGTCGCGCTCGGGAGCGTCACGCTCGCGGCGCTGTTGTGGCGCGTCGCGTACGTGCTCGTCGAGCACCGTGACTCGGGCATCTTCGGCGACGCGTGGGCGTACCACCGCGGCGCCAACCTCCTGGCCGACGGGCACGGGTTCATCGACGCGTTCCGCTACGACCTCACCGGGCTCGAAAAGCCGAGCGCCGCCCACCCGCCCCTCTACACGGTGTACCTCGCGGCGTGGTCGCTGCTCGGGATCGACACTCCCCTCGGCCACCGGCTCGTGTCGACGGCACTCGGCGCGGCGGCGGTGCTCGTCGTCGGGCTCGTTGCCCGCCGCCTCGCCGGGGAACGGGCGGGGATCGCGGCCGCCATCTTCGCGGCTGTGTATCCCCACCTGTGGCTCAATGACGCCGCGTTGCTCTCCGAGTCGGCTGCGGCGCTGGCCGTTGCCGTCTCGCTCCTTGCCATCGAGCGCTACCGGGACCGGCCCGATCTCGCCCGCGCCGCGCAACTCGGTGGGGCGTTCGCGCTCGCGACGTTGACCCGCGCCGAACTCGCGCTCCTGTTCCCCCTCGTCGCGCTGCCGTTGCTTCTCGTGTGCGGAACGAACGACGCACGCGCCCGCCTCGAACGGCTCGGAGCCGCCGCGGTCGTCGCGGTCGTCCTGGTCGGTCCCTGGGTGGCGCACAACCTGACCCGTTTCGAGGAACCGGTCACGTTGTCGAACGGCCTCGGCGCCACCATGCTCGGCGGTTCGTGCGACGCGGCGTGGTCGGGCGAGAAACTCGGCTATTGGTCGGAGCAGTGCCCCACCGTCGAGGTCGGTGACGGACCCGACGAGGCCACGCTCTCCCGTTGGCGCGCCGACCCTGAGGGCACACGCGACGAAGTCACCGCGTATCTCACGGAGTACGCACGCACCGAGCCCGACGAGTCGGAGCGCGACGTCGCGTCGCGTGAACTCGCGCTCGACTACGTCGACGACCACACCGCCCGGCTCCCCGTCGTCGTCGCGGCGCGGGTCGGGCGTATCTGGAACGTGTACCGGCCCGCCCAGAACGTGCGCTTCTACGCCGATATCGAGGGGAGGGGCTCGACGGCGTCGTGGGCCGCACTCCTGAGTTACTACGCGCTGGTGGGCATGGCCGCGGTGGCGCTGGTGAGACTCCACCGGGCGGGTCGCCCGATCTGGCCCTATCTCGTGTTGGTCGGCATCGTCACGTTCTCGACTGCGATCACGTTCGGTGTCCAGCGCTACCGTCTCCCCGTCGACGTCGCCCTCTGCGTCGTTGCCGGAACCTTGTTCGGAGTTCCGAGGCCCCGTCCGGGTGGCCGGGACTCCAAACAAGAGGAAGCCATATGACCGACTACTCGAAAACCTCGCAACTCCTGGCCGAGTATCTCGACGCGCATCGGTTTGGGGACACGCGCTACCTCGACTGGTTCTACGGCGCGAATCCTCGGGGTGAAGCAATCGAGGAACACATCGACGACGAGAACGGGAAACGCATCGGCCACTACGCAGTGCTGCCCACTCGCTACCGCACGCCCGAGGGCCCGACGCCCTTCATTTTCACGTCGAACGTCGCGACCGACGCCACCGCGCGCCGGCGCGGGCTGTTCCGCGAGATGGCCGAGCAGATCTACACGCGGGCCGCGGCGACCGGGGCGCCCGCGATGGCGGGCCACGCGAACGCGGCGTCGACGGCCGCGCTCCTCAGGTTCGGGTGGGGCGTCATGGGCCCTATGCCCGTCGTCGTCACCCCGCCGCTCGTCCCGCCCCGCGGGATACAGGATCGACGCGTCGACACGGAGTTCTTGGCGAGCCACGAGTTCGCGACGCTGGCCGCCGATCTCGACTGGGTGCCGGTGCACGACTGGGTGCAGTCGTGGACCGAGGACTGGCTGCGCTGGCGGCTGGCGCGCCCCGAGTCGGGGTACGTGCTCCACGTCGGACCGGACGCACTCGTCGTGAGCGCCCGCGACCACGGCCCGTTGCGGATTCCGGCGGCCGTGATCGTGAAGATCTTCCCGCGGCCGGGCGCGCGCCTGCCGGTTCGCACCGGGCGATACATCGCCGCCGCGTGCCGCGCGCAGCGCGCACCGGTGTGCGTGTACGCGGGGTGGAACGCGCACGCCCGGGTGCGCGGCGTCCCCGTCCCTATGCGCTTTCGCCCGTCGCCGATGAACATCATGTACAAGTCGTTCGACGAGACGCGTGTGCCGACCGAGGGATTCCGCATCGACACGTTCGAGTTCCTCGACGGGGACGCGTACTGATGGCGGATGCACCGGCAACGGGCGTGACGTTCACCCTTGACGTCGAGGACTACGCCGGTCCACACGCCGAGCCGCGCGCACCCAAGATCACGCGAGAGATCGTCGCCTTCCTCGCCGAACGGGAGGTTCGGGGCACCTTCTTCGTCGTCGGCGAGCTCGCGGCCGAGCATCCCGATCTCGTCCGCGACATCGCGACCGCGGGGCACGAGATCGGGCTCCACTCATACCGGCACGACCCGCTCCCGGAGGTCGCGCCCGACGCGTTCCGCGCCGACGTCGACCGCGGCAAGAAGCTCCTCGAAGACCTGACCGGCCGACCGGTCGTCGGGTTCCGCGCACCGATGTTCTCGCTCGTCGAGGCGAGCGTGTGGGCGACCGCCGTCCTCGCCGAAGCGGGATTTGTGTATTCGTCGAGCGTCCTCCCCGCGCGTAGCCCGTTGTACGGCTGGCCCGGGCAACCGCGTGTTCCGTACCGGTGGCCGTCGGGCATCGTCGAACTCCCGTGCCCGGTCGCGGCCGTTGGCCCCATTGCGAACCCCTACCTGGGTGGCGTGTACTTCCGCGTCCTGCCGTGGCGCGCGGTGGAGTACGGGCTCCGCCACGCCGACGCCGGCGAGGCACTGTGGACGTACTGCCACCCGTACGACTTCGACCCCGACGAACCGTTCACGCGCCGGCCCGGACTCGGCCTGGCCAAGTCGCGGCTGCTCTGGCTGAACCGGCGCCACATGTACGACCGCATCGCCCGGCTGCTGGCCAAGGGTGTGGCCCCGCCGCTGGCAGAGCGCATTTCTTCATTCGGTTCGGTATAAGCCCGCGTGCAACACTCGCGGGTGATGCGGACACCGGCCGAATACATCGATTCGCTGCGCGACGAGCGGGTCCTCTGGTACCGCGGAAAACGGGTCGGCGACCTCCTGGCCGAACCGGACCTCCGCGTCGCCGTCGAGCACTCGTGCATCGACTTCGCCCTCGCCTCCGACCCCGCGCACCGCGATCTTGCCGTCGCCCGCGACGAGAACGGGCTCGAATACCACGCCATGTACCACGTTCCCAAGTCGCCCGAGGACCTCTTGCGGCGGTCGCGCCTGGTCGAGCTCGGTTCGCTGATGAGCGGGACCATCGTGTCGGCGAAGGACGTCGGTGCTGACGCCCTACTCGCCCTCCTCGTCGCGCTCGACGGCGAGGAACGCGAGCGGGCGACCGCGTACTGGGACCACTGCCGTCGCGCCGACCTCGTGCTGTCGGTGGCCCAGACGGATGCGAAGGGCGACCGCTCGAAGAAACCACACGAGCAGGCCGACCCCGACCTGTACGTCCACGTCGTCGACCAGGACAACCGGGGAATCGTCGTGCGCGGCGCCAAAGCCCACACATCCCTCACCCCGAACTGCAACGAGGTCGTCGTGCTTCCGACGCGCGCGATGAGCGCCGACGACGCCGACTGGGCAATATCGTTCGCGGTCCCGGCCGACGCGCCCGGGCTCTCGATGTACGTGTCGGGCTACTCGGCCGGTGAGCGGCACCCGTGGGAGTATCCCATCTCGTCGCGGCACAAGATGCTCGAGACCCTCACGGTGTTCGAGGATGTGTTCGTCCCGTGGGAGCGCGTCTTCCTGTTCCGGCGCCCCGAGCTGGCCGGGCCGCTCGCCATGAGGTTCGTCGACTTTCACCGCTTCGCGGCCGTGTCGTACAAGCTGCCGCTGCTCGACGCGCTGGTCGGTGCGGCGGCAGAGATCGCGCGTATGAACGGGGTGCCGGCAGCCGGGCACATCAAGGAGAAGCTGACGCGGCTGGTCATTTACGCCGAGACGGTGCGAACGCTGATCGAAGCGGCCGCGATTCGCGGCCGGCCGCGCGAGCACGGCATCTGCCGGCCCGACTCGGGGACGACGAACCTGGCCAAGTACACGTTCGCGAACGGGTACCACGACGCAGTGCGCATGGTGCAGGAGTGCGCCGGCGCATTGCTCGTCACCGGACCGGGCGGCGACGACTGGGACAGCCCCGAAGTCCGGCCCGTGTTGGAGAAGTACCTGGGCGCGGCCGCGCCCGCGAGCGAACGGCTCGCGATGATGAACATGATCTCCGACCTGACCGTGCGCGAGTACGGCGGCTACCAGACGATCCTGGCCGTGCACGCTGAAGGTTCGATCGAAGCCGAAAAGATGCAAATCCTGCGCGAGTACGACCCGGCACGCGCGGTGGGCCGCGCCCGCTGGCTCGCCCGCCTCGACGACGAACCCCCCACCCCGTGAGGATGCGTCGATAAACCACAGCTCACTGTGGGCTATCGACGCCTGCTTGTTGTTCTTTTTCGCCGCGGAGGATGGCTACTTCTTCGGCCAGGACTCGGGTGCGTTCTTCGAGGCGGGAGAGTTCCCAGGAGAAGTAGACGCACACGAGCGTCAGGAACGCGATGCCGCCGATGAAGAGCGTGCTCGGCGCGTAGTAGATGTCGAGCCACTGCGACGTGCGGTCGAGGCCGTCCGGGTAGACGGCGAGAATCAGGACGATCGCGCCGACGAACATCCACAGCAGCGTGTATTTCCCGCGCATCTGGCGCTTGCGGAGCATGCGGAGCAGGAACCACGCGCCGATTAGCGCGACGAAGAACACGACGACGTGCGCGCGGAAGCTGAGTCCGAGCTGTTCCTCGGTTGCCTGGGCAAGCAATGGGTTCACGACTTCACCTCCGGGCGACGGCGGCGCGATACCTGGCTGGCGATCACGACGAGCAGCCGCAGGTAGTGGTACACGAGCCGGAAATGGCGGGTCGACGGCTGGCCCGCGCTGCGCTTACGGATGCGGGTCGGAACCTCGACGACTTCGAAGCCGGCCTTGCACGCGAGCAGCAGTGACTCGGTGGAGTCCATGAACTCGACCGGGTAGGAGTGTGCGAACGATTCGAGCACGGGCTGTGTGAACGCGCGGAAACCGCTGGACGTGTCGGTGAACTTGTGCCCGGACACGGCGTTGACCGATGCGCGCAGCACGTGCATGGCGCCGCGGCGGATGGGCCCCACTCGGTACTCGACGGTGCCTTCGCCGAACCGGCTGCCGATCACCATGTCGGCGCCGTCGTCGAGGGCCTGCTCGAGGGTCGCGATCTCGCGCGGGTCGTGCTGGCCGTCGGCGTCGAACTGCACCGCCCGGGCGTACCCGTTGCGTACCGCGAACCGGAAGCCGGTCTGGAGCGCGCCGCCGATACCGAGGTTGAACGGCAGTTCGACGATCGAGACTCCGGCGGCCCGCGCGAGGTCCGCGGTCTTGTCCCGTGATCCGTCGGACACGACGAGTACGTCGAGATCGGGCCTTACGGACATCAGCTCCGCGAGGGTTCCGGGAATCGCCTCTTCCTCGTCGTACGCAGGAATCACCACGAGCGTGGTCCGTCGCACGACGGTCAGGCTACCGTCTCGCCCCCATAGGACCCCGAGACCGGCTCCGACAACCCGCGGCCCTGTTCGCCATCGTGGCGTCGGTCTTCGGCGTGCTGCTCGCCCTCACGCTGCCCGCGCTCGGCGGCTACGACGAGAGCGTGCACGTCTTGCGCGCGTGGCAAGTCTCCGACGGAGGCGTGTTCGCGATCGAGCAACACCCGGACGGGCGCACGGCATTCGGCGGCGACATCCCAGACGAACTGATCGAGGACATGATCGTGATCGCGCGGGGCGGGTTCCTCGCCGACGATGCCGAGCCATTCTGGAAGCACCTCGGCAACGACACCCCCGACGGCCCCCGGTCGTTCGTCGACTTCTCGTCGGGTGCGGTCTATCCCCCGATGCCGTACCTCCCGAGCGCGGTCGCGATGCGCGCGGGGCGCACACTGGGAGTATCGACGGCGGGAATCCTGCTGCTGGGCCGGTTGGCGAATCTGGCGACGTTCGTCGCGCTCGTCGCGCTCGCCATCCGGCGCATCGGGAGCCGGCGGTGGCTCCTTGCCGTTCTCGCCCTCCTGCCCGTCGTGCTGTTCCAAGCCGCGACGATCTCGGCCGACGCGATCACCGTCGCGCTCGTACTGCTCGTCATCGCCGACGCCATTGCGCTGACGACCCGATCGAAGGACGAGATCACGCGCGCCCTCCTCGTCGAGTGCGCACTCGTGGTCGGCGCGCTCGCGCTGAGCAAGCCGCCCTACGTGGCAGTCGCAGTCCTGCTCCTCGTCCCCGCGCTGCGGCATCGCGGCCGCGTGCTCGTGACCCTGGCATCCACCCTGGTCGTGGCCGCGCTGTTGGCGGGCGCGTGGTCGGCCTGGGCCGCCGACCGCCATGTCCCGCAGGACTTCCCGCCCGCGTACCTCGACGGGTCGGGAAACTACGCGTACCGCGACGTCGACCCCGACGCGCAGTTCGAGTACCTCCAGTCGCATCCGTTGTCGCTCCCCTCGGCCATCGGCCGCACAGTCGCGCGGGAGGGCGACCAGATCGCGCCCGATGTCGTCGCGCAGACCGCGTGGTGGGAGGTCCCGTGGTGGCTCGTCGCCGCCGCCGCGGCCGGAGTCGTCGCGCTCGCGTGCTTCGACGCCGCGCCACGCCTCGATCGGGCGCTGCGCATCACCGCGGGCGTGCTCGTCGCCGGGCTTGTGCTCGTGGTGTTCCTGCTCGCGTACTCGGGTTGGAACGCGGTGGGCGCACCACGGGTCGACGCGTTCCAGGGCCGCTATCTGTTCCCGGCACTCGCGCTGGGGCTCCTCATCTGCGTCACGAGCCGCTGGGCAAATCGGTCAACCGCCGACCGGCTCGGGCCGGCTCTCGTCGTTGGCGTCGCCGTGCTCCTTACGCTCCTCGAGATCGGCGTCGCCCGGGTGTTCTACGCGTGAGCAACGCAGCGCGTCGATCGCGAGCAACGTCACCAGCCACACGGCAATGCGGAGCTGCACCGCGGCGGTGAGCGAGTGGCGGTCGACTTCGAGCGCGTCGCCGTGCCATGCCGCGTAGAACCCCGCGACGGACAGCCCGAGGACCAGGCCGACGGTGACGAGGATCGGCGCCGCCACCGCGCGGCGAGCCACGAGCGCGCCGAATGCAACTACCGCGAGCACGACCCACGCGCCGACGACGGGAACCCACGGCGGGTACGCGACCGCGCTCACGTCGTAGATCGGCCACGGGTCGAGCTGCCAGAGCACCGTGTACGCGTTGAGATCGGGAACGAGCACGCGCTCGTAGTCGGCCAGTGGCTCGCGCAACGTCCACCAGGGATGGGAGACCAGAAAGGTCGTGTACGTGCTCCGGCCGTCGTCGCGCACCCACGTGCGGAGTTCGGCGAACTCCGGACCGTCGTCGAGGCGCGTGTGCACGATGTAGTAGTTGTCGCCCAGCGCGACGAGATGCTCGTCGAGTGGGAGTCCGCGCTCGACGAAGTAGGGCTCGGCGGTGTCGTCGCCCACCAGGCGCAACGCGATCGTCTCGTGTAGCGGGTAGTACCAGCGGGGCGGTTCCGACTGGTTCGACAGGGCGAGGGCCAGTACCGCGGCGGCGACGCCGGTCACGGCGACGACGGCACCGACCTGGCGCCAGGCGGGGCGCGTCAACGCGAGGAGGGCGGCTCCACATCCGAGGGCAAGGCCGACCAGGGCGTTGGTGTCGCGGACCAAGACGAACGCGATGAGGCCGACCGCGAACGAAGCCGCGGTCGCGCGTCCCGGCGCCGCGGCCAGCCGGAGGGCGAGTCCGATCAGGAGCACCGTGACCGACACCGAGAGGCTCTCGGTCGACACGATCACGTTCCACTGCAGCAGCGGCGGCGCGAGCGCGACGAGGAGGATCGCGGTGAACCCCACGACCTGCATGACGCGATCGCGCAACACCGCA
>JANNHK010000175.1:0-7123 GCA_031404355.1 Actinomycetes bacterium
ACCGGTGTCGTCGCGATCAACTCGTCGATGATCCTCGACTTCAACAGCCCGTTCGGCGGTTTCAAGAAGTCGGGTATCGGCCGCGAACTCGGACCCGAAGGCATCGGCCCGTACACGGAGCTGCAGTCGATCATCCTCCCGGCGGGGTAGTGCACTCTGAAATTGCGAACTAGGGCGCCGGAATCGGTCGCCGTATTTCGCAATTTCGGGTGGGTTACTGGCCGAGACCGAGGAGGAACCCGTCGTAATAGCCGGCGCTCGTGAGCGGGCCGCCGCCGAAATCTACGGTTCCGGCGAAGCGTCCGGTGACAACCGCGCCATTCGGGCCGAACGCGACGCCTTCGCCGGAGTCGACGGTCGTGCTTCCGTAGCGGTTCGACGACAGGTGGACTCCGGTCGGCGAGTACTCCGCGACGAAGATGTCTGCCACATACCAGGGTGCGCTCGCGAGGGGTCCGCCACCGAAGTCGATCGTTCCGTTGAACGCGCCGGTGACGACCACGTTGCCGGCTGCGTCGGTAGCGATGCCGTTGCCGTAGTTGATGGCGGTGTCACCGGCTCGCTTCGACCACACGTGCGCGCCGGTTCCGGTGAACCGCGCGACGAACACATCGCCGGCGTTGGGACGAGCGGTCAGTGGACCGCCGCCGAAGTTCACCGTGCCCATGAATCTTCCGGTGATGGCGACGTTTCCGCCGCCGTCCACGGCGACGCCGCCGGAAACCTCGGCCTTCAGATCGCCGAACGTCTTCGCCCAGACGTACGCCCCGGAAGCGGAATACTTCGCCAGGTAGACGTCGCTGTGCCCGACGGATGTCACGTACGGCAAGCCGGCCCCGAAGTCGGCATTGCCGTTGAACTCGCCGACCACGAAGACGTTCCCGCTCCCGTCGACGGCGACACCCTTCGCTTGGTCATAGCCGCCGTTCTTGACGTTCTTGGCCCAGATGTTGGTTCCGTCGGACCCAGCCAGCTTGACGACGAACGTGTCCGAACCTCCCCACGTGCTCGACAGCGCGCCGCCGCCGAAGTCGACGTCGGGTCCTACGAAGACACCGGCCGCGATCACGTCGCCACTGGGATCGACCGCGATCCCGGTGGCGAAATCGCCATCAGGCTGTCCTCCGAACCGCGACGACCACAGGTGCTGGCCCGTCGAGGAGTACTTCGCGACGAACGCGTCCGACGCATTCGCAGTGCCGGCATTGGCGAGGGACCCGCCGCCGAGGTTGGTCGAGGCACCCCGGAAGTAGCCCGCCACGAAGATTGCGCCCTCATCGTCGATCGCGACCGCGCTTGCACTTTCCTCTCCAGTCGTGCCGAAGGTCTTCGACCAGAGGTAGGCCCCGGTTGGCGAATACTTGGCGACGAAGACGTCGAGTCCGCCCGCGCCCGCGTGCTGGCCGCCGCCGAGGTTCGTCGACGGACCACTGAACTGACCCACCACGACGATGTTTCCCGCAACATCGACTGCGACCGCCTTCGGGATCTCCCCGGCGGTACTGCCACCAAACCGGGTGGCCCAGTCGCCGGGGGGCGGGCAGGCGGTAGTGGTCACGGCGACGGGCGCGCTCTTGGCGGAGACGTTGAGCAGTGTGTCGCGCGCCTGCACGGCGTAGGAGTAAGCGTGCGACGCGAGCAATCCCGTGTCGGTCGTCGATGTCGTGGTGGCGTACTTGAGGACAACGCCGTCGCGCCACACGACGTAGTCCTTCATGCCGTTGGTGCCCGGCGTGGACGGGCTCCACGACAAGGCGACGCTCGAGCACGTGGATGCACCGCCGAGGCCGGTGGGCACCGACGGCAGCGTGGGTGGCGGCGTCCCGCCGAGGGTCGTGGCGGTTGCGACGTTGGAGAACGACGAGGCGCCGGTGGGCGGCTTCAGGGCGCGGACGCGGTACTTGTATGCCGTCGCAGCAGTGAGCCCGATGTCGGCGTACGTTGTCGCGTTTGCTGCTGTCGTTGCGATCTTCTTGAACGACGTCTTGTTGCCCGGGCTGCGCTGGATCTCGAACCCAAGCTCGTTCGAGCTTGCGTCGGTCCACCGCAAGGTGATGGCCGTCGTCGACGTCGCGGTCGCCGTCAAGCCGATGGGCCTGGGCGTCGCCGCCGTTGCCGGCGACGACACAGCCAGAACGAGGACAACGGCCAGGGCGAGTGGTCGGACGAGCAGCACGGTGCGTCCTTTCATCGAGAAGCGTCGCTCAGCGGCCGGTGTTCACGACGAAGACATCGTGCGCGCCGGGATTCGTGACGGGACCGAACCCGAAATCGGCGGTACCGGAGAACGAGCCGGTAACGATCGTGCCTGCCGCGGTGCTCGTCGCGCCGTATCCCTGGGCATTCCCGCCCGTCCCGTTTGGAGCGCCGAATCGGTGCGACGCGAGATGCGCTCCCGCCGCCGAGAACTGCGCGACGAACGCGTTGTAGCTCTCGCCGGCCGGCCTCGGGCCACCTCCGAAGTCGATCGTTCCCTTGAACGTTCCGATCACGGTGACGGTGCCCGCTGCGTCGGCCGCGACGCCGTATCCGTACGCCACCGCGTAACTGGTCGGGCTGCTCTGACCGAAGGCCTTCGACCAGACGGTTGCGCCGCCGTTGGCCGCGAGCTTCACCGCGAAGCTCCACGGGTTGGTTCCGGGTGAGGCCAGCCCGCGCTCGGCGTCGCCGAAGTTGACGACGCCGGCGAAGGTCCCCGCGATGACCACATTGCCGGATCCGTCGACGGCGACGGCGTTCGCTTGGTCTAGTTGGGTGCCTCCGTACGTTTTCGCCCAGAGGTAACTGCCGGACGACGAGTACTTCGCGACGAATGCGTCCAAGTTGTTGATGGGCTGCATGCCGCTGCCGAAGTTGCACTGCACCTGCACGTACCCGGCGATGATCATGTTGTCGTTCGCGTCGAGCGCGAGCGCGTTGGCGACGGCGCCGCCGCATGGGGTGCTGATTGCCAGGAGACCTACGGCGTCCGTGGACCGCAGTTTCACGATGAAGCTGTCCGGTCCGCCGAGGACTCCGTTGCGGTTCGAGAGGGGTTGGCCCCCGAAATCGATCGCGGTGCCTTTGAAGTAGCCCGCAACCACGACGTTTCCGAGCGAGTCGACCGCGATGCCCGTGGTGCCATCGTCTTGGAGGGTCCCTCCGTAGCGCTTCGACCACTGATGCGCACCGGACGGGGAGTACTTCGCGACGAATGCATCGCGGTAGCCGTTTGGCGAGGTGAGCGTCGTGCCGCCGAGGTTCAGTGTCGCGAAGAACGCGCCGCCCACGTAGACGTTGCCGGCGGCGTCGGTGTCGACGGCGCGGACTTCGTTCGCGATGAAGCCAGTGGCGGGGTAGTGGTGCATCCACAGCAACGTGCGGGTCGGCGAGTACTTGGCGACGAAGATGTCGCCCTTCGGACCGGTGGTCACCTGGCCGCCGCCCAGGTCGGACGGGCCGTTGAGCGTGCCGACCACGATCGTGTTGCCGAACGCGTCGACGGCGACGCGCCGGCCCGTCTCGGCACCGGTTCCGCCGGCGGTTTGCGCCCACGCGCCGGACGGCAGGCACGCAGGTGTCGTCGTGCTGACGACCGCGGTCTTGGCCGACTCCTGGCTCGCGCCCCTCACCGCGGTGACCGCATACTCGTAGGTCGTCAGGGGGGAGAGGCCCGTGTCAACCACGGTGCCGGCCGGTGCGTTCACGGTCTTCACGACCGCGCCGTTGCGGTAGAGGTTGTACTTCGTGATGCCGTAGGTGCCGTTGGGATCGAAGATCGGGTTCCACGATGCGGCTACGAACGCGCAACTCGTCGCGTTCGCTGTGAATGCGCCCGGTGTCGGCACCGTCGTACTCGGCGTCGTGGTCGTGGTCGTGGTCGTGCTCGTGGTGGTGGTGGTGGTGGTCGTGGTCGTTCCGCCGAGCGTCGTGGCGGTCGCGACGTTGGAGAACGACGTGAACCCGGTGGGCGGTTTCAAGGCGCGGACGCGGTACTTGTACGCCGTGTTGGCGGTGCGCCCGGTGTCGCCGTACGTGGTGGCGTTGGCGGGTGTGGTCGCGATCTTCGTGAACGTCGACTTGTCGCCCGGGCTGCGCTGGATCTCGAAACCGAGCTCGTTCGAGCTCGCGTCGGTCCACCCCAGGGTGATCGTCGTTGACGAAGTCGCCGTCGCGGTCAGGCCCGTTGGTCTGGGCGTCTCCGCCGAGGCGGGCCATGACACGGCCAGGACGAGGACAACGGCCAGGGCAAAGGGCCGGACAAGCCGCCGTGCGTTCATTTCAGTTCTCCCCCAACCCATCCAGCCGATCATCGGCCGGTGTTCAACATGAACACGTCGCTCAACCCGTTGCTCGCCACGGGTCCGAAGCCGAGGTCGATGGGGTCGTTGAACCAGCCGGTGACGACCGCGCCGGTCGGGCCGTTCGCGACGTCGCGACCCTGTGCGTTCGCGCTCCCGTATCGATCCGAATCGATGTGAACGCCCGCCGCCGTGTACTGCACGACGTAAGCCCCTTTCGCAGACGATCCGTTCGCAAACGGCGGAACCGTTAGGGGTCCGCCCCCGAAGTCGATGGTTCCGGCAAATGACCCGACCACGGTGATCTCGCCCTGCGCGTCGATGGCGACACCGGTACCCGTCGCCGAAGTCAATTGTGCGGTTGGGATCGGTGCGCCGAAGGCTTTCGACCAGAGCGTCGCACCATTGTTCCCGGCGAGCTTCACGACGAAGGCCCAGGGTGTGGCTCCGGTCCGGCCCAGCGGACCCGTGCCGAAGTCGACGACTTCGGCGAACATACCCGTGACGATCGTGTTGCCGCTCGAGTCGACCGCGACCGAGGTGCCCTCGTCATGCCACGGCGCTCCGTACACCTTCGCCCAGAGATTCGCTCCCGAAGCGGAGTACTTGAACACGAATGCGTCGTCGTTGTAGGCCGGGAGGAAACCGCTGCCGAAGTTGCACCGTGCCCGCACGTAACCGGTGATGAAGACGTTGTCAGAGGCGTCGAGGGCGAGTCCGTACGGGAACGCACCTCCGCACGGTGTGGCGACGGCCATGAGCGTCGTGGGGGTCGTTGCGTTCGACAGTTTCAGAATGAAGCCGTCGGCGCCGCCGAAGATCCCGTTCGTGTTCGAGAGCGAGTGGCCGTTCCCGAAGTCGACGCCCGTGCCCCAGAACCAGCCCGTCACGACGGCGTTCCCGCCCGAGTCGATGGCAATGTCGCTCGCGACGTCCTCTTTCGTGCTGCCGTACCGCCGCGACCATTGGTGGGTGCCGTCGGCCGAGAACTTGGCGACGAAGGCATCTCGCATGCCCGCGGTGGGGTTCACGAGGTTCGTGCCGCCGAGGTTCAGCGTGCCGAAGAAGGCGCCCGCGAGGTAGACGTTCCCGGCCGCGTCGGTCGCGACGTTGTTGAGCTCGTTGCTGTTGGTGCCGCTCGGAAAATGCTTGACCCACAGGAGGGCGAAGGTCGGCGAGTACTTGGCCACGTACATGTCGCCGTTCGCGCTCGCGACCACGTTTCCACCGCCGAAGTTGGCGGTCTGGCCGAACGTACCGGCGATGACGATGTTGCCGTCGGGATCGACGGCGACGGAGTTGCTGGATTCGGGTCCGGTGCCGCCCGCGGTTCGGCTCGACGCGCCCGGTGGCGGGCAGGCGGGTGTGGTCGTGTTGACGGTTGCGGATGTGGCCGATTCCTGGTTCGACCCGTTTACGGCGGTGACGGAATACGTGTAGGTGGTGAGTGGCGCGAGGCTTGTGTCGACAACTGTCGTGGCCGGCGCGTTCACCGTCTTCACCGCGACGCCGTTTCGGTAGAGCTTGTACTTCGCAATGCCGTGGGTCCCGCTCGGGTCGTAGATCGGGTTCCACGACGCGACCGCGAACCCGCAACTCGTGGCGTCGGCCTTCAATCCCGATGGTGTCGGCACCGTGGTGGTCCCACACGTTGGTGTCGTCGCCGCCACCGATGCGCTCTTGGCGGACGGGTTGAGCACCGTGTCACGCGCCTGTACTGCGTAGGAATACGCACGCGCGCCCGTCAGTCCACTGTCGGTCGTGATCGTGGTGGGTGCGGTGACGTATTTCAGGAACGTGCCGTCGCGCCACAGCACGTAGTCCTTCAGGCCGTTCGTGCCTGGGGTCGAGGCATTCCAGTCGACGATGATGCTCGAGCACGACCCCGACACCGGCGACGCGACGAGTCCGGTCGGGACCGATGGCAATGTCGTACTCGGGGTCGTAGTCGTCGTCGTGCTCGTGGTCGTGCTCGTAGTTGTCGTGGTCGTCGTCGTTCCGCCGAGGGTCGTCGCAGTCGCGACGTTCGAGAACGACGATGCCCCAGTGGGCGGCTTTAACGCGCGGACGCGGTACTTGTACGCGGTCGCGGCTGTGAGGCCCGTGTCGGGGTACGTGGTCGCGTTGGTCGGTGCCGTTCCGATCTTCTTGAACGTCGACTTGTTCCCCGGGCTGCGTTGGATCTCGAACCCGATTTCGTTGGAGCTCGCGTCAGTCCACCGCAAGGTGATGGCCGTCGACGACGTCGCGGTCGCCGTCAGGCCGGTGGGCCTCGGTGTCGCCGCATCCGCGACGCCGACCGATAACAGGGTGACAACGACGACAATCGTCGAGACCAGTGTCGTCCGTGCGTTCGACGGGACGTGCATCGATCAGCGGCCGGTGTTCAAGATGAACACGTCATTGAACCCGTTGCTTGTCACGGGCCCAAACCCGAGGTCGATCTGGTCGGTGAACGAGCCGGTGACGACCGCGCCGGTCGGGCCCTTCGCGACAGCGAAGCCATGGGTGTTCCCCATGCCGTAGCGGTTCGAGGCGATGTGGGCACCCGCCGTCGTGTACTGCGCGACGACTGCCCCGGTTCCGGCAAATCCGCTCGACAACGGCGGAACCGTCAGCGGTCCACCCCCGAAGTCGACGGTTCCGGCAAACGTCCCGATCACGGTGATCTCGCCCTGCGCGTCGACCGCCACGCCGTTCGCAGAAGTGTTCGTCGTCGCGGTGCCGAATGCCCGTGCCCACTGTGTGGCTCCGTTGCTACCGGCGAGCTTCACGACGAAGGCCCACGCTGCCCATCCGGGCGCTCCGAGCGGTCCGGTGCCGAAGTTGAACGCGGCGTCGCG
>JANNHK010000176.1:0-7226 GCA_031404355.1 Actinomycetes bacterium
CGCTTCGCGGGGCTCGAGTCGTACTGCGAACCCGCGACCGAGGAACCGGCGGAAGCGCCCGAGGCGACCGACGACGGCATCACCGCGGACTCCGTGTCGATCACCCATATCCGCGTGACACTCGAAGACCTCGAAGGTCTCGGGTTCGCGATCCCGATCGGCGACCCGGCCGACCAGGTCGAGAAGTTCGTCGGCATCATCAACGAGCGCTGCGGCGGCATCAACGGCCGCATGCTCGAACTGACCACGGTCGAATCCCCGCCGATCGCGCCGTCCGGTCAGGACCCGAACGCGATCGCGCAGGCCAAGTGCATCGAAGCAACCGAAGACAACCTCGCAGTCTTCGCGTGGTCGGGTTCCGGTTGGGGTGGCAACGGCGGCGCGGGTTGCGTTACGGGCGACCACGAAACCGTCTACATCACCACGTACAACATCACCGACGAGGAGCTCGCCAACGCCGACGGCCGGTTGTTCTCGACTGCGCTCTCACCCGTCGAAGGACTCCGGTACGCGGCGATCACGCTCAACAGCGAGGGCGCCTTCGACGGCAAGACGATCGGCATCGTCCACACCGACTCGGCCGGCGAACCCGAAATCGTGCAGCAGGGTCTGGTCGACACGCTCGACGAACTCGGTGTCGAAGTGAAGCGCGTCAACGAGATCGGCTGCGCGGGTGGTAGCAACTGCACCAGCGGCGTCATCGAGTCGGTGCAGGGAATGATCGCCGACGGCGTCGACGTGATCTTCCCCCTGATGAACGTGATCAGCATGCCCGGGTACATCAGCGAGATGGTCACCCAGGGCGTGCAGCCCGGCGACGTCCAGTTCTACAACACCGGGTTCAACGCCCAGTCGGGCGACCTGGTCTCGAGCAAGGTCATCGCGTTCGGCGGTGAAGAGGCCGGGGCGTTGTACGACGGCACGGTCATCATCGCCTCGGGTGCCACGGGCGCGTTCCGGCTGCCCGGTTTCGAACTCAGCCCGTACTCCGAGATGTGCAACCGCGAGTACCAGGAAGCCGGCGGCGACACCTACACCGCCGACGACACAGAGACGAACTCCGCGTACGGCGCAACGGTCGGCTCGTGCACGTTCGTGCGGCTCATCGCCCGCGCGGTCGACGCGGCCGGACCGAACCCGACGCGAGCCGACCTGGCTGCCGCGCTGGCGGGGATCGGCGCGTTCGACCAGGGTGGCGACATCCCGGGCAGCTTCGGACCCGACAAGTTCACCGCCCCGAACCAGCTGAACAAGATGGTGTTCAACTACCCGTGCCCCGAGGACATGAAGCCGTTCGACGGCATGTGCATCATCCCCGAAGGAGAAGCGTTCCCGTTCCCGACCTCGTGAACCGGCGCACAGTCTCATGACGCTCGACACCGACAAGGGAGGCGGGCAGGACCCCGCGGCGCTCGCGTCTGCGGTGCTGGCTGAAGAGGCGAAGCGGCAAGAGGAACAGGCCGAACGCTCGGCCGAGGTAATCCTGCCCGACGACCTCCTTCCGGGCGTCGGTGCGGAACCGATGCCATTGCGCGAGACGTTGCGCCAGGGTGGCCGGTCGATGGTGATCGTGCTCGCGCTGATCACCATCGCCGAACAACTGGAACGGTCGGCCGGGGGTGTGCTCGCGCCTGACATCCAGGACACGCTGAACATCAGCGACACGACGCTGTCGGGCATCGTGCTCGTCAGCGGCGTGGCGCTCGTGCTCGGCGCCATTCCGCTGGCCTGGCTGGCCGACCGCGTGTCGCGCGTCAAGATCGTGTGGATCGCGACCCTGGCCTGGGGTCTGACGACGCTGCTGCACGGGCTGGTCATCAACCCGTTCCAACTGTTTTGGGTGCGGGGCGGGATCGGGTTCGGCCAGGCGTACTCGGTGCCGGTGTTCGCGTCGTTGCTGACCGACACGTATCCCATACAAGGCCGCGCCCGCATCTATTCGATGTACTGGCTCGCGCAACCGATCGGCTTGCTGTTGGGCCCGTTCGTCGCCGGGTCCATCGCGGAGGCGGCCGGCGGTACCGAAGGCTGGCGCTGGACCTTCGTCATCCTGGCGATACCGCCGACGTTGCTGACGCTGGTCGCGTTCACGTTCCTCCGTGAGCCGCCCCGCGGCCGCTACGAGCAGGAACTCGTCCTCGGTGAAATGCTCAAGCCGGCCGACGTACGCAAAGAACTGCCGGTCTCCATGTCGAACGCGTACCAACGGATGAAGAAGATCAAAACCTTCTACTTCATCTGCACCGGTATCGGTGTGCTCGGCTTCGCGCTCATCACGGTGCCTATCCAGCTCAGCCTGCTCTTCGACGACGAATACGGCTACGGCGCGTACACGCGCGGCTGGATGTTCTCCCTGACCGCGCTCGCGTCGCTCATCGCGATCCCGATCGCAGGTGTCACGTACGACCGGCTGTTCCGCAAGAACCCGGTTCTCGTCGTGAAACTCGCGGGCAGCTTTATCATCGCCTACGGCGTTCTCATGCTGATCGCGGTGCGCATGACGCAGCCGGCGTTGCTGTTGCTGTTCGTCGCGCTGGCGAGCGCGTGCACGAGTTCGGCCTTCGTCAGCGTCGGACCCATCGTCGGCGCGGTCGCGCCCTACCGTATGCGCACGCAGGCGTTCGCGCTCGTGCCCGTGTTCCTGTTCCTCATGGGCGGTTTCTTCGGCGGGCTACTGGTCGGCGCGCTCTCCGACTCGCACGGCGAGCGCACCGCGCTCACCATCGTCGCACCCATCGCGGGAACGCTCGGTGGTCTCCTCTTCATGTACGGGTCGCGCTACCTCAAACGCGACATCTCGCTCGCCGTCGACGAACTCCTCGAGGAGCAGTCGGAGATCAAGCGCATGAGCGCCGATCCCGACGACATCCCCGTGCTCCAGATCCACAACCTCGACTACAGCTACGGGCCGGTCCAGGTGCTGTTCGACGTGTCGCTCGAAGTGCGGCGCGGCGAGGTCGTCGCGCTGCTCGGCACCAACGGTGCCGGAAAGTCGACGCTGCTGCGCGCCGTGAGCGGCCTCGGTATCCCGGATCGGGGTGTCGTGCGCCTGCACGGCCAGACGCTCACGTACGTCGACGCCGAAGTGCGGTTCCGTGCCGGCATCGTGCAACTCCGAGGCGGGGCCGGAACCTTCGGTGAACTCACGGTCGGCGAGAACCTGCACTGCTCACTTCTCTCGAGCAAGATCTCGCGCGCCGAACGTCAGGACCGCATCGCGCAGGTGCTCGAGACGTTCCCCGCGCTCGCCGACCGCCGGGGCTTGACGGCGAGCGATCTCTCGGGCGGGCAGCAGCAGATGCTCGCCCTCGCCATGGCGCTCGTGCACAAGCCGGAGATCCTGTTGATCGACGAACTGTCGCTCGGGCTCGCGCCGTTGGTCGTCGAGGAGCTGCTGTCGGTCGTGCAAGCGCTGAAGGAGCGCGGCCAGACGATGATCGTCGTGGAACAGTCGATCAACGTCGCGCTCGCGTTCTCCGACCGGGCGATCTTCATGGAGAAGGGCAAGGTGCGCTTCGAAGGCTCGGCCCGCGATCTGGCCGAACGCGACGACCTCGCCCGCGCGGTGTTCCTCGGCGGCGAGGGCGGCTGAGTCCGTGCCCCTGGAGCTGACGCAGTTCTCGCTCTATCTGGGCATCATCTTCGGGCTGACCTACGCGCTCTTTGCCGCGGGCTTCGTCCTCATCTACCGCAGTACGGGTGTCCTCAACTTCGCGCAGGGCGAGATCGGCCTGTTCGGGCTCGGGCTCTTCGTGCTCTTCCACATGCAGTACGGCGTGCCGTATTGGCTCGCGCTGATCGCTGCGGTCGCGCTGGCCGCGCTTATCGGCGCGGTCATCGAGCTGACGGTCGTGCGGCGCCTCTTCAACAGCCCGCGTCTCGTCCTGCTGATCGCCACGGTCGGGGTCGGACAGCTGTTGCTGTTCTTCCGTATTGCCCTTCCGAATCTCTCGAAGGGCGGGCAGTTTCCTTACCCGATCACCGGCGCGTGGCAGCTCACCGACTCCGTCCGCATGCTCCCACGCGACGTGCTGGTGCTCTTGGTTGTGCCGGTCATGATCCTGGTGCTGGCCGCGTTCATGACGAAGACGCCGTTCGGTCTCGCGGTGCGGGCGTCGGCGTCGAACTCCGACACGGCCCGGGTCTACGGCATCAGCGTGAAGCGCACGTCGACGATCGTGTGGACCATCGCAGCCGCGTTCGCCGCGATCTCGGTGATCCTCTACGCGCCGCTCAACGGTGTGAGCCCGGGCAACGCCGTCGCCGGCGGCATAGAAGCGATGGGGCCGAACCTACTGCTACGCGCGCTCGTCGTCGCGCTGATCGCCCGCATGCGCTCGTTGCCGATGACGATCGTCGGTGGCATCGCCGTCGGCGTCTTCGAGCAGGCGGTCGTCACGGCCGGTCCCGACGACCGCGACATCGTCAACCTGTACCTGTTCATCGCCGCACTCGTGTTGGTGTGGTTCGCCGGCCGCGGGCGCCGCGAGGAAACGGGTTGGACGCTGGCCGCGCAGATCAAACCGATTCCGGAGCGCCTGCGTTCACTGTGGTACGTGCGCTACCTCTCGGTGGGAGGGTTCGCAGTGCTCTTCGCCGGACTCGCGATCCTTCCGGTGTTCCTGGAGAAGAACAGCCAGCTCAACACGTGGACCGACATCCTCGTCTTCGCGCTCGTCGCCCTGTCGATCACGCCGCTCGCGGGTTGGGCAGGGCAGCTGTCGCTCGGCCAATTCGGATTCGTCGGGCTTGGCGCCTTGACGATGGTGTTGCTGCGCGCCGGTCTCGACATTCCGGTTCCGTTCGACCGCTGGAGCATGAGCCTCACGCTCTCGTGGTTCCCCGCCGTCGTCGTGTCGACTGGCGTCGGCGTGCTTGCCGCGATCCTCATGGGCATCCCGGCGTTGCGCGCGCGTGGGCTGTATCTGACCGTGATCACGCTTGCGTTCGCCGTCATGTGTTCGACCTGGTTGTTCGAGCTGGACACGTGGACCGGCGGCAGCGGAAGCACGCTCCCGAACACGGCAAAGCCGGTCATTGACTGGCCACTGCTGCCCAAGATCGACTTCACCAACCGCCGCACCATGTACTACCTCTTGTTCGTGGTGCTTGCTCTCACGACGCTCGTCGTGGCCCGCATGCGCCGGACCGGTGTCGGCCGGTCGATGATCGCGGTGCGCGACAACGAGGACATGACTGCGGCGTCGACGGTGTCGCCCGCTCGGGTCAAGGTCATGTCGTTCGCGGTGTCGGGAGGTATCGCGGCACTGGCCGGGTGCATGCTCATCACCGTTCGCGACGGTGTGCAAGCCGGGTTCGTCTTCACACCGGAGCAATCGCTCATCGTCGTCGCGACCGCAGTCATCGGCGGGCTCGGGTCGATTGCCGGACCGATACTCGGGGCCTTGTTCGTGCGCGGACTGCCGGCGCTCTTCAACGACACCGAGCAGGTCCGCCTGTTTACGAGCAGCATCGGGCTGCTGATCTTGTTGATGTACTTCCCTGGCGGGCTCATGCAGATCGTGTACAAGCTTCGCGACCTGTTCCTCGATTGGGCCGATCGCCGGCTGGGCGACCGCGAGGTCGAAGCACCGCTCCCTGCCGTCGCCAAGAAGGTGCCGGTCCGCGTGCGCGAAGTTGTGGTTGCCGAAGACGAACCGTGGCTGGTCGTACGCGATGTCAGCGTCCGGTTTGGTGGCAACCAAGCGGTCGACCACGTGTCGATCGACGTGCACGCGGGCGAACTCGTCGGGCTCATCGGAACGAACGGTGCGGGCAAGTCGACACTGATGAACGCCATCGGCGGGTTCGTCCCGATGCAGGGGACGGTGCAGGTGATGGGCCGCGACGTCAGCTCCATGCCCGCGTACCGGCGCCACCGCGTCGGGCTCGGACGCGGCTTCCAGGCCGCGCGTCTCTTCCCGTCGCTCACCGTGCGCGAGACCGTCATGGTCTCACTCGAAGCGCGCGAACGCTCATGGCTGCTCCCGTCGATGACCGGGCTCCCACCGTCGCCCGCGTCCGAGCGCCGGAAGCGCAACGAGGCGCAGGAGTTGGTCGACTTCCTCGGGCTCGGTCGTTACGCCGACGAGTTCGTCGCGAATCTCTCGACCGGAACCCGGCGCATCGTCGAATTGGCGACCTTGCTCGCGGTCGACGCGCGCGTGCTCCTGCTCGATGAACCGACCGGCGGTGTCGCCCAGCGCGAAGCCGAGGCATTCGGGCCGCTGATCGTGCGCATACAGCAGGAACTGGGCGCGGCGATGCTCGTCATCGAGCACGACATGCCGCTGATCATGAGCATTTCCGATCGCGTGTACTGCCTCGAGGCGGGCGCGGTGATCGCCGAGGGCCCACCCGCCGTCGTGCGCGACGACCCGCGCGTCATTGCGTCGTACCTCGGAACGAACCAAGCCGCGATCCAGCGCTCCGGCGTCGTGCAAGCAGCGACATGACGACCTCCGCTGCCGATCGCTTCGTCGAGACCGCGTGCGCCGCGACCGGGCTCGACGACTTCGGCGAGGAGACGTGGCGCGAAGGACTCGACCGGCTCCTCGACTCGCTCGCGGACGAAGCCGCGCTCAACGACCTCGGCCGCACGATCGTCGACGGCGAGGTCACCACCTACCTCTCGAACCGGCTGCGAATCACCGAAGAGCGACGCACGCATCCGGAGATCGCGCGCGGCGAGGTAGTCCCGCCCATCGTGATCGTCGGCCAGGGCCGCACCGGCACATCGATCCTGTACGACCTCCTCGCGCAGGACCCGAACACGCGCGTGCCGCTCACGTGGGAGGTCGCGCAGCCGTGCCCGCCGCCCGAAGCCGCGACCTACGCCACCGACCCACGCATCGCCGAGGGCGAAGCCACCTCCTCGATGGTCGACCTCGTCATCCCCGGCTTCCGCGCCATGCACCCGATGGGCCCGCTGCACGCGCAGGAGTGCGTGGCGATGACCGCGCTCGACTACAAGTCGATGATCTTCCCGGTGCAGTACCGCGTGCCGTCGTATACGAAGTGGCTGCTCGACGAAGCCGATATGGCGCCGACCTACCGGTGGCACCGCCGGTTTCTCCAGCACCTCCAGTCGCGGAACCCGACCGACCGGTGGGTGTTGAAGTCGCCCGGCCACATCTGGTGCCTCGACGCGCTGCTCGCCGAGTACCCCGACGCGCTCCTCGTGCAGACACACCGCGACCCGCTGCGCATCATCGCGTCGCTCGGTT
>JANNHK010000177.1:0-10507 GCA_031404355.1 Actinomycetes bacterium
TCACATGGGCACGCTGCAACTCCGGGCCGAGTTCTTCGACGTGTACCTCGAACTCGCGGTCGAGTTCCGGCTGCCGTTGCGCATGGCCGGCGCCGGAGCCGAACGCATGATCGGCTTCCCGTTCCGGCGGCTCGCTCAAGAAGAGGGCGTCATCTTCCCCGATCACTTCATCTACACGACAATGGGTTCGCGCCGCGCCATCGAAAAGGCGTTATTCGACCTGCGGCCCGGCGTCACCGAGGTGTACCTGCACCCGGCGATCGACACCGACGAGCTGCGCGCCTCGCATCCAGACTGGGCAACGCGCGTCGAGGACCACGCGTTCGTCGCTTCCGACCCGTCGTTTCCCGATCTCATCGAACGCGCCGGCGCGGTGCTGATCGGGTTCCGCGAGCTGCGCGAGCTGCAACGCGCACAATGACGTGACGCCGGCGGACCTGGCCGCGTTGTGCGCGGCTGCCATGGCCGACGAGCGCCTCACCGAATCCGAGCTCGAGCACATCTGCTACGGCGCCGGTGACGAAATCGTCGGCGACGGCGGCGGCGCCGCCGTCCTCACGATCAAGAAGGTCGGCGACTACACCGGGGCGTGGCTGCTGCTCGTCGCGGTGCCGCCCGAGCGTCAGGGTCGCGGACACGGCAAGGAACTCGTGGCGGCCGCGGTCGAACGGGCACGCACGCACGGCGCAAAGCACATGCACTTGGCCAACGCGATCCCGCGCTACATCTGGCCCGGGGTCGACCTCGCGAACACGCGCGCCGGGATGCTGTGCGAGACGATGGGGTTCGAGCGCGACCTCGTCGGCATCAACATGACGATCCCGGCAACCTTCCGGCGCGAACCACCGCCCGGGGTCACCGTCGAACTCGAACACACCGACGGAGCCGTGAGTTTCGCGCACCGCGCCTTCCCGCACTGGGTCGACGAGCTGACCGTGGCCGTCGAGCAGGGCACTGCGGTCGCGGCGCGCGACGAGCACGGCGCCACCATCGGATTCGGGTGCCACTCGTGCAACCGCGAGACGTGGATCGGCCCGATGGCCACCGACCCCGAGACGCAGCACGGCGGCGTCGGTTCGGCCGTCCTCGCGGCAATCTGCGCCGATCTGGAGCAGCGCGGGCACGCCGCCGGCGAAATCTGCTGGGTCAGCAACCTGCGCTTCTACGGCAAGTGCGGCGCAACCGTGTCGCGCCTCTACCAGGGCGGCCGGCTACGCCTCTAGGAGCATCGCGGGCGCGACCGGCGCGTCACTCCCGCGGGTGAGCGGGAGCAGGTGCAGCAGCGCACCGAAGTCGCCGGCCATCTTGATCTGCCCGCGCATGAACCCGACCGACAGGTCGAGCGCGCCGGCCCGCAGCGCGTCGGCGTCGGCCGGGCTCATGGTGAACGCGACGTCGGCACTACCGGGACCCGCCCCTGCACCCGAAGCCACGACCGCGCCGCCGTCGACCTGCGCGAAGAATCGCCCTTGCTCGTTCTTCCCCACCGCCACCACGAACTCGACGATCATGATCTCGAACTGGGCGTCTCGGTGGCGGGTGCGCGGGTACCGGCGAAGATGTCGTCTTCGAACTCGCCGTCGGGAACGTTGTTGTCGACGAGCGAGCGGGCGAGAACGAACTCCTCCCACGGGAACACCTCGCGCACGATGTCGTCGGGGAGACGCATCCAGAACCCGTCGGGGTCGACCTGGGTCCGGTGCGCGAGGAGTGCGGCCCGGCGCTGGTGCAGGTGCTCGCCGACGTCGATCAGCGTCGTGAAGTCGTCGGTGCGGCCCTCGCCGAATCCGCGCTCGAACCACGACTCGTAGGGACTCTCGTCACCCCGCCTGAGGTACGCCTCGTGCAGCGCCTTCACCCGAGCAATCGACCACCCGACGTAGTAGAGCTTGGCCGGTTGCCACGGCTCACCCATCTCGGGGTAGGCGTCGGGGTCACCGGCGAGTTCGAACGCCGGGATCGAGATCTCGTGCACCCGGATGTGATCGGGATGCGGGTAGAAGTTGCGATCGTCGCGGTAGGTGAGAATGACCTGCGGACGCTCGGTGCGGATGATGCCGACCAGCCGGCCGACCGCTTCGTCGAGCGGGGCATTCGCGAAGTTCTCCGGGTGCGCGTTCGGTTCGGTGTCGGGCATGCCGCTGTCGAGGTACCCGAGCATGTGCAGCGAGTCGTAGCCGAGCACGCGCACGCTTTCGCGCAGTTCGTCCATGCGCATCTCGTGCAGCGCTTCGGGCGATCCGGGGTGTTCGACGGCCGGATTCAGGATGTCGCCGGCCTCACCGCCGGTGCAGCAGACGAGGACACAATGCACGCCGTCGGCCGAGTACTTCGCGGTCGTCCCGGCACCTTTGGACGCCTCGTCGTCGGGGTGCGCGTGGACCTGAAGGAGGCAGAGCCGCTCCGGCATGCGCTCCACGCTACCGCGACCCTCAGCGGGGCCGGGGCGCACGGAGAATTCGGTCCCGCCTTCGGTAGCCTGCTCGCTCAATGGGTCCCGTTACTGCGCAGTCCGAGGACGTCGCGCGCGCGCGTCCGCGCGCACGTCGCGGGCCGGCGCGCTCCGGGTCCCCACACCACGTTCCGGTGCGCCGAATTTTCTTCGGCGTCGTCATCGCCGTCGTCGCCGTGTTCCTGCTCGCGGTACTCGAGCGTGTCCTCTTCGCGGGCGACGTAATGCCCGCGGTCGAGGTCGACGGTGTGACGCTCGGGGGTACGAGCGAAGACGAGGCGTACGCCGAACTGTCGGCGCTCGCGGCCGAACTCGAGACGGCCCCGCTCGAGGCAACTGCGGGCGACCACGAGTTCGTGGTCGACGCGTCATTGCTCGGTGTCGAAGTCGACGAATACGAGACCCTGCGAGCAGCCCGCAGGGCGGGCCGCAGCGACAATCCGGTCGACCAGACGGTCGGCGCGGTCCTGCGCCGGTTCCGGCCCGACACAGTCGCGCTGCGCGTGACGTACCGCGAGGACGGACTCGAGGGAATCCTCGACGGCTGGCAGCGCGAAATCATCGCCGGCGACATCGAGGGCGGGTTGCAGTTCGAAGGAACCGAGGTCGTCGAGATCCAACCGGCCGCGGGCAACGGGCTCATCCGTGACGAAGCGCGGGCAATTCTCATCGCCGAACTGCAATCACCCGAACGCGACAAGGTCGACCTGCCCGTCGGACCGGTGCAACCGGTCGTCAGCGCCGAAGAAGTCACGCGGGCCGCGGCCGAGGCGCGCGCGCTGCTGCGCGGAACGCATCAACTGAGCACATTCGGCGCCACGCTCACGATCACCCCCGAGCAACTCGTCAGCGCGATGGGTACCCGCATCGACGACGACACGCTCGCAATCACGCTCGACCCGGACCTGCTGCGGGCCGCGCTCGGCGACTCACTCTCCGGACTCGAAACGGAGCCGGTCGACGCGACGTTTTCCGTCACGTCGTCGAACACGGTGCAGGTCGTGCCGTCGCAGGCCGGTCGCCAAGTCGACATGGCGCTCGTGACGGCGGCGATCCTCGACGGCGAACGCGAGATCGTCGCACCGGTCGAGGAGAAGGTTCCCGCGCACGACACCGCGTGGGCCGAGTCTCTCGGCATCAAGGAACAGGTGTCCACCTTCACGACGCGGCACGCGTCGGGCCAGTCGCGGGTGACGAACATCCACCTCGCCGCCGACTTCCTCGACAACTCGGTGATCGAGCCCGGTGCGACATTCTCGCTCAACGAAGCCATCGGCCCCCGCACGCCCGACCGCGGCTTCGTGACCGCGCCCGTGTTCTACGGCGAGTTCACCGAGGACTTCGGCGGCGGGGTGAGCCAGCTGGCGACAACCTTCTTCAATGCGATTTTCTTCGGCGGCTACGAGGACATTTACCACAAGCCCCACACGATCTACATCTCGCGTTATCCGATGGGCCGCGAGGCGACGGTGAACTACGGCACGGTCGACGTCACCTTCCGCAACAACTCGAACGCCGGCATTCTCGTGCGGACCTCGTACGACGCCAGCTCGATCACGGTGTCGTTCTACGGCGACAAGGAAGGCAAGACCGTCACCGAAGCCGACCGCAAGATCCTCGAAGAGATCCCGGTCGGCGCCGAGTTCCTCCAGTGCCCGCAGCCGCTCGATGTCGACACCGGCAACGCCTGCGCCACGCTCGAGGTTGGCGCCCTGAAACAGATCGAAGCCGGGTACCCGGGGATCTCGGTCGAGTTCTACCGCGTGATCGAACGCCCGGGTGCCGAACCCGAACGCGAGCGGTTCTCCTGGCGGTACCGCATGACCCCGAACCGCATCCTCGTGGGCGCGACACCGCCCACGACCACGGTTCCGCCGGTCACGGCACCACCGGACACCTCGGTGCCCACGACCGTCGTACCGCCGGAGACCCCGGCCGCCCCGCCACCCTGAGTAGGACATCACACCTGCTTTGGCACCTGGTCGGCTGTTCGACCCGTGTCCCATTCCCTCAACTCGCCTCCGGGCCCTGCCGATCTTGTTTCGGAAGGCCTGAATTCGGACCGCGACACGGGGGCAGTGAAACGTGCAAGCCGAGCGAGGCGCGTTGCGAGCCATCGCGCGCGTGACCGCGCTCTTCGGGGTGCTGGCAGTGGCAGCCGTCGCGACGGCACCGGCTGTGTCGGCCCGCGACGCGACCACGACGTCGCCCCGCCTGGCCCTCGCGGCACCACTCGTCGGCATCACCGCCACCCCCAGCGGATCCGGCTACTGGCAGGTCGGCCTCGACGGCGGCATCTTCAGTACCGGCGACGCCCGCTTCTACGGATCGACCGGAGGGCTGCGCCTCAACCAGCCGGTCATCGGCATGGCCGGAAGCCCGACCGGTAACGGCTACTGGACCGTCGCAACCGACGGCGGCATCTTCAGCTTCGGCGACGCGCGCTTCTACGGTTCGACCGGCGCCATCCGCCTGAACCAACCGATCGTCGGCATGGCGACAACTCCGACCGGGCGCGGCTACTGGCTCGTCGCCCGCGACGGGGGCATCTTCGCGTTCGGCGACGCCGGCTTCTACGGATCGACCGGCGCCATTGCGCTCAACCAACCAATCGTCGCCATGGCCGCCAGCCCGAGCGGACGCGGCTACTGGCTCGTCGCGCGCGACGGCGGTGTCTTCGGCTTCGGCGACGCCGGCTTCTACGGATCGACCGGCGCCATTGCGCTCAACCAACCAATCGTCGCCATCGCGCCGGCGACCGACGGGCGCGGCTACATCATGGCGGCGGCCGACGGTGGCGCCTTCCCGTTCGGCAGCGCCGAGTACTTCGGATCGGCCGCAACTGCGTGCGCGGGCGCGAGCGCCGTTGGCATCGCGACTTCGCGCGGTGCCCGCGGCTACTGGATCACCTTCGCCGACGCGCGCACCTACGCGTTCTCCCCGTCGAGCGCGCCACCTGTGTGCGGACCTCCCGGCGGCTCCAAGGCAGATATCGCCGCGCGCGACTACCTCGACCGGCTCAACGCCGAACGGGCCGCACGGGGTCTGGCGGCGATGGTGTGGGACCAGAGCCTGGCCGACTACGCGACCAGCTGGAGCCAGGAAATGTCCGGCTCCGGGTTCCGGCACAGCAACATCGCCATCCTGTTGGGCGACGGCCGCTTCAACCACGTCGGCGAGAACATCGCCATGGGTCGCGGCATCACGGCCGGCACGCTGCACGTGAGCTGGATGAACTCCGACGGTCACCGGAACAACATGCTCTCGAGGTCGTTCGACGTCGTCGGGATCGGTGTCTTCTGCGCCGCCGACGGTTCGATGTACGCAACGCAGGTGTTTGCCCGCCGCGCGAGCTCGGGCGGCGCACCGAGCTCCCCGATGCCGCCCGTGAATCCGATCACACGCACGGACCCCGGCACGTCGTCCTGCTGAAGTCGCCGCGAGGGCGTACGCTCCGGAGTCGGAGGTACCCAATGCCCAGCGACGCTGACCGCAACGACAACATCGACCTGCGGCGCCCGCTGCAGCAGTGCCCCGGCTGCACCTCGACCGACCTGCATACGGTCATCGAGGTGGATCACGAGACCGTCGACTTCCTCTGCGCCGCATGTGACCGGCGGTGGCACGTCGAGCTGGGCTACGTGCGCGAGGTCTTCCTCCCTTAACATCGCTCGAGCAGCCGTACGACGTCCGCGTCGGACGTCTGCGCGAAATCCGCGTACCAACTTCCGATCGCCCACATGTCGTCAGGCGTCTCGACGGCCACGACCGCGTCGGCGATCGCCGCGAACGTGTCAACCACGTCGCACGGCGCCACGGGCACGGCCAGCACCACGCGCTCAGCACCGCGGGCGCGCGCGACCGCAATCGCGGCGCGAGCGGTCGACCCGGTCGCCAGTCCGTCGTCGACGACGATGACCGTGCGACCCGCGATCGCGACGGGTGACCGATCGCCGCGGTAGCGCCGGGCGCGGCGGTCGAGTTCGGCCCGCTCCCGGTTTTCGACCTCGGCGATCTCGCGTTCGTCGACCCGGCGCGCCACGCTCACGTTGAGCACGCGCACTCCGCCTTCACCGATCGCTCCCATCGCGAGCTCGGGTTGGCCCGGACGTCCGAGTTTGCGGACCAGGATCACGTCGAGCGGCGCACCGATGGCCCTGGCCACCTCGAAGGCAACCGGTACTCCCCCACGAGGGAGGGCGAGCACGATCGGGCGCGATTCGCCGAGCGCGGCGACTCGCGGCGCCAGCTGCCGGCCGGCGTCCGCTCGATCTCGGAACGGCACCGCGTCACCGTACCCAGGGGCCGGGTCGCGTAGGGTCGGCGGGTGATCCAGGCCTGGTGCTTTCGCGAATCGCAGACGGCGGAATCGGTCGCGCTCCCCGACATCGCCGCCCACGCCACCCAACCCGACTGCCTGCTCTGGGTCGACTGCGAGAACCCGACACCCGACGAGATCGCCGCGATCGTCGAGCAACTCGGCATCCACCACCTCACGGCCGAGGACCTTCTGCACGCCGAGCAACGCACCAAGCTCGAACGGATCGGCGACTACCACTACGTCGCCGTACACGACTGCGAACTCGACGGCAGCCGGCTCCGCACCCGCGAAGTCGACGTGCTCTTCTCGGACGGCTGGCTCTGCACCATCCGTCAGGGCGCCGACGGCGAGAACGCGGCGTCGTTGGACGAGGCGAAGCAGCGGTTCGAGCGCCAACGCAGCGAGCACGACTCGAACGACGAGGGCTTCCTGCTCTGGGCGATCCTCGACGTCGTCGTCGACCGCTACTTCATCGTCACCGACGCGATCGACGAACAACTCGACGGCATCGAGGAAATCGTCTTCAACGAGACACCCCAGGCGATCCCGCGGGAGATTTTCGCGCTCCGCCGGTCGATCGTGTCGTTTCGCCGCGCGGTCGGCCCGCTGCGCGAAGTCGTCAACGAACTCGTCCGCCGCGAAGTCGAGTGCATCAGCGACGCCGCGGTGGTGCATCTCCGAGACGTGTACGACCATGTCCTGCGCCTGCTGGATCTCATCGAGACGCAGCGCGAACTCCTCAGCGGACTGCTCGAAGGCCAACTCGCGGTGATGTCGAACCAGACGAACCAGGTGATGAAGGCGACGTCGTCGTGGGGCGCGATTCTCATCGTCGCGACCCTGATTGCGGGCATCTACGGCATGAACTTCCAGCACATGCCCGAACTCGGCTGGGAACTCGGTTACCCGTTCGCAATCGGGTCCATGCTCGCCGTCACGGGCATCATGTATTGGCTCTTCAAGCGGCGCGGCTGGCTCTAGCCCTTCGGCTCTAGCCCTTCGGGGCAGCCGGGTTGCGTAACGCGACTCGACGCGTTCGGTCGGCCGGGTCTCGCCGCCACTGCGCCAACGTCCACGCGACCTCGATGAGCAGGACCGCGGCACCGGCAGTTGCGGCCCCGACCAGAATCGCCTCTCGGTCGGGGATTGCGAGGGCATAGAACTCTCGGAGCGCCGGCACCGCGAGTACCAGCACGAACCCCCCGACCATCGATCCGAACATCACACCGCGGTACGGCGTGATCGGGCGGGCGAGGATGTTGAGAATCCACAGGCCGACAGCCAGCAACGTGAGCGTCGCGGTCGTGCGGGCCTCGGGAATGTTGTCCTCGCCGACGATCTCCCGGGCCAGCCAGTACGACGTGAACGTCGCGACCGCGGCAACGACCCCGCACGGAATCGCGAACCGCAGCACTCGCGAAACAAACCCGGGGATGTAGCGGCGATTATTGGGGGAGAGGGCGAGGAAGAACGCCGGGACACCGATCGTCAACGTGCTGATGATCGTGAGGTGGCGCGGGAGGAAGGGATACTCCCAGCGCACCACGCCGACCGCAATCGCAATCAGCATCGCGTACACCGTCTTGGTAACGAACAAGTTCGCGACCCGCTCGATGTTCGCGATGACCCGGCGGCCTTCCTCGAGGACGCCGGGCATGGTGGCGAACTTGCTGTCCATGAGCACGATCTGGGCGACCGCCCGCGTCGCGGGCGCGCCGTTGCCCATCGCCACACCGATGTCGGCATCCTTGAGTGCCAGCGCGTCGTTCACCCCGTCGCCGGTCATCGCGACGACGTGCCCGCGCGATTGCAGCGCACGGACGATCGCTCGTTTCTGGTGCGGAGTGACCCGCCCGAATACCGACGCTCCTTCGAGAACGTCGGCGAGGGCCTCGTTGTCTTCGGGGAGTTCGCGCGCGTCGATCGGGTTGTCACCACCGGGGAGTCCGACCCGCGTCGCGACCGCGCCGACCGTGCGCGGGTTATCGCCGGAGATGACCTTGAGCGCGACGCCCTGGTCGGCGAAGTAGCGGAGCGTCTCCTCGGCGTCGGGCCGAACCTGTTCCTCGAACAGCACCAACGCCGAGGGCGTCAAGCCGGACGGCAGCGATTCGCCGACGAGCGCCTCGTGGGTGTGGGCCAGGAGCAACACCCGCCGCCCTCCGGCCGCGAGCTCGTCGGCCCGCCGGCGGACCTCTTCGTGCGGGTTGTCGGCCCACACCATCTCGGGGGCGCCCATGACCCACGTTCCGTGGTCTTCGAACGTCGCCGCGCTCCACTTGCGCGCCGACGAGAACGGAACTGCCGCGGTGCGTTCCCACCCGGGTGGTGCCGGGAACACGGTGCACAACGCGTTCATCGTCGCGTTGGCGTTTTCGTCGGCGGCGAGCGCACCGAGCGCAGCGGAGACCGGGTCGTCGTCGCCGAGTTCCTCGATCTGGTCGAACGAGATTGCCCCTTCGGTGAGCGTGCCCGTCTTGTCGAGGCAGACGACGTCGACGCGCGCGAGCACTTCGACCGCGGGGAGTTCCTGCATGAGCACTTGCCGACGAGCCAGCGTGACGGCCGCGATACCGAACGACAGGCTCGTCAACAGCACGAGACCCTCGGGCACCATGGCGACGACACCCGCAACGACTCCCGCGACCGCTTCCTGCCAGTCTTCGTGGGCACGGAACTGGCTTAGCGCGAGGAGCACGGCGGTCGGCACCAATGCCCAGGTGACGTAGCGCAAGATCAGGTTGATGCCGTCGACGAGTTCCGAGCGGACGAGCGTGAAGCGCCGCGCCTCGGTGGCGAGCCGCCGCGCGTACGCGTCGGCGCCCACATGGGTCGCCTGGAAGCGCCCGGACCCGGCCACCGCAATGCTGCCCGAGAGCACTTCGTCACCGCGGTCCTTCGGAACCGGGTCCGACTCCCCCGTCAGCAACGACTCGTCGATCTCGAGACCCTCGGCCGTCGTGATCCGGCCGTCGGCCAGGACCTGGTCGCCGGTCCGCAGCTCGACCAGGTCGTCGAGCACGACCTCGTTCGTCGCGACCTCGCGACTTTCACCGTCGCGCACGACGCGGGCCCGGGGTGCGTTCAGGACCGCAAGCCGGTCGAGCGTACGCTTGGCCCGCACCTCCTGCACGATGCCGATCAGGGCGTTGGCCACCAGGACGATGCCGAACAGAGCGTCGCGTATTTCGCCGACCGCGAGAATCAACACCAGCATCGTGCCGAGAATGGCGTTGAAGCGCGTCAGGACATTGGCCTTGACGATCTCGGTCAGTGTCCGGCTCGTATGGTCGTCGGCGACGTTGACCTGACCCCGCCCGGCGCGTTCGGCGACTTCGGCCGAGGTCAGCCCTCCCGGCGGGGTGTCATGCGATCCGGCCGGCACGGGACCTGCAGTCGCCGCGTCGGTCACGGAGGGAACGCTAGCAACAGCCATGCGGCGGGCAGGCAATAGCCTGCCTTCCCGATGGCGACGTGCTTTCACCACCCCAGCCGCGAAACCGGACGCGCGTGCACGCGCTGCGGACGCTCGGCCTGCCCCGACTGCCTCATCCAGGCCTCCGTGGGCTCGCAGTGCTTCGAGTGTGTCCGGGCCGGTGCGCCGCCCACGACGGTCCGCCTGAAGCGGTGGTGGAAGAGCACTGACCTGCTGGTCACGCAGGCGATCCTTGCGATCACCGTGATCGCGTACATCGTGATCAGCGCGATGGACGGGCGCATCGACGGCACGGGAG
>JANNHK010000178.1:0-4180 GCA_031404355.1 Actinomycetes bacterium
TCCTCTCGGCAGCGTCTGGGTGCCGAGGTAGTGCTCCGATTCGCCGGCGCACGCGATGAGCGCACTGTTGTCGTCCGGGAGCGCGCCCAGCGCGTCGAGATCGGGCGCGTCGCGCAGCAGGCAGTCGGTCCCGGGCGTGTCATCGGTCCACGTGCAGTCAACGAGCGCGTTGCGGGTAGCGAGCGGCCGCCCGTGGGCTCCGATCACGCACCCATGACCTTCTCGGTGCACGGCGTCTGACTGCGTGATGGCGGGCGTGTCCCACGCCTCGGTGACAATGCGTGCATGCCCGGACCCGCACCGCCCAACCCGCCGCGCTCGGCGCGGTTGCGTGCCATCTTCGAGGTGTCGAGGTTGGACGACGTCGCCGACGCGGTCGCAGTCGCGACCGAGGGCGAACGGCGCGTGTACGTCGAACGCGTCGGTGGCGGCTGGCGGTGGAGCCTTGTGCATCCGGGCGGGTCGTATCCGTTGCTGCGGATCACGGCGCGGTTCCTCGGCCTCGACTACACGTCGATTCAGGTCCCGTTCCGGACGCTCGACAACGGGATGTGCGTCGTCGCGCCGGAACCGTTCCTCGCGCCCGATGTGTGGGCCATCGTCGAGTTTGACGGGCCGACGACGGCCGATGTCGTGCGCGATCGGATCGTCGTCGCCCTCGGCGACGAGGTGACGCGTTAGGAAGTTGGGTCGCCCTCTCTCACCCGCGAGTCGGACTGGCTCACCAGACACGGCGATACCCGTCGGGTGGAGTCCAGGCGTTCAGGGTCTCGCGGCCACGAGCCGGGTCTTGCGCGAGGTCGAGCGCGACGACGACCGGATGCGCAAGGGGCCAGCGGCCGCGCCGCTTCACCGCGGTGTCGATGACGCGCGGCGTCGGTGCCGACCGGAGCAGCGCGACGCGCTGTTCGGCAACGGCGGCCTCGCCGAAGCGGTGGACCGCGAGCCGCAACACATTGCTCGACGGCACGTACAGGTCGGGTGGATAACGTTCCGAAAGCACGATCGGCGCGCCCCACCGCGCCGCGGCGAGATCGCCGCCGAGCACCCACCGCGAGATCGCGAGCTCACCGTCGACAACCCCCGCGGGAGGAAGACGCCGCACCGTCACCTGCTGCGGCTCCCAATGCTCGGCGAGCGCCCAAAACAGCTCGGGGACAAGCGGTCGTCGCGCGCGATCCACGAGTCCCTGGTCTCGTAGCGACGACACCACGAGCGAGACATGACCGGGCGAGATGCCGAGCCGGGCCGCGCACTCGCGAACGGCAAGCGCCCGGTCGGGTTCGAGCAGCAGGTCGACCGCGATCGCGATGCCGGCGGGTGAGAAGGGATTCGCGGCGGGCCGTTCGGGGCGGTGCACCGCGCCGGCGGGGAGTGCCGTCTCGATCATGACGCGACCCTCGCGCCACCAAAAGCGCAGGTGTCCGCGTCGATCGAGCCAGCCCCAGTGTTGTCGTCGCAACGCGGCTCGTGCGGCCTCGCTGACTCGGTCCGACACGACGACGCCGACCGCGCCACCGGACAGCCGCCGCAGCCCCGGCACCTCGGACGGCCGCATCACGGCGCGCGGCTCTACGAGAACCACGACGTCGATGCCGTCGATCACCAACGAGGATTCATGCCCGGCTTCCTTCACGTCGGCTTCGATGCCGAGGCTCCCCAGCGCAGTCAGCAGCGCCAGCACGGGCTCCTCATATGTTTGCGGATCCACAAACACATGATATACCCCGGGAACGGCCCGGATAAGCGTCCCTTTGGAATCTGTCTATATCTATGAGTTGTCTATATCAAACAGAACAAGAATTTGGGCAAGTCAGATGTACCCTGTGGTCGTGGCCCGACCCGCGATCCCCCAGGTGACCCGCCGCCGGTTCGACGATGCCGTCGACCGGATCCGCGCGCTTGTCCCGCCGGGCTGGGAGGTCACCGTCGCCGACCGCACCGCCGACCGAGGCGCGGTCCGGGTTCGCTCGGCGTCCGGGGCGCAGGGCGAACTCTGGGTTGTTGCCCGTGAGGACCTGCCGCCGCGTGACGTGGCGAGTCTTCCCCCTCTCGCCGAGCCGTCGGTTGTTGTTGCCCGTTGGCTGAGCCCCCGCACGCGGGAGCTGCTGCGCGCCCGCGGGGTCGGCTTCGTCGACCGGACCGGCAACGCCGAAATCATGCTGACCCAGCCCGGCCTCTACGTGCGGACCGACGGCGCCCGACGCGATCCCGATCCCGAGCCGTCGGCGGCTCCCAGCTTGCGCGGACCAAAGGTGTGGGCGTTGCTGCGCACCCTCGTCGAAGTCGCCCCGCCCTACGGTGTCACCGACCTCGCCGAAGTACTCGCCCTCGACACCGGCTACGTGTCGCGCGTCCTGCGCGTGCTCACCGACGAACTGCTCATCGATCGCACTCCACGCGGCCCGGTCACCAACGTGAATTGGGAGGGCGTGCTGCGCCGGCTCGTGTCGACGTACTCGGTGTTCGATGCGAACACGACCTCGACGTGGGTCGCGGCCGGCGGCCCCGAGGTCTTTCTGCGCGACCTCCCCGGTCGGCGAGCCGGCCGCTGGGTCATCACCGGGTCGTTCGGCGCCACCCAACTCGTCCCGATCGCCGCTCCCGAACTCGCCATCGTGTACACCGACGACCCCGAGCGCGTCGCCGAGGCCGGACGTCTGCTCCCGGCGAAGGTTGGGGCCAACGTGATCCTCGCCGAGCCGTACTACCCGATCGTGTACACCCGCACGAGTACCGAGCGAGCAGCGCCCTACGTGTCGGTCGCGCAGCTCGCCGCCGACAGCCTCACCGGCAACGCCCGCATGCCCGCCGAGGGCGAAGCACTCATCGCGTGGATGCGCCGCGGCGAGCGAACGTGGCGGGCCCGGTCGCTCACCGCGACCACACTGGAACCATGACGCCCGACGACGAGCTTCGCATCGAGTACGTCGAGGCGCGCCGGGTGCTCCTCGACGTGCTCGGCGCGCTGCGCGCGTGACACTCAGATGCGTTCGATCATGAGGTACTCGATCGCATGTTCTGCCTCGTAGACCGAGTAGAGCACGCAGACGAGATCCGTACCTGGGGCATCGGCGACCCAGGTCTCGGGGAATGCATCGGGGATCCGCACCGCGAATGCGTGCTGTCGGGGATCCTCGCGGAGCCGCATCAGACAGAGGTACACGGCTCGTTTCTCGTCTGGGGACGGTTGGTCCTCCAGCTCCCAGCGATCAAGACAGAACTCGCGCCGATACTCCGCCCACACCCGCGACCCCCCACCTCCGGATACCTGAACGAGCGACTATTGGGCCAACCGGTCGAGGCGTTCGTCGAGTAGCTCGGGAGAGTCCGGCTCGCCCGAGCTGTCGTCGGCGTGACGGGCGGCGGACTCCGCGATCATGTCCTGAACACGCGGTTCATGCGCGAGCCTTGCTGCGCGGGCCCGGGCGAAGGCTCGGGCTTGCACCTGATCGCGGATGGCCTGCAACTGTTGGTCGAGCTGCTCCAAGGCCGCGATAAGGAACTCGTCCGTGTCGTCGAGATCGTGTTCGTCGTCTCGCCGAGAGGGCAGGCCCATCGTCATCCCCTTACCGCCCCGCTCGGGAAATCACAACCTTGTGATTCCGTTCACGAACGGGATCGTACCCGCAGGGTACTCATGCTGAATCGGCGTGGTCACGCGGGATCTGAACTTCGGGGACGCGGCGGGCGCACGCTTTCCCAGCATCTCGGTCGGAGAAAGTACCGGGTCGGCGGAGCGCACCCCGGGATGCTCCCGACGACGAGTAGCACCCGACGACCGCGTGAACTCACTCCTCCAACGTCTGGCACGGCTCGGCGTTGCATACGTCGATGACCGCGCCGTCTGTCTTCAGGAACTCGGAGACCATGAGCAATACCTCGGGGACGTCGGCGGCTTTGCCGTGGGGGTCGTCGCCTTCGCGGGGTGGCGTGTTCGATGTGGGCGGGGCGGGGGTGCCGAAGTCCCACACGACCAGCGCGGAACCCGAGTACGGGAACACCGTTACCGGCTCGATGTTCCAGAACGGTTCGACCGCCGTCGCCCGACCCGAAGCCAACGCGGGCGCGCGCACACCCGCGCCGATCGTTCTTGCCAGGTTCTCGGTTGCGATGTTCGCTACCTGGTGGTCGCCGAATGCCTCTAGCAACATCACCGTCTTCGCGGGCGTGTGTGCGT
>JANNHK010000179.1:0-35622 GCA_031404355.1 Actinomycetes bacterium
TAACTAAAATTATATTATACCGCCACAAACTTACCCGCTTCGGGCCGCGCGTTTGTGTTGCCAGCAACACAAACGCGCGACCAGAAGCGTGATAGGTCGTCACAGCGTCGCACGCACGCGTTGGGCCGGGTCTTGGCGGTAGAAGTCTCGCAGGACGCCGTAGAGATCCGGCTTCGCGGCTTCCATCTCTACCGGGATGTCGAAGAACGCCTCGGTCGCGACCGCGAAGAACTCCGCGGGGTTGACGGCGCCGTACCCGCGCAGGAATCCGCCGTCGGTGCCGCGGCGGAGCGCTTCGTACTCGGCCGTGCACACCTCGACCCAGCGTTGCATCTGTTGCTGCACCGCGATGGGTGGTGTGCCGTCGATGACGTCGTCGAGCATGTCGAGCTTGTGTGCGAACTCGTGGTACACGACGTTGTGGCCGCGTTCGGGGTCGCGGGCACCTTCGAGCACCGAGTCCCACGCGACGATCACCGGTCCTTCGTAGTGCGCCACGCCGAGCACGGGGATGGGCGCGTCGGTGATCGTCCCGCGCGCGGGGCCGGCGCGTTGGCCCTTCAGCCGCATCGTCGTCGGGTGCACGATGATCGAGCCGACGTTGCGGTACGCGTCGAACCCCAACGCAAGGATGAGCAGCGCCGCCTGGCCCGCGATCGTCACGCGGATCTCGTCGGTGAGCGTGAACCCGCGTGACGCTTCCCAGCGCTTGTCGACGACGAGGAGCAGCGTGTACTCCTCGAGCACGAGCCGTTCCTCGCCGTCGAGGTAACGCCAGTGCGGCACGTGGTCGGCGAGGATCTCGCGCCACGCGTCGGGGAACGGTTCGCCCATCAGGTCGCGCTTGCGTCGCCACTCGGAAAACGGAAGCTTCAGAACGCACCCACCGGCCGGCCCGCCATGGGGCCAGGGTACGCGGCGCACCACGCGCTTCGGCCATCCTGGTCGGGTGACCGTCAGCGCGGCCGAAGCCGTCCGCAACGTGTACGTCTGGTTCGAGGTCAACAGCGGCTGGGCGCCGCCCGACAGTGACGAACTGCTCGAGTGGGTCGGCGACGGGGTCTGCCGGTGCCCCGACGACTGCATCGTCGCCCCCGAGTCGTGGTGCGAACACGGCCTCGCGTCGTGGTGGCTCGTGATGCTCGACCTCAGCCGAGACGCTTGACCGGGATAGTCACCAGACGGTTATCGGACGCGGGTGCTTGTGCTCGCGCAGCCGCTGATCCTTCGTCACCAATCGCAAGCCGTGCTCAATTGCGGTGGCGTAGATCAGCCGATCGGCCGGATCGCCCGGAAACGACGACGGCAGACCGACCGCGGTTGTCGCAACGGCCGGAGTCGTGCCGATCGTTCGCAGTGATGCGGCGAGACCGTCCAACCACGACCGGATCGGCACCGTCACAACAATGCGCTCGTGGTGCGCGAGCCACGCGAGCTCGAACCAGGTGATCGACGCGACCGCGAGTTCGTCGGCCGAATCGAGCGTGCGGACCGCGGCCTTGCTCAATCGCTCGGGTTCGGCCGACCACCACTGAACGACATGGGAATCGAGAAGTACAGTCGTCAACCGAGTTCCCAGGCCGCGTCCGTCGAGAAGAGTTCCTCATCCGAAGCCGCGGTCATCGCCACACCGGTGAACTGTCCCTTCAAACCCGTCGGACCCGCGGCCGGAACCAATCTCGCCACGACGCGTCCGTGCCGCGTGATCTCGAATTCCTCGCCGCCCACGACTTCGTCCAGAAGGCCGAGGATTTTCGCCTTCGCCTCGGTGGCGGTCACTTTTCTAGTCATATGGTCATTATACCAGTCAGTCAACGTACGCCGAGCAGCAGTTCGGTGACGAGCTGATCGAGGCGTTCGTTGCCGTAGCCGCGGGCCGCGAGCGTGTCGACGTCGGCCTTGGTCGAACGCAACGCAGCGATCGCGTCGGTGCCGAGCCCGTCGGGCGACGTGGGAGTCGCGAGTTCGGGGACACCCGCGGCCGCGAGCGCCGCTTGGATGTCGGGGTCGGTGTGGAACCGTGCCGCCTTTTCGCGCAGCACGAGGTACGTGCGCATGCACCCGCGGGCGAACTCCCACACGCCCGCGGTGTCTTCGGTGCGGTACGCGTGCGCGTCGAAGTGCCGCATGCCGTCCCACTGCGAATCTTCGAGCAGCTTCACGAGATAGAACGCGTCGCGCGCCCCTTCGGAGCCGAAGCGGAAGTCTTGGTCGTACTTCCCGGGCACCTGGCCGTTGAGGTCGATGTGAAACAGCTTCCCGGCCCACAGCGTTTGGGCGACAGCGTGATGAAACGACAGGCCAGACATCGTCTCGTGCGCGAACTCGGGGTTGAGTCCGACCATCTCGGGCCACTCCAGGCGTTCGACGAACGCGAGCGCGTGGCCGACGGTCGGTAAGAAGATGTTGCCGCGCGGTTCGTTCGGTTTCGGTTCGAGCGCGAACCGCACGTCGTACCCGCGGGAGCGCACGTACGCGCAGCACAGATCGACCGCTTCCTTGTAGCGGTCGAGCGCGAGCCGTACGTCCTTCGCCGCGTCGCACTCGCTCCCTTCGCGCCCGCCCCACATCACGAACACGGTGGCGCCCAACTCGACACCGAGGTCGATCGCGTCGAGCGTCTTCGCCACTGCGTGGCGCCGCACGGCCGGGTCGTTCGCCGTGAACGCACCGTCCTTGAACACCGGCTGCGAGAACAGGTTGGTAGTCGCCATCGGCACCCTGAGACCCGTCTCGTCGAGCGCGCGCCGGAACTGCTTCACGATCTGTTCGCGCGCAGCTGCCGACGAACCGGGTGGGACGAGGTCGTCGTCGTGGAAGTTGACGCCGTACGCGCCGAGCTCGGCGAGCCGGTGCACCGCGTCGACGGGGTTGATCGGAGGGCGCGTCTCGTGCCCGAACGGGTCGCGCCCGCGGTTGCCGACGGTCCACAGACCGAACGTGAACCGATCCGCCGGTACTGGTTCGTAGCTCACAGGTACCTCTGCCCTCCGTTTCGCGGTCAGCGTAGGCTCCGCCTCATGACCGATGTCCCGCCGAGCGAACCGCCGGACCAACCACCGTTCGGAACGCCCCCGCCGCCCGCGCCACCGGCCCCACCTCCCCCGCCGCCGCAACCCCAGCCGCCGCAGTACCCCGCGCCATACCCCCAGCCGTACGGCCAGCAGTTCGGCTACCCGCAGGCGTCGGTGTCGCCCAAGGACCGCGTGCGGATGGCGTGGCAACGCCGCTACGAGACCGACTACATCTTCGACTTCTGGAGCGCGTTCGGCTGGACCGTTCTGACGTGCGGCATCTACGGCTACTACGTCCTCTACCAACTCGTGCGCCGCTCGCGCGAGCACATCCAGCGCCGCATCGAGTTGCTCGACGGCGCCACGCTATTCGCGTGGCAACAAGCCGAGGCACGCGACCTTCAGGAAGAGTTGCGGCCCGGTTTCGAACGCATCGCTGCGAACATGGCGACACTACGCAGACAGACGACGGAGTTCCGCGACCCCGCGATCTGGCTCGTGCTCGACATCGTGTCGGGCGGCTACGCCCGCTTCGTCGCGTACTGCCTCCTCGACGGCGACCTCGTCACCCACGACTACGCCGAGGGCGCGATCGAGGCCGACCTCGCCGCGATCTACAACCGCTTGGGCGCCAACCTCGTCGCGCCCAACCCGAACCGGTTGAAGGGCAAGCACAATTACGTCGGCCGCGTCATCGCGACGATCTTCACGTGCACGATCTACGGCCTCTGGTGGCTCTACGACATGATGGTCGAAGGCAACCGCCACTTCGAAGAGAACTGGGTGTGGGAAGACGGCCTGGCGCAAGCTGTGCAGTCCCTCGAACCGGCCGCATAGGCGAACGCGTGCAGCGCCACGAATACTCCGTCGACGTCGGCGCCCCACCGGAAGAACTGTGGGATGTCTTCTGGTACCGCGCGCCCGACCGGCCGCAACCGAAGGACGTCTCGACCCAGATCCACATCCTGCACCCGGGCGACGAGGTCGGGAACGGGCTCGTGCGGCACTGCACGTTCCCCGTACCGAAATGGTTGATGTCGGGCGGCGTCGGCCGGTCGTGGGAATGGCTGACCGAGGTCACACCGCACGAGTCGTGGCGGTACGACGCGATCGGCAAGCCGTTGTGGTCGCGCGCTACGGGATGGACCCGCTTCGAGGATCTGGGAGAAGGCCGCACGCGCGTGCACTTCACCGAGGAGTACGAGGCGTTCAACCCGATCATGCGTGTGCTGTTCGAGAAGCGCGTGCACGAGTCGCTGTCGCGCGACAACGACACCATCCTCGCCGCGCTCGAGGGCGGGGTGCGTTGGCACCGCAAGCGCCGGGCCCGCGAATCCGCGGAGTGAACGTCACGCTCTTCGTGTACGGGACGCTCGGTCCGGGCGAACCCGCGTGGCCGTTGCTCGAACCGCACGCCCGCGCGGTGCGGGCGGCCGCGGTGCCGGGCCGGCTCTACGACACGGGGGCCGGGTACCCGGCCGCGGTGTTCGGCGCCGAAACCGGGCTCGTGCGGACGCAGCGGAGCCACGGACGGCGCAGCGAGGGAGCCATAGAGGTGGTGCACGGCTGGTGCGTCGACGTCGACGAGGCCCGGGTGGCCGAGATCGACAGGTTCGAGGGGGACGACTACGAGCGGATCACGGTCGAGACCACGGAAGGGGCCCCAGTGCAGGCCTACGCCTGGCGGGCACCGCTCACGACCTGCACCCTCATCCCGGGCGGGCGCTGGCCGATCGAGTAGGTGTGGAGCCAGGCGCAGGGCCGCAGGCGCGGGCAGTCATCCGGCGGGTCAGCGGATATGGAGCGCCGGAGGCCGTAGCCGCATGAGTGAGCCAGGCGCAGGTCCGCAGGCGCGGGCAGTCATCAGGCGGGCAAACGGATATGGAGCGCCGGAGGCCGTAGCCGCATGAGTGAAGGCATCGCCGGGGTACAAGCGCGGATTACCGAGATCCAGCAGCGGTTCGCTCCCGCCCAGTCCGCGCCCCTGGGTACCTCGACTGCACTGAGCGCCACCATGCCGACCGGCAGCGAGGACTTCGCGTCGCTGCTCGGCGACGCGACGGACACGCTCCGGGGCAACCCGACGACGACCGACACGCTTCCGAGCACCGCGCCGGCGAGCGGCACCACCCAGACATTCCTCGACGCCGCGTTGGGCCAAGCGGGCGACCCGTACGTGTGGGGTTCGAGTGCGGCGCCGACCGACGCCGACCCCGACGCGTTCGACTGCTCGGAACTCGTGAAGTGGGCAGGTCAGCGGGCGGGCGTGACGCTGCCCGACGGGTCGTGGCTCCAGTACCTCAAGCTCAAGGAGCAGGGCGCGCTGATCCCGGTCGACCAGGCGATGCAGACCCCGGGCGCGCTGCTGTTCTCGTTCTCGTCCGAGCCGCAGGCCGGTGAGGGGCGCCCGAGCAAGGCCCACGTGGCGATCAGCCTCGGCGACGGCCGCACCATCGAGGCCCGCGGCAAGGAGTACGGCGTCGGCACCTTCGAGGCCGCCGATCGATTCGAGTACGGAGCGATCATCCCGGGTTTGTAGCCTGCGCGCGTGGCGAGTCCTCGCGAGTCCGGTCATTCGTTCGCACGTTCCTGGCGCACGGTCGCCGAGTTGGCCCCCGATCGAGTCGCGATCGTGTGCAACGACCGGCACGTGACGTTCGGCGAGTTCGATGCCCGGGCCGAACGCCTGGCGCACGTCCTGCGCGACGCGGGGGTCGAGCCGGGCGACAAGGTCGCGATCGAGTGCGTGAACGGGCCCGAGTACCTCGAAGTGTTCTTCGCCGCGCAAAAACTCGGGGCGGTACCGGTCAACGTCAACTACCGCTACGTCGGTGCCGAACTCGCGTACCTGTTCGACAACTCCGACTCGGTCGCGTTCGTGTACCACGACGAGTTCGCACCGGTCGTTGCCGACGCGATCAAGCAGATACCCGCGGAACGGGCCCCGCGCGCGCTCATCCAGGTCGCGCACGCCGGTTCGGGCGAGCTGCTGCCGGGCGCATGCGACTACGAAGCAGCGATCGCGACGGCGCCGTCCGGTCCCGCTACCGACCGTGAACCGTCGGGCGACGACCTCATGTTCCTCTACACCGGCGGCACGACCGGCTACCCCAAAGCCGTCATGTGGCGCAGCGACGACCTGGCGGTCGCGCTGTGGCAGATGGCGCGACCGGGCACCATGCCGCCCGACGTCGCGGCCACGATCACCGCGGGCAAGCGCGCCGCGACGGTGCTCCCCGCGTGCCCGCTCATGCACGGCACCGGGCTGTTCATCGCGCTGTCGACGCTGTCGGGCGGCGGCACGGTCGTGTTGCTCGACACGCCCCGCCTCGATCCGGTCGCGGTGTTCGCCGCGATCGAACGCGAGCGGGTGCAGGCACTCACCATCGTCGGCGATGCGTTCGCGCGCCCACTGCTCGACACGCTCGACGCCGACCCCGACCGCTTCGACCTGTCGAGCCTCAAAGCGATCACGTCGTCGGGAGTGACGTGGAGCCCGGAGAACAAGCGCGGGTTGCTCCGCCATCTCCCCGGCGTCCTGCTCATCGACTCGTTGGGCGCGTCCGAGGGCATCATGACGCGCACCGAAACGCGTGAAGGCGACGACATCGCGCCCGCGCGCTTCAAGTTGAGCGACCGCCTCGTGGTCGTCACCGACGACGGCGAGGTCGTGCAACCCGGCGACGGCAAGATCGGGCTCCTCGGCGTCGGCGGCGCGATCCCACTCGGGTACTACAAGGACGACGAGAAGACCGCGACGACGTTCCGCACCGTCGCCGGCCGCCGCTACTCGATACCGGGCGACTACGCGACAGTCGAGACCGACGGCACGATCACGCTGCTGGGACGCGGGTCGGCGTGCATCAACACCGGCGGCGAGAAGGTGTACCCGGAAGAGGTCGAACTCGCGCTGCGCGCCCACCCCGACGTACTCGACTGCGTCGTCGTCGGGCTGCCCGACCCCAAGTGGGGCGAGATGGTCGTCGCGGTCATCGAGGTGCGCGACGGCGTCGACGAGGCCGCGCTGGCCACGCACTGCCGCGCATCGCTGGCCGGGTACAAGGTGCCCAAGCGGTTCCTCGGCGTCCCGTCGCTGCAACGTTCGCCTGCGGGAAAGGCCGACTACAAACTGCTCCGCGCGATCGCGGCCGAAGGCATCGGCGCATGAACTGCATGTCAACTAAGGGAGACGCGTGAGCACGTTCCACCAGAACGAGATTCCGGAGACGACCGTCGACGACGCGGGCTCCGGGTCGGCCGAAGGCGTGTTGCTCGACGTCCGCAACGCCGACGAGTGGGAAGCGGGACACGCACCGGGCGCGCTCTGGGTCCCGCTGCGCGACCTCGAGCAGGTGCGCATGCAACTTCCGTTCAACCGTCCCGTGCAGTGCATCTGCCGGACGGGCCAACGTTCGGCGCGCGCGGCAGAGACATTGATCGGGTGGGGATTCGACGCGTCGAACGTCGTCGGCGGCATGAAGGCATGGGTCGCGGCCGGGCTGCCAGTTGTCCGGGACGACGGCAGCGCCGGGACGGTCATATGACGGCGACCTCCGTCCGTCCGCTCGCGGACACTCCGGACGACGTTGCCCTCGGCAAGGAATTGGTACGCGAGTACGTCGCCGCGACCGCAGAGGAGACGCACGAGGACGTCGAGTTGATCCTGACGCTCATCCCCGACGTCACCGACTTCGCCGGTCGCTACCTGCGGGGCGGCGGTTTTCTCGTTGCCGAGGTCGACGGCGCCGTCTCGGGCGGGGTCGGCATCACTCCATCCGGCGACGGCGACTGCGAGATGAACCGGCTGTGGATCCGGCCCGAGTTTCGCCGCTTCGGACTCGGGCGCATCCTCTCGGGAGTTGCGCTTGCCCACGCTCGTGAACTCGGGTTCACGCGCATCGTGCTCGACGTGGTGCCGTCGCGTACGGGCGCGATCGCGCTGTATCAGTCGCTGGGATTCGTCGGCATCCCGCCCTTCCACGAATACCCGTTCGAGATGGTCGCGTTCGCCAGAGATCTCGGAGGTACTCCCCGGTAACCTGTCGGGGTGAGCTTCGACCGCGCCGACGCCCTGCGCCGCTTTACGAACGAGCAGTTCGACGTGCTCGTCGTCGGCGGCGGCATCACGGGCGCCGGGGTTGCGCTCGACGCCGCCACGCGCGGGCTCAAGGTTGCGCTCGTCGACAAGGGCGACTTCGCGTCGGGCACGTCGTCGAAGTCGTCGAAGCTCGTGCACGGGGGCATCCGCTACCTCCAGCAAAGGGAAATTCGCCTGGTCTACGAAGCGCTGGCCGAACGCCAGACGCTGCGCAAGACCGCTCCGCACCTCGTACGCGTCCTGCCGTTCCTGCTGCCGGTGTTCACAAAAGACGGCCTGCTCCCGAGCAAGCTCGCCCGCGCCCTCGGCGGCATGATGTGGATGTACGACCTCACTGGCGGGTTGCGCATCGGCAAGCTGCACAAGCGCGTCACGAAGGAACAAGCGGTCGAGTACATGCCGACGCTTCCCGTCGAACGGCTGGCCGCGTCGTACATCTACTACGACGCCCGCGCCGACGACGCGCGCCTCACACTCGCCATCGCCCGCACCGCCGCCGACCACGGCGCTGCGGTCGCGAACTACGCGACCCTCACCGGCTTGTCGAAGGACGGCGCGAAGGTGTGCGGCGCGACGGTCACCGTCGACGGGAAACCGATCGAGATTCGCGCCCGGACCGTCGTCAACGCGACCGGCGTATGGGCCGACGAAGTGCGCGCCCTCGACGAGGGCTCGGAGCCCGACAGCATCCGGCCCGCGAAGGGCATTCACATCACGGTGCCGTGGTCGTTGGTCCGCAACAGCATCGCCGTTGTCGTGCCGGTGCCGAAGGACCGCCGCTCGGTGTTCGTCGTACCCTGGGGCGACGACGGCAACGGCGGCTACCAGTTCACGTACATCGGCACGACCGACACCGACTACGACGGCCCGCTCGACGACCCGCAGTGCACGCCCGAAGACATCGCGTACCTGCTGCGCGCGATCAACGCGTCGGTGACGAGCACCATCACCGAACAGGACGTGCTCGGCACCTGGGCCGGGCTGCGCCCGCTGGTGAAGGCCGCGAGCAGCGAACGTACCGCCGACCTTTCGCGCCGCCATTCGGTGAAGGCATCGGCCGGCGGCGTCATCACGGTGACGGGCGGCAAGCTCACCACGTACCGGCGCATGGCGGCCGACGCCACCGACGTCGTGGTCGAGCAACTCGGTCTGGGCGGCAAGAGCCGCACCAAGCGGGTCACCTTGCACGGCACGACCGGGTGGGACGCGGCCGGCGTCTCCGAACACCTCTCGTCGCGCTACGGCGGCGACGCCCGCGAGGTGCTCGCCCTCGCGGCCGACGCCGACCTCGCCCGCCCTATCGCGCCCGGACTCCCGTACCTGCGCGCCGAAGTCGTCTACGCGGTCCGCAACGAGATGGCCTGCACCGTCGACGACGTGCTCTCGCGCCGCACGCGGGCGCGGCTCCTGGCGCGTGACACGTCGGCCGACATCGCCGCCGACGTCGCGGAGCTCATGGCACCCGAACTCGGCTGGGACACGGACGAGCGTCGACGCCAGGTCGAGCACTACCGTGCGCTCGTGACTACCGAACGACAGGCGGCCGGACTTCCGGAGACCGCGCTCGACGCGTTGATCGACCGGTCGTAACCGCGATGGCAATGGAAACCAACCGCGGCGCGCCCACGCCGCCGATCGCGTTCCCCGACGGCGCGGCCAAAGTCGAGAGCCGGCTCACGACGCCGCCGGTCGAAGTCGACGGGGCCCTGGAAGACCAACTCGCGAGTACCGGCGCGACCATCAGCCGCGCCCCCGAAGCCATCGGGGAGGCCAGCCGCGACTGGTGGCCCCTCGCGATGATCTGGGCGCTCGACAACCAGGTCGCGGCGCGCGCCGCGGTCGTCGTGCGGCCCGATGCCGTCGAGCAGGTCGGCGCGATCCTGCGCCATTGCAACGAGGCCCGCGTGCCGGTCACCGCCGCCGCGGGCCGCAGCGGCGTGTGCGGAGCGAGCGTGCCGGTGTTCGGCGGCGTGCTGCTCGACCTGACCGGCCTGGCCGGCATCGTCGACGTCGACACGAAGTCGATGCTCGTCGACGTGCTGCCGGGAACGTTCGGCGACGTGTTCGAAGACGAACTGCGCGCCGAGTACTCGGTCACGTGCGGGCACTGGCCACAGTCGATCGCGCTGTCGACGGTCGGCGGGTGGATCGCGTGTCGCGGCGCCGGTCAACTTTCGACGCGCTACGGCAAGATCGAAGACATCGTCGAAGGCCTCGACGTCGTCCTCGCCGACGGCCGCCGGATCACGACGGGTGGCGTACCGCGCGCCGCGGTCGGTCCCGACCTCACGCAGCTCTTCGTCGGTTCCGAGGGCACCCTGGGCGTCATCGTCGGATCGCGGCTGCGATTGCACCCGAGCCCGGCAGCCGAAGCACGGGCCGCGTACGCGTTCACGTCGTTCGGCGACGGGCTCGACGCGATGCGCCGTATCGTGCAGCGGGGCGCGACCCCCGCGGTGCTGCGGCTCTACGACAACATCGAAGCCGACCGCTCGTACAAGACGGGCGAGGCGCATCTGTTGCTCGTCCTCGACGAGGGCGACGCGCACCTGGTCGAAGCCACGATGCACATCGTCGCCGAGGAGTGCGCCCCGGCCGAACCGATGGACGTCGCGCTGGTCGACCAGTGGCTCCAGCACCGCAACGACGTATCCGCACTCGAAGCGTTGATCTCGCGAGGGTTGGTCGTGGACACGATGGAAGTCTCGGCGCCGTGGCGCGCGGTCGACACGATCTACGCGCGGGCGACCGAGGCCATCCGCAACGTCGAGCACACCCTCGTCGCGTCGGCGCATCAGAGCCACTCGTACACCGACGGTGCCTGCCTGTATTTCACGTTCGCGGGCCGGCCGCCCGAAGACCAGCGTGAGGCGTACTACCGAGCGGCGTGGGACGCGGGCCAGCGCGCGGTCATCGGGAACGGCGGCGCGCTCAGTCATCATCACGGCGTCGGGTTGAACCGGTCGCGGTTCGTGCACGAAGCGCTCGGCGACTCGTTCGACGTGCTGGCGGCGGTGAAGCAGACGCTCGACCCGAACGGCATCCTCAACCCGGGCAAGCTCGGCCTCGCGAGCCCGTTCGGTGACGTCGCCTGGCCGTGAAAATCCAGGCGCAAGCCGTAGGCGCGGGCATGGCTCCGACGCTCAGTGGAGATGGAGCGCCGGAGGCTGGAGCCGCATGAACAACGTACTTGTCATCGACGTCGGGACGAGCAGCGTGCGCGCCGCGGTCGTGCGCGACGACGCGACGTTTGCCGCCGACATCGCCCAGGAGCTGCTCCCCGATTCCCCGGCCGACGGGTTGGTGCAGTTCGACGCGCGCGTCATGGCCGACGCGTCGCTCGAAGTCGCGCGCGCCGCGCTCGACGCCGCTGGTCCGGTCGACGCGGTCGGTATCTCGAACCAGCGGGCGTCGACGATCGTGTGGGACCGGGCGACCGGCGAACCGGTCGGACCGGGTCTCGGGTGGCAGGACCTGCGCACGATCGGCGCGTGCCTCACGCTGCGCGGTGAAGGACTACGACTCGCGCCGAACGCGTCGGCGACAAAGGTCCAGTGGCTGCTCGACACCTTCGACGCCGACCGCAACCGTGACCTGTGCTTCGGCACCGTCGACACGTGGATCGCGTGGACGCTGAGCGAGGGCGCGCTGCACGTCACCGACGCGACCAACGCCGCTGTCACCGGCCTCCAACACGCGGGCTCACCGACCGCGTGGAACACGCGCACGCTCGAAGTCCTGAACGTCCCCGAGACGATGTTGCCGCGCATCGTCGACACCGACGCAATCGTCGGCCCCGCGAGCGCGCTGCCGGGCGCACCGCCGATCGCCTGCCTGCTCGGCGACCAGCAGGCGTCACTCATCGGGCAGCGCTGTGTACACCCGGGCGATGCCAAGATCACCTTCGGCACCGGCGGGATGCTCGACGTCGTGCTCGGCCCGGAACCGCCGCCGTTCGACGACCGCGGCCCGGCGGGCACGTTCCCGATCGTCACGTGGCGGCGCGGCGGCCGGGTCACGTGGGGTATCGAGGCCGTCATGCTCGCGGCCGGCACGAACGTGCAGTGGCTGCGCGACGACCTCGGGCTCATCGCGTCGGCGGCCGAGTCCGACGCGCTCGCCGCGTCGTGCGCCGACTCGGGCGGCGTCGTGTACGTGCCCGCGCCCCTCGGCCTCGGTACACCGGCGTGGGACTACGGGGCGCGCGGGGCGCTCTTCGGGCTCACGCGCGGGACGGGACGCGCGCACATCGTGCGGGCCGTGCTCGAAGGCATTGCGCAGCGGGGCGCGGACCTCGTCGACGCGGCCGAGGCCGACGCCGGTCTCGAGATCGCGACGCTGCGCGTCGACGGCGGCATGACCGACAACGCGACGTTCGTACAGGCTCTCGCCGACGCCGCGCAACGCCCGGTCGAAGTGTCACCGGTGCGCGAGGCGACGACGATGGGCGCCGCGCTCATGGCCGGGCTTGCCATCGGCCACCACGACGATCTCGACGACCTCGCGGGCGCGTGGATCCCGCGGGTGCGAGTGGAACCGAGCCGAGTGCTCGACCGCGACCAGTGGCGCGAGGCGATCAGCCGCTCGCGCCGGTGGATCAGCGACCTGTCGTCGATCGACTTCTAGTCGTCGGCGGGCGCGAGCGCCTTGCGCTCGTCGGCCATCATCCGCGCGCACAACATGCCGGTCGCCGCTCCGCTCGCGGCAGTGAACGCGTTGAGCGCGCGTCGCACCGGTGGCCCGGGGGCCATGAGCAACGCGGCCACGTCGACCGCGTCGCTGACCGCCCCCATGCCGACCCACTCCGCGTCTTGGGTGTGTTCCTTCACTGCGGTGATCGCACCGACGCCGAGCACGATCTCGCGAGCGCCGAGCATGCGGAGCAACGTGCGCCCTTCCCGCGAAGTCGCGCCGAATGCCACCCGCCCGGCCAACCCGGGTAGCACCAACATGGTGATGCCGAGGACGACGCGTCCGCGTGCGATGCCGAGGGCGGTGGTGCGAGGGTCGAATTCCATAGCGCGCATCCTCGCGCGCCGGTTGCTATTGCGCCGATTCCGGGTCGAACCAGGTGGACCAGCCGACGCCCGTCTCGGCGCCGATCGTGTACCGGCACAAGGCCCGGGCCAGGGGCGCACCCGGCGCGAGCATCACGGGTGCGAGGCCGAGCACGTCGATGTCGATCTCCCACTCGTCGTCGACGACGCAGCGGGCGGTATCGGGCAACCCGTCGGCGTTTCGGTGCGTTTCCATGCGCGCGGTCTCGACTGAGCGGTCTCCGACGAACCCGTCGGTGACGGTGCCCGTCTGCGCGACGTGGAACGCGAGTTCACCGATCTTCCCGGCGACGGTCCATCGCTTCGTCGTGAAGTCGCGAACTCCCCAGGAACGGCGCCGCTCGCCCGTGCAGTCGAGTTCGATGCGACCGCGTCCCAACAGCACCTCGCCGTGCACAATCCCCGGTTGCACGAAACCCTCGACCGGCCACGCCTCGGCGCGCGCGTGCGGCACCCGGGCCGCCTCCCATTCGATGTCGAGACCGACCGGAACGCGTTCGCCGATTTCTTCGTGCAACGCGTCGGCGGGGTCGTCGAGGCGCAGACCGAACGCTTCGAGTCCGTACGTCCAGTGGTCGAGCGGCGTTTCACACCACAACTCGGCCCACAACCCTTCGGCGCGCACTTCCAACCCCTGACGCGGGAGCGGCACTTCGTGGTCGCGCACCACGACCGGGCCGGGCCGGTTGGGCAGCACGAGATACGTCCAGACCCACGCGACGTTCTGGTTCGGGAAACACTCGAGCCGCACCGAAAGACCGGTGCCGTCGGCGCTCGCCGCATCGAGGTGCCACGCCTCCGACCACCACGGGTCGGCCCCGGGTGGATGCGGCGCGTCGGGGTTCACGGGATCCGTGCGTAGTAGTCCGTGGGAACCTGGTCGACCGGCGCGGGAATGCTGCCGTCGATGAGTTCGAGGAACGGATACAGATCCATGCTGTCGCGCGGCACGGTCCAATCGAGTTCCACGCCGGCCAGCTCCGCGAACGGCCGCAGGAACGTGAAGTACACATACGCGCCCGCGTTGATCTTGTCGCGCCGTTCCATCGCCGCGATGTTGCGGTAGAGCTGCTTGGTCGCAGCTTTCGCGGCCGCGGCGAGCGCGTCGACACCGCGGTCGTCGATCGGCACCAGCCCACCGGACGCGGTGTCGAACAAGCCGAACTCGACGACGTGCGGCAGGTAGTCCTCGGGATGCGTCACCGACGTACCGAAGTCGGTCACGGTCAGGTCGACGCCATCGAGCACGAACGCGCCGAGCACGTCGGAGTACGGCATCGCGCTTCCGATCGCGGCGCTCCAGGGGAAGTGCGACACGCCGAGCCGCCCGAACGACCGCAACAACATCACCCGACCATCGTCGAGCAGGTACGGGCCCGTGTCCTGGTAGCCGGAGCGGGTGTCGAACCAGAGCAGGAACAAGTACGACGTGAGCAGCGCGTTCAGCCGCGTGATCTGCGTGCGGTGCGCGTCGTCGCGCACCGGCACACAGCCGGCGCGGATCTTGTCGACGTGGGCTCGGTACGGCGTCGCGTGCCCGCCCGCGTCCCACGCCTGGTGCGTACCGTCTTCGAAGCGGTACGTGCTCGCGGCGCGCTGCCAGAAATCGAACACCGGGGCCATGCGCGCCGCGTCGGCGTCGAAGTCGAGCATGCCCGCGCCGCCGAGGACGACGCGCCCCACCAACGGGAAGTTCGACACGGCCCACAGGTGCACGTTGTCGATCTGCGTCGCGAACTCGTGCCCCGCCCGCCCCAACTCCTCCGGCGGCATCGCGTCGGCGATCTGCTGCACCATCTCGGGGTAGCGCCGGTAACACTCGACCGCCGCGATCGTGATGTACGCGGTCACGGGGATCAGCGCCGACTCGAGCGCGGTGCGTTGCATCGTGAGCGTGTACGAGATTTCACCGTGGTACGTGATCCACCGGTTGACATCGTCCTTGTTCATTCCAGTCCCGAGAGAACTCACGACACGCTCCGGACGACACCTTCGGCGCCGCTGCAGTCGACTTCGACCGCGTCACCGTCGGCCGGCTCCGAACCGAGCACCGCGGCCATGATGCACGGCACCTGGTACTCGCGGCTGACGATCCCGATGTGCGACATCGGCGTGCCCGACAGGCACACGATGGCCGTGAGCTCGTCGAAGATCGGGGCGAGAAACGTGGCCCCCGCGTCGGCGACGCAGGCAACGACGCCCTCGGCGGTCGTGTCCATCAACGTCAGTACGTCGTCGGGCGACGACAGCCGCCGCCACGACCCCCGCACCGGCGCCGCATCCAACACCTTGGTCCCCCGCCCGATCTCCATCCCGCCGACGCTAACCGAGTGTCGACGCGCGTAGCATCGGACGCCGTGACGCTGCCCGACGAGTGCTACGTGATCCTGCACGACGTTCGCCTGCGCGGACTCGTGGAGATGGACGACGACCCCACCGTGGTCGCGCTGCTCGACGCCGGGCTGGTGGCCCGCGCCCGCACCGCGCTGCGCATCACGGTCGAGGGCCGCGAACTCCACACCGCCTGGGCGCGGGTACCCGTGGGCAGCGAGGCCGAAGCGGTCGCGACCCGGGCCTACGAGCAGTTCCTCGACCTCAACCGGGAGCTGATCAGGATCTGCCACGACTGGCAGGTTCGCCCGGGCGACGTTCCCAACGACCACGGCGACGTGCGCTACGACTGGGCGGTGATCGACCGGTTGCGGGGTCTCGACGAGCGCACCCGCCCCGTCGTCCGCCGCCTGGGCCGGGACGTCGACCGTTTCACGCCGTACCCGGCGCGGTTGCGCACGGCCCTCGTCCAGGTCGAGGAGGGCGACGCCGCCTGGCTGACGTCGCCGCGCATCGACTCGTACCACACGGTCTGGATGCAGCTGCACGAGGACCTGCTCCTGGCCCTTGGCATCGAGCGGGCATCCGAACCCGAGTAACGGCGTCAGAATGGTGCCCCCATGGTGACGGAGACGGGCGACAACGACATTCTCGCGAGGGCGGTCGGCGAGTTCGTGCAACGGATGCGGCCGATCGTGCTGACGTGGCCCGAAGCAAAAGGGGCCGACCCGAGTGCGGTGGGCCACGGCCTCATGGTCGAGGCGCGGCGTCTCACGGCGGGCTTCCTGTGTTCCGACGGACGCTTGGGCGACCGCGAGCTCCTCGGTTTTCGCCGTTCGTTCGGGGCGATCGAGCCCGAGGTCGCGAACGGGCCTTTGACCCACCTGCGCGAGAACAACGTCATCACCCGTGATGCCGACTTCGTGAAGGAGCCGTCGGCGCTGTTCATCCAGCTGATCGCCATGGACCGCGAGAGCCACGCCGCGAACGCGTGGACCTACTACGAGGCCGCGCTCGGTATCGGGCACGCCGCATGCGCGCTCGCCGACTACCCGACGCGCGACTCGCTCGCCGCGCTCGACGAATACCGGCGCGTGCTCCTCGAAAACCTTCGGAGCGGCAACATCAACCGGCCCGGCCCGCCCGTCGGAGTCGCCATCAGCAATCCGAACGAGGTCGGCGGACTGCCGGGCGAGGCGCCGGCCACCGCGCCGACGCTCGACGCGCTACTCGAGGAACTCGAAGACCTGGTCGGCCTGGCCGAAGTGAAGCGCGAAGTTCGGCTGCTCGTGAACCTCACGCGGGTCGAGAAGTTGCGCGAGCAGCACAGCCTGCCGGTCCCCGACCGCAGCCACCACCTCGTGTTCGTCGGCAACCCGGGTACGGGCAAGACGACCGTCGCCCGCATCATGTCGCGCATCTACGGCGTGCTCGGACTCCTCGACGAGGGTCACCTCGTCGAGACCGATCGCGGCGGCATGGTCTCCGGCTACGTCGGTCAGACCGCGACGAAGGTCAAGGAGGTCGTGACTTCTGCGCTGAACGGGACCCTGTTCATCGACGAGGCGTACGCGCTCTGGGTCGACAGCGCCGAAGACTTCGGGCGGGAAGCGATCGCGACGCTCCTCAAGCTCATGGAGGACGAACGCGATCGGCTCATCGTCGTCGTCGCCGGTTACCCCGTCCCGATGGAGGCGTTCCTCGACGCCAACCCCGGTCTCCGGTCGCGGTTCCCGAAGACGATCGACTTCCCCGACTACACGAGCGACGAACTCGCGCAGATCTTCAAGAGTCTCGGCGAACAGAACCAGTACCTCGCGTCTGACGAAGCGCTGGCGCGTGTACGGGCCTATCTCGACGCGCAGCAGCGCGGCCCGACGTTCGGGAACGCGCGCGTCGTCCGCAACCTGTTCGAAGCGGCCATCGATCTGCACGCGACGCGCGTCGTCACCCACGAGGCGCCGTCGAAGGATGAGCTGAGCCGGTTTGCGCCCGACGACATTCCCGCGCCCGGCGACACGTTGCCCGCGAGCACGACGTGATCATCAGTGAGCCGCCCCGCCGGCGGTTCATGGGACCGCTCCTGGCGCTGATCGCCGCGATCGTGATGGTTGGAGCTTCGGTCGCCATCCGCCAGCTCGTCATCGAGGGCGACGACGACGACACCACGGCCGATGCGCCGTCGTCCGACGATCTGTCGATCGTGTGCGCGGTCGAGTTGGCCGAAGTGTGCGCCCGGCTCGACGTCGGCATCACCCTCGAACCCGCGGGTACGACCGCGGCGAAGATCGCCGCGGGCGACGAAGTTCCGTACGACGCGTGGGTCACGTTCGCGCCGATGACCTCGACCGAAGAGCCGGCGGGCCGCACGCCGCTCATACTCGCGGCGCGCACCGACCGGGCCGAGGTGCTGACGGCGCACTGCGGGGGCACGGTGACGTGGACGTGCATCGGCGAAGTCGCCGGTGAGCCGTGGTCGGCCATCGGCGGCGAAGAAACCTGGGGCGCCGTGAAGCCCGCGCACGCCGACCCGGTCTCGTCGGGCCTGGGTCGCCTCGTGCTCGGCCAGGCCGTGGCCTCGTTCCTCGGCACCGAGGACTTCTCGCTCATTGACTGGCAGTCGAACGACGCGTTTCCGGGCTGGTTCCAGCAGCTGAAGCAAGGCGTGCCCGCATCCGCGTTCGCGGTGAACGCCGACCCGTTCGCCGCCTGGCTGCGCCAACGCCTGGCCGGATTCGACGTCGTCGCCACGACCGAAGCCCAGGCCGTGACCGCGCTCGCCACCGTCGCCCCCGACCTTCGCGACCGGGTGACGCTGATCTACCCTGCGCCTGTGGCCACCGCCGACGTGGTGCTCGCACCGCTCGCCGGCGGAGGAGGCGCCCTCGCAGACGACCTGCGCGACGCGCTCGAAGAGCAGAACTACCGCGTCGACGATGCGCCACCGGACGGTGCACCCGCCGACGCACCCGAGTTGCCCGCAACCGACGGACTCCCGCCGACTGGTGTACTCGAAGCATTAAGTCAACTCTGGGAAGGAATCCGGGCGTGAAGCGAGCAACGTGGTTGATCGCAGTGGCGATCGTCCTGAGTGCATGTTCGGGTGGCGGCGACGACAGCGCCGAGTCCGTCGGCCCGGAGCTCCCGGACCCGGGCGACTGCATCCCGATCGACATGGCGGTCTCGTCGGAGAAGATCGCATTGCTCACGACCCTCGCCGAGGAGTTCAACGCTTCCGACGAGGCGCAACTCGACGGCGGCGACTGCGCGTTCGTGCGCGTGCAGAGCAAGGCATCGGGTGGGGCCACGACGTTGCTCGGCGACGGCTGGCCCGAGAACGACGCCAACGGACCGCGCCCGGTCGTGTGGTCGCCGGCGTCGTCGGCGTGGGGGCAGATCCTGAACCAGCGCCTCGCCGACAAGGGTGAGGAGCCGATTGCTCCCGAAGCCGAGCCGTTCATGTTGACGCCGCTCGTCATCGCAATGCCCGAGCCGATGGCCGACGCGCTCGGCTATCCCGAGACACCGGTCGGGTACGCCGACATCCTCCGGCTCGCACAGGAGCCCGGCGGTTGGGGCGCCCTGGGCCACCCCGAATGGGGTCCGTTCCGGCTCGGCAAGACCAACCCCAACTTCTCGACCAGCGCACTGTCGTCGACGATCGCGCAGTACTACGCGGCGACCGACAAGACCGAAGGCCTGTCGCTCGAAGACGTCGACCGCGCCGACGTGCGTGAGTTCGCGAAGGGCGTCGAGTCGGCAGTGGTCCACTACGGCGACATCACGATGACGTTCCTCAACAACTGGTTCCGCAACGACGCGCGCGGTACGTCGCTCACCTACGTGTCGGCGGTGGCGGTCGAGGAGAAGTCGGTCATCGACTACAACAAGGGCAACCCCGACGGCGTGCTCTCCCCCGGCGAGGAACCGCGCGAGCCACGCGTCCCGCTCGTCGCGATCTACCCGACCGAGGGCACCCTCTACAGCGACAACCCCTTCATCGTGCTCGACGCGTCGTGGGTGACGGAGCAGGAGAAGGAAGCGGCTCGCAAGTTCGAGGCGTACGTGAAGGCGCCGGACGCGCAGGAGCGCGTCCTCGAGTTCGGGTTCCGGCCGGGCAACCCCGAGGTCGCGATCGGCGAACCGATCAGCGCCCAGTGGGGTGTCGACCCGGAACAACCGCAGACGCTGCTCGAAGTGCCCGAACCGCAGGTCCTCACCGGTCTCCTCGACCGCTGGCAGGAGGACCGCAAACGCGCCCAGGTCATGTTGCTGCTCGACGTCTCCGGCTCGATGGGCGACCCGGGCAATCCCGACACGGGCGAAACCAAGCTCGACCTGGCCAAGGTTGCGGTCATCGACGCGCTCGACGAGTTCGCAACCGACGACGACGTTGGCTTGCGGGTATTCACGACGAACATGGGCGAGTCCGCGCTCGAGGACTGGCAGGACCTCGTGCCGATCGAACCGCTCGGCGGCCAGCGCGAAGAGATGGTGCGCACCGTCGGCAACCTGGTGCCGTTGAACGGCACGCCGCTGTACACGGCCACCAACGACGCGTACGAGTCGGTCCTCGACCAGTTCGACCCGACCCGAATCAACGCGGTCGTGCTGTTGAGCGACGGCCGCAACGAGGATGACCGCAACTCCGACCTCGAGGGCCTCATCAACAACCTGCGCGAGCAGGCCGAAGGTGAGAACGCGCAACCGGTGCGCGTGTTCGCGATTGCGTACGGCGACGACGCCGACCTCGAAACCCTGCGCCGCATCGCGGAAGCGACCAACGCGCAGGTGTACGACGCGTCCGACGCGACGACGATCTCGCGTGTCTTCACCGCGGTGGTGAGCAACTTCTAATGAGACGGAAATAGTGGCGATCGAGCGGTTGCCCGAGCACCTGAAGACGGGGCGGACGGCCGAGGCGATCATGGCGCCGTCGGCGATTCTCGCCGGTGGTGTCGGTGCCTCCGCGGCCGTGCTGCTCGGCGCGGGGCTGCTTCCGGTCGTCGTGGTCGGTGCCGTCGCGTACGGGGCGATGGTGGCGTTGCGCCTGCCCCGGCGCAAGCGTCCGCTGCAGGGCATCGACCCCATGGCCCTCTCCGATCCGTGGCGCCGCTACGTGCACGAGGCGCTGCAGGCCAAGCGCCGCTTCGACAACGTCGTGCGCGGGGCGCGCACCGGCCCGGTGCGCGATCGCCTCGCGGAGATCGGCACTCGCATCGAGTCGGCGGTCAAGGAGTGCTGGCGGGTCGCGAGCCACGGCGACCTCCTCGACGCCGGACTGCGGTCGCTCGACCTCGACGAAGTCCGCACGCGGCGCCGGCAGATGGAAGGCACCCGGCCCGAATCACCCGGCGCGGCCGACTCGTGGGACCGCACCGCCGAGGCGCTCGAAGCGCAGCTCTCGTCCGGCGAGCGGCTCCTCACCGTCGCCGCCGACGCGCAGCAACGACTGGAAGTTCTTGACGCCCGGCTCGACGAGGCCGTCGCCCGGGCGGTGGAACTGTCGCTGTCGGCGGGCGATGTCTCGGAACTGTCGGGTCTCGGCGCCGACGTCGACCAGCTCGTCGGCGACATGGAAGCGCTCCGCCAAGGCCTCGAAGAGGTCGGTCGCGCCGCGGGAGGATCGCGCGCGTAGATGGCTCTAGGCTGCGGGCATGTTCAAGCTCATGCGCCGCTGGTGGAAGTACATGACCGCGAAGCTCTCGGGGAGCTTCGAGGAGGCTGCCGACCCGAAGGTCCAGCTGGAACAGGCGATCACGGAGGCGCAGGACCAGCACCGCCGGCTCACCGAGCAGGCCGCGAACGTCATCGCGCATCAGAAGCAGACGCAGATGCGGCTCGACCGCGCCCAGCAGGAGCTCGACAAGATCACAGGCAACGCGCGCCAGGCGCTCTTGCTCACCGACGAGTCGACCCAGAAGGGCGACACCGCGAAGGCGCTCGAGTACCAAGGGGCCGCCGAGTCGTTCGCGAACCGGTTGATCGCGTTGGAGCGCGAGGTCGCAGACCTCCAGGCCATGTTGCTCGAGTCGACCCGCAATTCCGACGCGGCGAAGCAAGCCGTGCAGCAGAACTCGTCGGCATTGCAGAAGAAGCTGTCCGAACGTCAGCGCCTGCTCTCGCAGCTCGACCAGGCGAAGATGCAAGAGCACATGAACAAGGCGATGGAGCAGCTCACCGCGACGGTGGGCGAAGACGTGCCGACGTTCGAACAGATCCGCGAGAAGATCGAGAGCCGTTCCGCGCGTGCGCAGGGCATGGCCGACCTCCAGGGTTCGTCGACCGAGTCACGCATGATGGAAGTCGAGCAGGCGTCGGTCAACGCCGAAGCGCAGGCCCGTCTGTCAGAGTTGCGGACCCAGCTCGGACTCCCGGCTCCGGCCGCGGCGCCCACCGACGCGCCCGCGGTGCAGCAGCAGCCCGCCCAACAGCCCGCTGAAGGCGGCGGTCAGCCTCCGGCTTAGGTTGCCGACGGCTCTCGGAAGAGGTCGGGTTCGAGGAATATCAGCTTCGTCGCGGGTACCGCGGCGCGCACCGCCGCCTCCACGTCGTCGATCGCACGAGCCAGCTGTTCCATCGTGAGGTCGCGCTCGAACTCGAGTTTGGCGGCGAGCACGATCTCGTCGGGGCCGATGTGCTCGGTGCGCAGGTGGATGATGCGCTTCACCTTCTCATTGCCGGTGATCGCGGTTCGCATCTTGGCGATGTCCTCGTCGAGTGCGGGCTCGCCGAGCAAGAGGCTCGCCATTTCGAACGCGAGAAACATCGCGATGACGACGAGGAGAATGCCGATCGCGAGCGAACCCGCGGCGTCATAGCGCGGTTCGTCGGTGATCTCGGCCATCGTCACACCGAACAGTGCGAACACGAGGCCGATGAGCGCGCCGGCGTCTTCGAGGAGCACGACCGGAAGCTCCGGGAGTTTCGTCGTGCGGATGTAGCGCATCATCGACCGGTCGCCACGCACCTTGTTCGTCTCGCGGATCGCAGTGCGAAACGAGAACGCTTCGACCACGATCGCGAACACCAACAAGATGATCGCGAGGTTGATGCTTTCCAGCTCGTGCGGGTGGCGCAGCTTCGAGATGCCCTCGTAGATGGCGAACAGGCCGCCCAGGCTGAACAACACGAGCGCGACGATGAACGACCAGAAGTAGCGCCGGTTGCCGTAGCCGAACGGATGTTGCTCGTCGGCGGGGCGGCGGGCCGACTTGCCGCCGAAGAGCAACAGCCCCTGGTTCCCCGTGTCCGCGGTCGAGTGGATTGCTTCGGCGAGCAGCGACGCCGCCCCGGTGATGAAGAACACGATGAACTTGCTGACCGCGATCAGCGCGTTGGCGATGAGCGCGGCGATGACGGCTTTCTTCGAACCCTCGTGACCGGCCATGAGGTTCGACGCTACAAGATGCCGCCGCGCGTCATCGCGAGCACGTCGAGCGCCTTGTCGAGTTCGGCGTCGGTCATGAGGTTGCGCTCGAGCACGATCTCGCGGATCGACTTGCCGGTGCGGTTCGACTCCTTGATGACATCCGCGACCACCTCGTAGCCGATGTGCGGGTTGAGCGCAGTGCCGATGGCCGGTGACGACTCGGCGTACTCGCGCAGCCGTTCGACGTTCGCCTCGATGCCAGCGACACACTTGTCGGCCAGGACAGTGATCGCGCTCGTGAGCAGGCGGATCGACTCCAGCAGGTTGCGGGCCATGACGGGCACGTACACGTTCAGCTCGAAGTTGCCCTGCGAACCGGCGAACGCAACGGCGGTGTCGTTGCCCATGACCTGCGCGCCGACCTGCGTGACCACCTCGGGAATGACGGGGTTCACCTTGCCGGGCATGATCGACGAACCGGGCTGGAGGTCGGGCAGGCGGATCTCGCCCAACCCCGCACGCGGTCCGCTGCCCATCCACCGCAGGTCGTTGGCGATCTTCACCAGCGCAACCGCGAGCGTGCGGAGCTGCCCGCTGCACTCCACCAGCGCGTCGCGAGCGCCCTGCGCGGCGAAATGGTCGGTGGCTTCGGTCAGCGGCAGTTCGGTGCGTTCGGCGAGCCGGGCGATGACCAGGGGCGCGAATCGTTTCGGTGCGTTAATACCCGTGCCGACCGCGGTGCCGCCGAGCGGAAGTGCGCACACACGCGGGAGCGTGTCGCGCAGCCGGGCGACGGCCTCGTCGATCTGGGCGGCGTACCCGCCGAACTCCTGGCCAAGGGTCACCGGAGTCGCGTCCATGAGGTGGGTGCGGCCCGCCTTCACGACCTTGGCGAACTCGCTCTGCTTGCGCCTCAGCGTCGTAGCCAGGTGCTCGCACGCGGGGATGACGCCGCGCACGACACCCTCGGCCGCCGCGATGTGCACCGCCGAAGGGAACACATCGTTCGACGACTGCGACGCGTTCACGTGGTCGTTGGGATCCACCGGCTCGCCGAGTCGTTCCGTCGCCAGGCGCGCGATGACTTCGTTCGCGTTCATGTTCGACGATGTTCCCGAACCGGTTTGGTACACGTCGATCGGGAAGTGGTCGTTCCAGCGGCCGTCGGCGACTTCGTCGGCTGCGGCGCCGATCGCGTCGGCGAGCCGCTTCGAGACGTTGGGCACGTCGCGCAGGGTCGCGTTGACGCGCGCCGCCTCGGCCTTCACGAGCGCGAGGGCACGCACGAGCCGAGCGTCGATCGGTATGCCCGAGATCGGGAAGTTTTCGACCGCGCGCTGGGTCTGCGCCCCCCACTGCGCGTCGGCGGGCACGCGCACGTCGCCCATGGAGTCGTGTTCGACGCGGTACTCGGCCATGCCCTGCCTCCTGTGCCTTCGGGGACGGTATTCCGGAAAGCGGGCGCTAGCGTGACGTTGTGGCCGAGTTTTCCTTTCAGGAGATCCTTCCGGTCGGGTCCGACGAGACCCCGTACCGCCTGTTGACCGCCGATCAGGTGTCGACATTCGAGGCGGGGGGGCGCACATTCCTCCAGGTCGAGCCCGAAGCGCTGACGCTGCTCACCCGCCAGGCGATGCACGACATCGCGCACCTGCTGCGCCCCGGTCACCTGGCGCAACTGAGCGCGATCCTCGACGACCCGGAGGCTTCACCCAACGACCGATTCGTCGCGCTCGAATTGCTGAAGAACGCGTGCATCGCCGCTGGTGGCGTGCTGCCCGGGTGCCAGGACACCGGTACCGCGATCGTCAAGGGAAAGAAGGGCGAGCTGGTCGTCACCGGTGGCGGCGACAAGTCCGCGATCGCGCAAGGCGTGTTCCGCACGTACGCCGACGACAACTTGCGCTACTCGCAACTCGCGCCGCTCGACACGTTCACCGAGAAGAACACGGGCACGAACCTGCCCGCCGAGATCGAGATCGAAGCGGTCGACGGCGACGAGTACAAGTTGCTGTTCATGGCCAAGGGCGGCGGGTCGGCGAACAAGAGCCTGCTGTTCCAGGAGACGAAGGCACTCCTCAACCCCGACAGTTTGATGCGCTGGCTCGACGAGAAGCTGCGCACGCTCGGCACTGCCGCGTGCCCGCCGTATCACCTCGCGCTCGTCATCGGCGGCACGTCGGCCGAGTTCGCGCTGAAGACCGCGAAGCTCGCGTCGGCAAAGTACCTCGACTCGTTGCCGAACGAGGGCAACGAATTGGGCCGCGGGTTCCGCGACGTCGAACTCGAACAGCAGGTGCTCGCGCTGACACAGGCGTTCGGAATCGGCGCCCAGTTCGGCGGCAAGTACTTCTGCCACGACGTGCGTGTCATCCGCCTCCCGCGCCACGGCGCGTCGTGCCCGGTCGCGCTCGCGGTGTCGTGCTCGGCCGACCGTCAGAGTCTTGGCAAGATCACGCGCGACGGCGTGTTCCTCGAACAGCTTGAAACCGATCCGGCCAAGTACCTGCCCGAGGTCACGCACGACGATCTCGACACCGAGATCGTGAGCATCGACCTCAACCGGCCCATGGCCGAGATCCGCCAGACGCTGTCGCGCTACCCGGTGAAGACGCGCGTGATGCTCACCGGCCCGATGGTCGTCGCGCGCGACATCGCGCACGCCCAGATCAAGGAACGCCTCGACGCCGGCGACGGCATGCCCCAGTACCTGAAGGACTTTTGTGTGTACTACGCGGGCCCGGCCAAGACACCCGAGGGGTACGCGTCAGGTTCGTTCGGCCCCACCACAGCCGGGCGCATGGACAGCTACGTCGACCAGTTCCAACGCAACGGCGGTTCGTACGTGATGCTGGCCAAGGGCAACCGCTCCCAGGTCGTCACCGACGCGTGCAAGGAACACGGCGGCTTCTACCTCGGCAGCATCGGCGGCCCCGCCGCCCGCCTCGCCAAGGACTGCATCACCAAGGTCGAGGTGCTCGAGTACGAAGAACTCGGCATGGAAGCCGTGTGGAAAATCGAAGTCCGCGACTTCCCCGCGTTCGTCGTCGTCGACGACAAAGGCAACGACTTCTTCGCCGAGGTGAGCAAGCCCGTCCGCATGCGCTAGCCACAGGTTTGAACGCCTTCTCGGGCGAGGAGTTTGCGTTTGAGGTCGATGGCGTTGGCGGCGCCGCCGTAGCCGCCGATCTTGCCGCCGGCGGCGAGCACGCGGTGGCAGGGGATGACGAACGGGAGCGGGTTACGGCGCATCGCGCTGCCGACTGCCCGGGCCGCGCGGGGGCGGCCGGCCATGGCGGCCAGTTCGCCGTACGAGACGGTTTCGCCCCACGGGACGTCGCGTGCCAGTGTTTCGAGCACGGTGCGGCGGAAGCCGTCGATGCCTTCGAGGTCGAGGGGCACGTCGACCGAATGCCGCCGGCCCGCGAACAAGTCGTCGAGCTGCTTCGCGATCGCGGGGTCGCGCTGTTGTTTCGCGTCGACCACGAGTTCGTCGAGGTCGTCGTTGGGCAGGCCGATGGCGCGCAGGCCGCGGTCGCTCACGACCACGGTCACCTGTCCGTGCGGACTCGCCTGGCGCCAGTACAGCATCAGGGCTAGCCCAGCAGGCCCATCTCGGCGACCGCGTCGCGCTCTTCGGCCAACTCGGCCACGCTCGCGTCGATGCGGCCGCGCGAGAAGTCGTCGATGTCGAGTCCCTGCACGATCGACCAGTCACCGGCCTTGGTCGTAGCCGGGAACGACGAGATGAGTCCTTCCGGCACACCGTACGAACCGTCGGAGCACACGGCCATACTCACCCAGTCGTTCGCGGGTGCGCCCGTTGCCCAGTCGTGGACGTGGCTGATCGCCGCGTTCGCGGCCGACGCGGCGGAGGACTGCCCGCGCGCTTCGATAATCGCGGCGCCGCGCTGCTGCACGGTAGGGATGTACGTCTTCTCGATCCATTCCTGGTCGACCAAGCCCGACGCCGGCTTGCCGTCGACCTGCGCGTGGAAGACGTCGGGGTACTGCGTCGCCGAGTGGTTGCCCCAGATCGTCATGTGCGTCACCGCCGTGACCGCAACGCCCGCCTTCGCCGCGAGCTGGGCCTTGGCCCGGTTGTGGTCGAGACGGGTCATCGCGGTGAAGCGCTCCCGCCCAATCGACGGCGCGTTGTTCATCGCGATGAGGCAGTTCGTATTGGCCGGGTTGCCGACCACGAGGATGCGCACGTCGGACGCGGCACCTTTCGCCAAGGCTTTACCCTGTGTCGTGAAGATCGCGCCGTTGGCTTCGAGCAGGTCCTTGCGCTCCATACCCTTCGTGCGCGGCCGCGAGCCGACGAGCAGCGCGTAGTTCACGCCCTCGAACGCGCGCTCGGCATCGTCCGTTTGGACAATGCCGCGCAGCAGCGGGAACGCACAGTCGTCGAGTTCCATCACCACACCGCCGAGCGCGGGAAGCGCGGGCGGGATCTCGAGCAGTTGGAGCACGACCGGCTGATCCTTGCCGAGCAGGTCGCCGTTCGCGATGCGGAACAGCAGGCTGTAGCCGATCTGTCCGGCGGCTCCGGTCACTGCGACGCGTACGGGGTCCTTCACGTGTACTCCTCTTTCCGTTTCGGGCTATCCGCTTGTTGCGCTATCCGCTTGTTGGGCTATCCGCTTGTTGGGCTATCCGCCGGCGGCGATATCGGCCGGGGCGAGTGGCAGCAGGATCGCGCGCGCTTCGGTGAGTTCGGCGATCCGGCCCGCGGCGGCCGCTTTGGCGCCGCCGTGGTCGGGGTGCGCCTCGCGCAACAGCCGCCGGAACCGCCGGTTCACGTCGTCGCGGTCGATGCCCATGCCCGATCGCAAACCGAGGACCTCCATGGCCCAGCGTTGGTCAGGTGCGACGCCGCGCCACACTTCCTCTTCGGGCGGTGCACCCGGGCGCCAGTCGTTCACCCCGGCCAGCGGCGGCGGCGCTTGCTCGCGTCCCCACACCGTGCGCACCTCGACTTCGCGGGCCAAACCCGGGAAGCGGCCCTCGGCGACGCGGCGCACGGCGTCGAGCGCGATCGCGCGGCCCGACGACGGCAGCGACGCCGCGGCCATCACGGCGCCGAGCACCTGGGGCGACGGCCCGCCGTGCACGTCGATCTCGACGACGAGCAGTCCGTCCTCGCCGAACATGCGGTGGCGCGAACGGTCGAGGCCGTGGGTGTCGTTCTGCAGTCGGTGCCGCATTGCGATGCGGGGGATGCCCAGTCCGCCGTCGGCTTCCTTGAGGAGCCGGGGCAGCAGCTCGCGCTGTTCCTCGTCGATGCCGGGCAGGTGCGCGGCGACGACCGCGGCGAGGAGCGCGGCACCGTGCGCCGGGCCGGAAGTCGGGAGATACGCACCTTCGAGCGCGACGCGTCGCGTCGGCATGTGCCGGCGGGAGTGACGGATGACGAGTTCGGCGAGCAGCATGCGGTGGTCGGTTCCGCTCAGCGGGCCGCGGCCACGAATGCGAGCGCCACGATCCACGCGACCAACAGGACGGAACCGACGGCCCAGAACCCACTGCGGGCGAGCACACTTCGACCCCGCGCCGCCGGGCGGGCGAGCCCACAGCTCGGGCACTTTCGCGTATCGACTACGACGACCGTGCCGCATACCGAACAACGGACCTCGGGAAGTTGTTGCGCAGTCATCCGGCCTCCGCGGCGCGCTCGGCCGCGTCGAGCGTATTGCGCAGGAGCATGGCACGCGTGGTCGGTCCGACGCCTCCCAGGCGGGGGGTGATCCACGCCGCGACCTCGGCGCACTCCTCGGTCACGTCGGGCACGAGCCGCTTCCCTTCCCAGGTGATGCCGCCGCTGACGACGGCCGCGCCCGGTTTGACCATGTCGGGTGTGATGATGCCCGCGCGTCCCGCGGCCGCGATGAGGATGTCGGCCTCGCGCGCGTGTTCGGCCAGGTCGCGCGTGCCCGTGTGGCACTGGGTCACCGTCGCGTTCGCGTTCGGTTCCTTGAGCGACAGCAGCGCCGCCAGCGGTCGGCCGATCGTGAGGCCGCGCCCGACGACGACCACGCGCCGACCTTCGATCGCGACGCCGTAGTGCACGAGCAACGCCTGAATGCCGAGCGGCGTGCACGGACGCGGTCCGGACACGCCCATCATCAGGCGGCCCAGGTTGAACGGGTGCAACCCGTCGGCGTCCTTCTTCGGGTCGACCGTACGCAGTGCCGTCTCCTCGTCGACATGCGCGGGGAGCGGGAGCTGCACGATGAACACGTCGACGGCCGGGTCGCGGTTGAACGCCTCGATCGCGGCGAGCACGTCGGCCTGCGTTGCCGCCTCGGGCAGCGCGACGTGATGCGAGACGATGCCGATGTCGGCGCTGTCGGCGTGCTTGTGCCCGACATACGACGCACTGTTCGGGTCGTCGCCAACGAGGATCGTGCCGAGGCCGGGCGTGATGCCCCGATCGGCGAGCACCTTCACACGCGCCCGTAGCTCGTCCTTGGCCGCTTCGAGGAACGCGTTGCCGTCGAGGAGTTGCGCGGTCATCAGTGGAGAAAGTGGCGCTCGCCGGTGAAGACCATGGCGAGGCCGAGTTCGTCGGCGGTTTCGATGATGGTGTCGTCGCGCATCCCGCCGCCGGGTTGGATGACCGCGGCAACACCGGCCGCGGCCGCGGCTTCGATGCCGTCGGGGAACGGGTAGAACGCGTCGCTCGCCGCGGCCCCGCCCTGCGCTCGGCCGGCGGCCTTGCCCGCCGCGATCTGGCCGGACTCGACGCGGTTCTGCTGACCGGCGCCGATGCCGACGGCTTGGCCGTCTTTCACGAGCACGATCGCGTTCGACTTCACGTAGCCGCACACCCTCCACGCGAGTTCGAGGTCGCGCCACTGCTCGGGTGTCGGCGCGACCTTGGTGACGATGCGCCAGTCGTTACGGGTTGCGGCGAACGAGTGCGGCTCCTGGACGAGGAACCCACCCGAGATCTGACGGAAGTCGAGCGGGTCGCGCCCGGGCGCCGCGGCTTCGAGCAGGCGGGTGTTCTTGCGCTTGGCGCGCAACGCGTCGATCGCGCCGTCGCCGTAGCCGGGCGCGATGACGACGTCGGCCTGCGGCCCGTCGACCATGCGTTCGAGGGTGGCCGCGTCGATAGGGCGATTCAGCGCGACGATGCCGCCGAACGCCGACCGCTCGTCGCATTCGAGTGCGCGCTGGTACGCGACCGCGAGGTCGTCGTGCACCGCAACGCCGCACGGATTCGCGTGTTTGATGATGGCGCACGAGGGTTGCGGCCCAAGGTCGTGCACGAGCTGCCACGCGGCCTCGGCGTCGTACAGGTTGAGGTACGACAGCGCGAGCCCACCGTGTTGCACGACGGTGTCCCACCAACTCGTCACGCCGCGACGCCGGTAGCGCGCCGCTTGCTGGTGCGGGTTCTCGCCGTAGCGCAGCGTTTCGTCGGTACGTTCGAGCGCGACGATGACATGCTGCGGCAAGGACTCGCCGGCCTGCATCCACTCGACGATGGCCGCGTCGTAGCTCGACGTGTGCGCGAACGCCGCCAGCGCGAGCGCGCGCCGCGTGTCTTCGCCGATCGTGCCGCCGTTGGCTCGCAGCTCCTCGATCAGCGCGTCGTACTGCGCGGGGCCTGTGACCACCGCGACCCACTCGTGGTTCTTCGCAGCCGCGCGCACCATCGCGGGACCGCCGATGTCGATGGTCGCGATACCCGGCTTCTCACCGAACGGATAGAGGTTCGACACCACGAGCTCGAAGGGCCGGATCCCGTTCGCTTCGAGATCGCGCCGGTGCGACTCCTTGCCGAGGTCGGCGAGAAGTCCGCCGTGAATGCGCGGGTGCAGCGTCTTGACGCGCTCGTCGAGCATCTCCGGCGAACCGGTGACATCTTCGACCTTCGTGACCGGCAGCCCGGCCGCGGCGATCGCGCCGGCCGTGCCGCCCGACGACACCAGCTCGACCCCGAGGTCGCGCAACGCCCGCGCCAGCTCCACGATCCCCGACTTGTCGGAGACCGACAACAGCGCGCGCGTGACCTTCGTTCTCACTGGCCGACCAGCTCCTCGATGACGCCGGGGTAGAGCCGACGCTCGACCTCTTTGATGCGCTCGTGCAGCGATGCCTCGGTGTCGGCCGGCAGGACGGCGACCGCCTCCTGGGCGAGGATCGGGCCCGCGTCGACCTCCTCGGTGACGAGGTGGACGGTGCAGCCCGTGACCTTGACCCCGGCCTCGAGCGCGTCGCGCACCGCGTGCCAGCCCTTGAACGCCGGGAGCAGCGCCGGGTGGGTGTTGACCGCCCGGCCGCCGAACGCGTCGACGAAGGGCTTCGACAGGATCGTCCCGAACCCGGCGATGGCGACCAGGTCGCATTCGTGCCGGTGCAGGGCGTCGACCACGTCGTCGGTGTACGCGACCCGGTCGAACGACGGACCGAAGTCGGTGCGTTCGACCAGTTCCGACCCGATCCCGGCCGCCTGCGCCACTTCGAGCGCGCGGCACGGCCGATCAGCCAGACAGACCACGATCGGCAAATCTCGTTCGAGCAGGGCGGAAAGGATCGTGCCACTGCCCGACGCGAGGACCCCTACCCGCACGAGGTCACGCTACCGCAGCGCCCGTTTCGCCTCCGGACCGGAAAAGCGGCGATTTCCCCGGGGATATCCGCCGCAACCACCCAAGAAGGTGTTTGACTTTGCACACGCGTCCCCACTTTCGGAGGCCACTCGTGGACGAAGACAAGAAACAACCGACTCCAGGCGAGTGGGCGATTATGGGCGGCGGCGGCGTCATGCTGATCGGGTCGTTCCTCGACTTCTCGTACGGAGAGAGCGCGCTCCTGGGCGAAGGGCTCTTCCCGGTGACCACGCTGATGGTCCTGTACGGCGTGGTCATGGCGCTCCAAGTCGCACTGACGAAGTTCGCCAACGTGAGCCTCCCTGACCGGGTCCTCAGCTTCACGTGGGAACAGGTCCACCTGGTGCTCGGAGTCTTCGCGGCCCTTATGGCGGTGTTCTGGCTGGTGGCAGCCGAGGACAAGGGGATCGGTGTGTTCCTCGTACTCCTGGGGGCGGGCGCCGCGTGCGCAGGCGCGTTCATCATCCAGAAAGAACGCGCGACCGGCGCCATCGGCTAGAGGGAGTAGACGGCACAATGGCAGACAGCAAGGTGACCCCGCCCGTCATCCTCATTCTCGTTGGCGGCGGGCTGGTATTGATCGGGTCGTTCCTCGACTTCGTCTCGTCGGGGTCGTTCGGCGTCAGCGCCTGGGATGGTGACTTCGTGCCGTTCCCCGTCACCATCATTCCGGTGTTGTGCGGCGTGGCCATGGCGGTTCACATCGGGCTGACAACGTTCGCGAGCGTGAACCTGCCGGACAAGGTGCTCGGCCTCGGCTGGATCCAGATTCATCTCGCGCTCGCCTTCCAGGCAGTCGCGTTGATGGTTACGTTCCTCATCGTCGAAAAGGGTGGCGCCGACATCGGCATCGGTCTGTGGCTGATGCTCATCGCCAGCATCCTTCTCATCGTCGGCGCAGTCATGCGCGAGCGGGAGTCGGCGCCGGCGGCGTGAGCACGTGACAACCCTTTTCGAGACGCGCCCGCGGCCCCGGCCGTCGCTGGCCGACGCCATTGCCGCGGGCGGCGGGATCGCGCTCAGCATCGGTACGTCGATCATCGCCGGCGACGTCTACAGCCCGGACGGGGACAACGAACTGGCGGCCCTCGTCATGTTCGGGCTGCTCGCGTTCAGCATGTTTGCGCTGTTCCTGCTGCCGAAGCTGACCCACGCGGCCTGGATCGTGGCGACGGTGTACGCCGTGCCGTACTTCTGGGGGTTCCTCCTCGAGCCCGACGAAGACATTCCCCGCCTCCTCATCATCCTCACGATCGTCAGCTATCTCGGCCTGTGGGTGGCGCCCAAGACCCGCGGCCGCCCCGTGTACATCGCGTTGGTGCTGCTCATCGTGTGGGGCTGGGCGATGCTCGAGGTCGGCGACGCCGACTACAACTCTGCGCCCATCCCGCCTCAGGCTCCGACCGCCGAGAACGCGGCCCTGTCGACCCGCCCGGCGCAGACCGACATCACGCTCGAAGACCTCGATCCCGCCGACCCGCTGTATCCGCTGGCCGAGGACTGCGCGAACGGCGACGACGCGGCCTGCGACGAACTGTGGATCTCCTCCTCGGTCGGCAGCGACTTCGAGGACTACGCCGAGACCTGCGGCGGTCGCGGTGAACGCGGTTTCGGGACGTGCGTCGAGCCCGTCGAGGACGACTTCACCGACGATGAGTTCGAAGACGACTTCACCGACGATGAGTTCGAAGATAACTTCGAAGACGACTTCTCCGACGAGTTCGACGATGACTTCTCGGACGACGACTTCGAGCCGCAGCCCTTCGTCGACACGAGTCCGGGCGACAGCGACAAGGAGCTGGAGTTCGGTCTCATCTCGTTGGTGTTCGCCGTCGTGTACCTCGGCGCGCTGAGAATCGGCGACTCCCGCGGCTACGAGTACCTCGGCACCGCGACGGTGATCCCCGGGCTCGTGACCCTCACTGCCGCGGTCTTCTTCCTCGGGAACGCCACCGGCGAACTCTTCGCCGGTACCGCAATGGGTATCGCGGCCGGGCTCGCGGTCGCGGTCATCGGCTACCTCGGGCGGCGGCGCTTCACCACGTGGATCGGCAGCGCGGCCATCCTCGCCAGTGTCGCGATCATGACGCTCGACATCGTCAACTTCGGTGACACCTTCTTGTACGGCGGTGGCGAAGAACCACCCGAAGCCATCGACACCGGGCTCATCGCGATCGCCTTCGGCTTCGCGCTGGTGATCGTGGCGTTCCTGGCGGCCCACATCGTCGGCGAGGGCAACGCTCCCCCGCCGCCGCCTGCCGACGAGGCCGATCCGGGCAGCCCGCCGCCGCCCGACGAATCGCCGGCACCGCAGTGGGTCCCCGCCGCCACCGTTCCGGTTGCGACGACCGAGCAGTGGGCTCCTCCGCCCGCGCCCGCGCCGCCAAGCAGTGGTTGGGCGCCGGCCCCGGTTCCGGAACCCACGCCCGCTCCGGCGCCCGAACCGCCCGCACCGGCGCCCGAACCGCCCGCTCCGGCGCCCGAAGCCCCGGCACCGTGGACGGCTGCTCCCCCGCCTCCGCCACCCGTCGAACCCTAGTTACAACCCGGCGACGACCGCGGCCATCATCGTGCCGATCTCGGTCGGGTTCGGCGCAATGGTGCAACCCGCGGCTTGGAGCGCTTCCATCTTGGCCGCGGCCGTGCCTTTGGAGCCGGAGATGATGGCGCCCGCGTGGCCCATCTTCTTGCCGGGCGGGGCCGTGACGCCTGCGATGTAGGAAACAACGGGCTTCGTCATCTCGGCCTTGATGTACTCGGCCGCTTCCTCTTCGGCCGAGCCGCCGATCTCGCCGATCAGGATGCCGGCCTTGGTCTCGGGGTCGGCCTGGAAGCGCGACAGGCAGTCGATGAACGTGGTGCCCGGTACCGGGTCGCCGCCGATGCCGACGCACGTGGTCTGGCCGATGCCGCGCTGCGACATCTCGTGCAGCGCCTGGTACGTGAGCGTGCCCGAGCGCGACACGATGCCGACCGGGCCACCGGCCAACGCGATCTCGCCGGGCGTGATCCCGATGTTGGTCTTGCCCGGCGACACGATGCCGGGGCAGTTCGGGCCGAGCAGCTGCGTGTTCGGGAACCGCGTCTTGAGGTCGTTGTAGAAGTACGCCTCGTCGTGCGCGGGCACACCTTCGGTGATGACCACGATGAACTCGATGCCCGCTTCGGCCGCCTCGATGACGGCGGCCTTCACGCCGGGCGCGGGAATGAAGATGCACGACGCGTTCGCGCCGGTTGCTTCGCGCGCGTCGGCGACGTTGGCGAAGATCGGTACGCCGTCCACGTCGGTGCCGACCTTCTTCGGGTTGGTGCCCGCGACGACCTGCGTGCCGTACGCCTTGTTGCGCATGCCGTGGAACCGGCCCTGACTCCCGGTCAGTCCTTGGTACACGACCTTGGTGTTCTCGTCGACGAAGATCGCCATGACTACTTCCCCGCCAGTTCTACGGCCTTGCGGGCCGCGTCGAGCATCGTGGGTTGCGAGATCAAACGCTCGGATTCGTGGGGCGCAATGATCGCCCGGCCCTCTTCGGCGTTGGTGCCGTCGAGGCGAATCACGATCGGCGCGTTCACCTTGACCGCCGCGAGCGCCGCGATAATGCCGTTGGCAACTTCGTCGCAGCGGGTAATGCCGCCGAAGATGTTGACGAGGATCGCCTTCACGTTCTCGTCGGTGTTGATCACTTCGATCGCGTCTGACAGCACCTTCGCGGCGGCGCCGCCGCCGACGTCGAGGAAATTCGCCGCGGTACCGCCGACCTGCTTCACGACGTCGAGGGTGCTCATGACGAGCCCGGCGCCGTTCCCGATGATGCCGACGGTGCCGTCGAGGCCGATGTAGTTGAGGCCGCGTTCCTTGGCGAGGCGCTCGCGGTCGTCCATCTCCTGCGTCGCCGCGTACTGCTCCCAGTCGTCGTGGCGGTACTCGGCGTTCTCGTCGAGCGTGACCTTCGCGTCGAGCGCGTGCACCTTGCCCTCGGGCGTGAGGATCAACGGGTTGACCTCGGCCAGGTCGCAGTCGCTGTCGACGTACGCGGTGTAGAGCTTCATCAGGATGTCGACCGCGCCGTCGGTGGCCTTCGGGTTGAGCTTGGCGGCCTCGACCCACGCGCGGCACTGCGGTTCG
>JANNHK010000180.1:0-5642 GCA_031404355.1 Actinomycetes bacterium
GGCTTCGCCGAGTTCTCCGAGTAACACCGCGCCCGCAGCCGCGATCGTCATAAGCGTGCCGACGCCGAGGCGGCCCTTGGCAAGTGCCCGCAACGTTTCGGGAACGAAGGTCGAGCCACCAACCCCGAGCGCGCCCAGATAGCAGACCACGGCCGCCGATTCGGCATCCGCGGCGTCGGCGATCAGTCCCGCGCCAAGGAGAACGCCGGAGATCGCCGCGAGTTGCACCGCGCGGATCTGCCAGAAGTGTTCGGGCGGTTGGTCGTCGGCCCCGAGTGGACCGTCCGGCGCACAGCAGTCGTCGCTCATCGCTCTCCTGTCTTACCGGGGTGTGTACATGATGACGCCGACGCCGACGAGGCAGAGACTTGCGCCGAGCAGGTCGAACCGATCGGGCCGGTACCCGTCGAAGACCCGAGCCCAGACGAGCGAGCCCGCGACGAAGACCCCGCCGTAGGCCGCGAGCACGCGCCCGAACGGCGCATCGGGTTGCAGCGTGGCGACGAAGCCGTACGCGCCGAGCGCCACCAGACCCGCGCCGATGAACGCGATGCCCCGGTGCTCGCGGACGCCCTGCCACACGAGCCACGCGCCCCCGATCTCGGCGATGGCCGCGAGGACGAACAGGGCGATCGAGCGCGTGACGTGCATGGCGCAAAGCCTACGAACCCGCCGACCGTTACCCGAAGATTCTCCTTGACCTTCAACCCGGCTTGAAGCTCTATCGTGGACTCGTGACAACGCACGCAACCGAATATCGGATCGCCGACGTCGCCCGGCGGACCGGGTTCACGACGAGCACGCTCCGGTACTACGAGGAGATCGGGCTGCTCGGTGCACCGGCCCGGACCGAGGCCGGCTACCGCCTGTACGACGAAGCGTCGGTGACAAGACTGCGGTTCATCGCGCGCGCCAAGCAGCTCGGCTGCACACTGGACGAGATCGCCGACCTGATCGAGGCATGGGACGGCGACCGCTGTGCCCCCGTCTCCACCCGGCTCGAAGCCCTCGTCGAAGCCAAGCTGAGCGATACCGCCCAACGCATCACAGAACTCACGGCCTTCGCCGGAGAGCTGCGGCATGCCGCGAACGCGATTTCGAGCGCCCCGGCCGACGGCCCGTGCGGCGATGCTTGCGCGTGCATGTCCGACGCCGAAGACCCTGGGGTGGGCTTACCCCAAATTGCGTGCACGCTCGACGCGGGTGCCATGCCGCAACGCCTCGACGACTGGTTGCGCATCCTCGAACGCGTCGAAGCGCGAGACGACATCGAAGGCGGGCTCCGTCTCACGTTCCCGCGCGAAGCGGATGTTGCGGCACTGGCGCAACTCGTTCGGTCCGAACAGGGGTGCTGCAGCTTCTTCTCGTTTTCGCTCACCGTCGATGGGCGTGGTGTTGGCCTCGAGGTGCGCGCGCCCGAACCGGCGCGTGACATTGTCTCGGCGCTCTTCGGCGCGACGGGCTGACTGTGCGAGAAGGAACCCGGGTGGTCGGTTTCGGGGTGGCTGCCTGCGCAGTGTGCTGTATCGGCCCGATCGTCGCGTTGAGTACCGGCCTCCTGGCCGCGCTCGCAGGCAGTCTGTTCGTGTCGGTCGCGGTGGGCTTCGGCATTGCCATTGTCGCAGTCGTCGTGTCGATGTACCTGCGCGGCCGGTCGCGGCCGACGCCCGCAACTGAGGTGTCGATTCCGCTGCCCACGGCGCGCCGCCCTCGGTCCGGCTGAGGCCGGCAGTTCCGCTTCGATCACTCGGAATGCCCGGGTATCGTTCCGGTCGTGCGACCCGAGCGACGTGGTGTTGCGTTCGGACTCGCGGCGGCGTTGTCGTTCGGCATCAGTGCGCCGCTGGCGAAGCTCCTCCTCGACGACGCGTCGCCTCAGATGCTCGCGGGGCTGCTCTACGCAGGGGCCGCGGTTGCGTTGACGACCGTGTGGCGTGTGAGCGACCGTCATCACGAGGCGCAGCTCTCGCGACGCGACGCACCGCGCCTCGCGCTCCTCACCCTGGCCGGTGGCGTCGTCGCTCCCGTGCTGTTGCTCATGGGGCTCGACCGCGTGCGCGGTATCACGGGCTCACTCCTGTTGAACCTCGAAGGGCCGTTCACGCTGCTGCTCGCCGTGTTGGTGTTCCGTGAGTACCTCGGCCGGCGCGCGACCGCGGCCGCGCTCGCGATCTTCGCGGGCGCCGCGCTGCTCACGCTCGAGCCGGGGCGCAGTGGAAGCTCGGTACTCGGCGCCCTGTTGATTGCCGCGGCCTGTGCGTGCTGGGCGGTCGACAACAACGTGACGCAGTCGTTGACCGTGCGCGACCCGCTCGCGCTCGTGGCCGTCAAGACGGGAATCGCGGGAGCGGTCAACATCACGCTGGCCCTGGTGCAGGGCGATGCCCTTCCGTCGGCCGCACCACTGGTCGCGGCCTTGGCGCTCGGTGCGGTCAGCTACGGACTGAGCGTCGTCCTGGACGCCTACGCGCTGCGCCTGCTCGGAGCCGGGCGTGAGGCGGCCATCTTCGCCACGGCTCCGTTCGCGGGCGCGATCGTCTCCGTGTTCGTGCTCGACGAACACTTCGTCCCGCTCGACGCGGCGGGCGCGGTGTTGATGGCGACGGGCGTTGCACTCGCGGTCTCCGACCGGCACGAGCACTGGCATGTCCACGACCAACTCGAACACGAACACGCGCACGTCCACGACGAGCACCATCGCCACCCGCACCCGCCGGGGGTCGACGCGAGCCAGCCGCACACCCACATTCACGCTCACGACGATCTCGCGCACCGGCACGCGCATGTCAGCGACGTCCACCACCGCCATTCGCACTGAGCAAGACGCCCGCTACGGCAGGTGCTCGCGGCGGAACACGTAGACCGCCGACTCGAGTTCCGGTGGCAGAACGAGCTTGCTCAGGGACGGATCTTCGGCGAAGTCGAAGTTCTGTTGGTCGCGATAGGCCGCCCAGTTGCCGGCGCCGAACTCGTGCCGGCTCCCGATGACGATGTACAACTCGACGCTGCGCGTGCGGAAGACGTCGCGCTCGAAACGGTTGTCCGCGGGCGGCCACGAACAGATGACGACGGTGGGTTGGTGGCTGCTCAACGCCTTGCGCGCATCCTGGCGACGGACGTCGTCGGAATAGCGGACGCGCTCCTTCCAGCTGTAGTCGTCAGTGGCGACGGTCGGTGCGCCGGCGGCGGTAAGGAATCGTGAGAGCGTGCCGTCGCCGGCGGCGATCTCGAGGCACGAGGCATCGCCGATCAACGCCGCGAGTCTCGTGATGAGTTGCTTCGAGTAGAAGCAGTAGATGCCCTTCGGTTCGACGAGCGCCATCAGGAATCGGCGCTGCCACACGAGCGGCCACAACACGCGGAACCAGAACATCGAGACGGGCTTGCGTTCGAGGGCGCGTGCGAAGAGCAGGCGCTGGAGCACCCACCCGTTGAGCAGGTTGAACCGGACGGTTCCGTCGTCGACGCCCGTTGCCAGCGCGACCCGGAGTTGCCGCAGCGCGGCCGCGGCCATCTGCCGTTGTATCTGCGCGGATATCAGCGCGTGTTGCTCATGGGCAGACACGGCGCGCCGGGACCGAGGTGGCTGCGATACAGCCTTGGTCAATGCGGTGAGCGCGTCGAGATCGCGGCGGGCGACGATGATGCCGATTTCGCGCTCGACCGCCTCCCACTCGGCCGGATAGGCGGCGCGGAGTTCGTCGAGGCTGGGGTTGCCGCGCAGCCACGCGCGCACGTCGGCGGGTTGCCGATGCGTCGCTCCCGGTCCGCTCGTCGTCACCTCATCCGATCGGCGAGGTCGACTCCGACGTGAGGCCGGGGGTGCCAACTGCCGCCACCCGGATGCGACGCGAGCGCCGGGCGGGCGGCAGGATGGCGCCGTGCAGCGACCCCTGACGCCGCAGCGGCTGGCCCTGGTGCTGTTCACCGAGGGTTCGTTTGCCTCCGGCCCGCCCGTGCTCATCGCGATGGCGCCTCCGGGGGTGGAGTCGGCGACGTTCGTCGAGACCGTGTTACGCGAAGACGGACTGCCCGAACGGCGGGGCCTCTACACGGTCGACGCGACGCTGACGGAACCCGGGACGTGGAATGCGGTCCTCGACGTCGAGGGAGATCAGATCCCGTTTTCGTTCGCCGTGAAGGAAGCGCCCGAAGCACCGAACATCGGCCAACAAGCGTCGCGCGCCGCGTCGCCGACCGACGTTGATGCGCTCGGTGTCGATCCGTTGTGCACCCAGGATCCGCCGTGTCCGTTGCACGCGCGATCGTTGGACGAACTGGTCGGTTCCGGGCGGCCGACGGCCGTGCTCTTCGCGACTCCCGCGCGCTGTGAGACGCAGTACTGCGGCCCCGTGCTCGACGTGCTGCTACCTCTCGTCGCCGAGTACGAGGATCGGGTCGACATCGTGCATGTCGAGATCTACAAGGACATGCGCAGCGAGGATTCGGTCCCGACGGTCGAAGCGTGGAACCTTCCTTCGGAGCCGTGGTTCTTCGGCATCGACGCGTCGGGTACGATCGTGGCCCGGCTCGATGGTGCGTTCGACCGGACCGAGCTGGTGGCGGTGCTCGACCAGCTCAGCGCTTCGATCTAGCTGTCGAGGACGCGGGTCAGGACGGCCACGATGCTGCTCCGTCGTGGGGTTCGGTCTCGCAGGCGTGGCATTCGACCTCGAGGGTCGAGTGCTCCACGCCGAAGCGATCGGCGAGCATCTGCTTGAGTCGATCGGCAACATGCTGCGCGTCGTGCAATGTCGGCTCGTTCTCGACCACCACGTGCGCCGACAGCGCCGCCGTCTCCGCGTCGAGCGACCACACATGGAGATCGTGCACCGCGCCGACGTTGTCGTCGGCGACGATCGCCGCGGCGATGACGTCGACGTCGAGATGTGGTGGCGTCCCTTCGAGCAGCACTCGGGTTGTGTCGCGCAGGAGCCGCCAGCCGGCAGCCGTAACCAGTGCCGCGACCAGGAGCGAGGCGACGGCGTCGACCCACGTAGCGTCCCATAAGACGACAGCGAGCCCGGCGGCGATCGCGGCGACGGAACCGAGGGCATCCGACGCCATGTGCCAGAAGGCGCCGCGCATGTTGAGGCTGCGGCCCGCGCTGCGCCCGAGCACGACGGCGCTGACGACGTTGACGACGAGACCGATCGACGCAACGGCCGTGACACCCCACCCGTCGATCGTGACGTCTTCGCCCAGTCTGCGTATCGCTTCGACCGCGATCCAGACGGCGGCCGCGATGAGGATGACGGCGTTGAGCTGGGCACCGAGTACCTCGGCGCGCTTGAGCCCGTACGTGTGGCGGCTCGACACGGGCCGGGCCGCGATGGCGAGCGCGATGAGGGCGATCGTGAGCGCGCCGACATCAGACGCCATGTGCACCGCGTCGGCCAGTAGCGCGAGGGAGCCGAACGCGATACCGCCGACGAGTTCGACGAGCAGGAAACCAGCATTGAGGACGAGCGCCAACCACAGCGCCCGCGACCGCGTCGTTCGCAGGTCGTGCGCGTGATCGTGACCGTGCGCGTGGTCAGTTGTCATCGGCGTGTTGCGCGTGCGCGAGAACATCGTGGAGAACATGGCGTACGTGCTCGTCGGCGAGCGAGTAGTAGATCGTCCGACCCTCACGCCGGGCC
>JANNHK010000181.1:0-16019 GCA_031404355.1 Actinomycetes bacterium
GTCGCTTACGACCCGCGAAATGATCTGACGCGGAGCGCAGTCCTTGAGATTAAGGCGGTCAACCGCGGGCTGGCTGGAGCGCGCGGTCTATCAGATGAGGGCTGACGTCGAGGCGAAGTTCAGCCGCCTGCCGTTGTCCTACTTCGACTCCAAGGCGCGGGGCGAGCTGCTCAGCAGGGTCACCAACGACATCGACAATGTCGCCCAGTCCCTGCAGCAGACGTTGAGCCAGCTGCTCACGTCGACGCTGAGCATCATCGGTGTCACCATCATGATGTTCGTCATCTCGCCGATCCTCGCCCTCGTCGCGTTGCTCACGATTCCGATCTCGGTGTTCACGATCAAGGCCATCGCGACCCGGTCCAAGGCGAAGTTCATCGACCAGTGGCGCCATACGGGAACGCTGAACGCGCAGGTCGAGGAGGCATTCACGGGTCACTCGCTGGTGAAGGTGTTCGGCCGTCAGCGCGACATCGAAACGCGATTCAACGAGAAGAACGACGAGCTGTTCACCGCGGCGTACCACGCCCAGTTCATCTCCGGTGCCATCCAACCGGCGATGATGTTTCTCGGGAACCTCAACTACGTCGCCATCGCGCTCATCGGCGGTCTGCGGGTGGCGTCGGGTCAACTGTCGATCGGTGACATCCAGGCGTTCATCCAGTACTCCCGCCAGTTCACCCAGCCGCTGACGCAACTTGCTTCGCTGATCAACGTGATGCAGTCGGGCATCGCGTCGGCCGAGCGGGTGTTCGAGCTCCTCGACGCGGAAGAGGAGTCAGAAGACGACCTGGTCCCGCTCGAAGACCTCAACCCGCAGGGACGCGTCGAGTTCGAGAACGTCTGGTTCTCGTACGACCCGGCGAACCCGCTCATCGAGGATCTTTCACTCGTCGTCGAACCGGGCCACACCGTCGCGATCGTCGGACCGACGGGCGCGGGCAAGACCACACTCGTCAACCTGCTCATGCGCTTCTACGAGATCGACGACGGGGTCATCGCCCTCGACGGCATCGACATCTCCAAGATGCGGCGGCGCGATCTGCGTTCCAACATGGGCATGGTCCTCCAGGACACGTGGCTGTTCGGCGGCACCATCCGTGAAAACATCGCGTACGGAAACCTCGACGCGACCGAAGAGCAGATCCTCGAAGCGGCCCGCGCCACGTACGTCGACCGGTTCGTGCACTCGCTCCCGCATGGGTACGACACCAAGATCGACGACGAGGGCGGCACCGTCAGCGCGGGCGAAAAGCAGCTGCTGACGATCGCGCGCGCGTTCCTCGCCAACCCCACGATCCTGATCCTCGACGAGGCGACGAGTTCGGTCGACACTCGCACCGAGGTGCTGATCCAGCACGCGATGGCGGCGCTGCGCTCGAATCGGACCAGCTTCGTGATCGCCCACCGGCTCTCGACGATCCGCGATGCCGACACGATCCTCGTGATGGAAGCGGGCCAAATCGTCGAGCAAGGGAACCACGACGAGCTCCTTGCCCTCGACGGCGCGTACGCCCGGCTGTACAACGCGCAATTCGCGGCCCCCGCCGTCGAAGTGGCCTGACGTCGCGACCTGGCAGTCTCGTTCCGGTCGCGCGTATATGTTCCTGACAACACATACGCGCGACCAGAAGCGGGGATCCTGATGCGACGAGTCATGTGTGTGCTCGCCGTTGGCTTGATGACGCTGACCGCGTGCGGTGGCGATAACGACGACTCGACCGACAGCGCGTCGTCGGCCGGCGACGTCGATACGACCGATGCACCGGCGGGCGACCCGGACGGGGAGAGCGGCGAGATTCCCGACTTCGCGAGCGACTTCGACCGCGTGTGCACGACCCAGGTCGGGTTCGCGGGCGCGGCGCCGTACACGACGGGGACCGGACCGCATCCCGTGATGCTGTTCGAGGAATCCGACGGCAACTGGTACCAGACCGGCGACTTCCCGGAGGGCTGGGAGATCGCGGAGGACACCGACTTCGAGGACAACAGCGACCTCGCGCCGCTCGAACTCGTGGCGTGCGCCGCACTCCTCGAGGAGACACCGACCGGAATCGAGTGCGAGTTCGAAGCCGACGACGGGACGGTCACCCTCGAACTCGTCAACACGACCTACGAGGTGACGGTGTACGAGGCGGCGACGGCCGATGTCGTGCTGACCGCCACGGTCGCGACCGACACAACCGACTGCCCCTTCGTCGCGAGCATTACCGAGGGCGACACCCAGGAACTGATCCGACCGCTCCCCGACGACTACACCAACGCGGTCAAGGACGCCGTCGTTCCCGCGGCCTAGTTGCGCGCGGCGTCACCTCACGACGATCCGCGTCTGGTCAGATCGGCGACACGTGTGCGGCCGTCGACACCTCAACGGCGTCGGCGACAAGAATTGGAGTGTGCAAGGCTGGCGCGATGGAACGCGACGCATACCTCGAACACCTCACGCGCGACGGCGCTCGCATGGCGGAGATCGCGCGTGGAGATCTCGACGCGACGGTACCGACGTGTCCCGAGTGGACATTGCGCGACCTGGTCGAGCACACCGGCTTCGTGCATCGTTGGCAGACTGCCGCAGTGCGCGACCGGCCCGAGAACTTCCCCGCGGAGGAGACGTTCCGGTTCCCGCCCGCGCCCGACGAGTCGTGGTCGGACTGGTTCCAGGCCGGTGTCGACGACGCCGTGCGGGTAATGGGCGCGTGCGAACCCGGCGAGGCACGCTGGACATGGTTCGCACCCGACCAGACCGCCGGCTTCTACCACCGGCGCATCACGCAAGAGACGGCGGTGCACCGCGTCGACGCCGAACTCGCGACGACGGGAACTGCGACGCCGATCGACCCGACACTCGCGGTCGACGGCATCGACGAGATGTTCGACGTGTTCGTCCCCGCTTCCGGCTCGTCGCCCGTCGGCGGCAGCGGCGAGACGGTGTTGCTCTGCCCCGTCGACGCGACCGCCCGGTGGGTCGTGACGCTCGCGCCGACGACCGTCACGGTCGTCCGCGCCGAGGGCGCGGTCGACGCCGAGTTGCGCGCGTCGGCCTCGGACTTGCTCCTGTACGTGTGGGGCCGCGACCCACTCGGCCCAGTCGACGCGACGGGCGACCAAGCCGCCACCGCCCGGTTCTTCGCCGCCTGCAAGTTGTAAGCGCACGCCGGTAGCAGGCCGGATAACGTCACGGCCGGACACAGCGGATGGCGCGGGGTTCGACATGTCGGTACGGCGTACGCTGGCGGTTGTCGTCGCCTTGACGCTCTCGTTGACAGCGGTCGCCGCGTGCGGGGGCGACGACGACGATACCGACGAGGCGAGCGGTGCTTCGTCCGAAGCTGCGGACGACGGCGCAGCCCGACGGCAGCTCCGCCCTATGAGCAAGTATCGCTCGGTCGTGACGACCTTCGGAAACCCCGGATACGTGAACCACGACCGCGACGCGATACGACAACGAGCGACATACTGAACAACAGGGAGCATTCATGAATCGACACGGCATCAAAAATACGAACCGCCGCCTGTTGGCCGCGGGACTGATCACGGCTTCGCTCGGAGCCGCGGCAATCGGAGTCTTCAGTCCAGCCGGTGCGGGGGCGGCGCCGGCGGAAGCGAAGTTGCATGGCGTGTTCCGAGAGACCGCGGCCGGCAGTGCGCTCGGTTACGACATCGCGGGAAGCGCGAAGTTGACCGTCAAGGCCGGGACAGTGGCAACGGTGAACGTCGCGGGGCTCGACCCGGCCAAGCACTACGGCTCCCACTTGCACAACGGAACCTGTGCCAGTGGCGGCGGCGGCCACTACCAAGACGTCCCCGGCCCTCTGGTGACACCGCCGAACGAGCTGTGGCTGACGAGCAGTGCCAACCCGCTCGGCACCCTCGACCCGAACCCGGGCGGCGTCGCGCACGCGACCGGAACGGCGCTTTGGGCCGCGCGCACGAACAGCGTGACCGCAACCAACGCCCGCTCGGTCGTGGTGCACGAACCCGTAACGGGGACGCGCATCGCCTGCGCCGACCTCGGCTGAGTCGGCTTCACGGGGGAGCTCGGGTTCGATGTCCGAGTTCCCCCGCGGCCGCTGTCACCCGAGAAGGGCGGGCCAAGCGTCGTACAGGTGATGACGGCCCCGGCGGCGGCGAGACTGAGGGTGATGGCGGGGGCCGGCCGACTCGAAGACGACGCGCTGGCGGCGCTCTACCGCACGCACGCCGCGCCACTGGTGCGAATGCTGTGGCTGTTCCTCGGGGACCGGGCCTGGGCCGAGGACGTGGCGCAAGAGGCGTTCGTGCGCATGCACATGTCGTGGCGAAAGATCGCCGATCCCGATCGGGCCGGGGGCTACCTGCGCGTCACCGCGCTGAACCTGGCCCGGACCCAGCTACGCCGGCTCGAGGTCTCCCGGCGCCATGCCGAGACACCGCTGAACGATCATGCGTCAGCAGAGGACACCGCGATCGAACGCGCCGACGATGCCCGGGTTCGGGCCGCGCTGCTGCAACTGCCCGAACGCCAACGGGCGTGCCTCGTCCTGCAGTTCTTCGCTGATCTCTCTTACGACGACATCGCCGCAACCATGGGGATCTCGGTGAACTCCGTGAAGACCCACCTGCAACGAGGTCGAGAATCGCTGCGCGAGTTGATCGGACGTGACGACAATGCGTGACGCAGAGCTGCACGACGTCTTCGAACGGCTCGCCGATCGTGTCGATCCGTCGCCCGCTCTTCTCGATGACATCCGCGTCGCAGTCGGTCGCGCCGAACGCGGCCGCCGGATCCGCGTGGCCGCGGTCATTGTCGGACTGCTCGTACTGATGACTGCCGCCGTGCTCGTGTTGGCGTACGTCCGATCCAACACGAGCACACCGGACGCCGTCCGGCGGCCGAACGGCACCATCGTGCACATTTGGACTTCCAGCATCTCGAACCGGACCACCGAAGGGACGACACCGTGAGCGGGACGGCAGCAGCGGCAGGTCAGGGAGTGCCGGACCTCGGTGTGCCGACGGCGCGCAGTGCACGCACGTACGGGTTCGTCGCCCTCGGGATCGCGGTCGTCATGGGCTACTTCCTCTGGGACATTCTCGGCTACGCGTGTGTGCCGTTCGCGCTGCTCGGCATCGTCGGCGGGGCGCGGGCGTTGCCGCGCACCAAGCCCTACCCACGCGACCGGCGCGCGGCGATGACTGCGATCGGGGTGTCAATCGCGTCGATGCTGCTGCTCGTACCGCCGACCATCTGGGCGATGAACGCGAGCTAACGACCGCATCGGTTCCCAGTCCGGGGTTTGCCTGGGCGAATTGCGCCATCGGAACGTGGCGCGACCTCGCGGTTGCCGACGAGGGGCAACGGGTGGATCATGGCGTGGCGCCGTTGGCGAACAGGAGGGGCACATGTCCGATGTGACTGCAGGACTTGACGACGTCGCCGAGAAGATCGCCCGGGCGATGAATGCCGTCGACAACGACGCCGGCTCGTCGCCCGTGTTGGCGGCAGTCGTGCGCGAATTCGAGGCGAAGGGGGCAAAGGCGTGCGCGGCTCCAGGCGACGAGCGAACTCGGCGAGACGCCGTCATTGAGCTCGAACAGGCCGCCGACAGTGCCAAGGCGGCGGCCGAGGCCGATACCGGAATCGAAACCGACACGCGACAGCAGGTACTCGACGCGCACCTCGCCATTTGCATCTTGAAGGCATCGATCTGAAGGACGGCGAGGAGTGTGAGCTGCCCGAGCCGCCCATCGAGCTGACAACCCCGATTTCTACGGAACCGTGACCGGCTGGACCGGGTGGGTTTCGTACATGCGCACGGCGACCACGAGGCCCGACAACGCGGTCAGCCCGGCCACCGACCAGATCGCGGTCGTGACACCGAACGCGTCGGCGAGGACGCCGGCGAGGACGGCACCCACGGCGAACCCGGCGTCGCGCCACAGCCGGTAGATCCCGACCGCGCGGGCGCGCCACAGCGGGTGCGCGACGTCGCCGACCGCGGCGAGCAACGTCGGATACACCATCGCGGTGCCCGCACCGAGCACGGCGGCACCGATCAGCCACGACCCGAAGCCGGTCGTCGCGGCGATCCAACCGATCGCGACAGCCTGGGTGAACATGCCGCCGACGATGAGCGGCTTGCGGCCGATGCGGTCGGAGAGGCCGCCGGTCACGAGTTGGCCGAAGCCCCAGACCGCGGGGTACACGGCGGCGAGCACGCCGATGCGGCCGATCGAGAGTCCGGCGGCGGCGAAAACGACGGGAAACAGGCCCCACGCCAGACCGTCGTTGAGGTTGTTGACGAGCCCGGCCTGACTGCACGACGAGAGCGCCTTCTCGCGAAAGGTCGTCAGCACGAACACGGCGCGGGTCGACGGTTGCTCGTGCGCCTCGTCCTCGTGCGCGGGACGCTCTCGCGCTTCGTGATGCGCGTGACCGCGCGTCTCGCGCACGAAGAACGTCGAGAGCGTCAGGCCGAGCGCGGCGTACGCAATGCCCAGGAAGAACGGTTCGGGTCGCAGACCCGCGTTCTGGGCAATGATGCCCGTGGCGAGTGCGGTGATCGCGACGGCGCCGTAACCGGCCGCCTCGTTGAGTCCCATCGCGAGGCCGCGCCGCTCGGGGCCGACGAGGTCGATCTTCATAATGACCGTCGTCGACCAGGTCAGACCCTGGTTCACGCCGAGCAACACGTTGGCGAAGACGATCCAACCCCAACTCGGCGCCCAGATGATGAGCAGCGGCACCGGCAGGCCGATCACCCAGCCCGCGACGAGCACCGGCTTACGTCCGAAACGATCGGACAACGTGCCTGCGAAGAAGTTCGTCGCGGCCTTCACCGCGCCGAACGCGACGATGAATGTCAGCGTGGCGCTGTACGCGGTGAGGTGGAACGTCTGCGTCGCGATCAGCGGGAGGACGGTGCGTTCCTGGCCGATCATCCCGCCGACGAGGGCGTTGACCGCGACAAGGAGCGAGAATTGCGCGAGGTTCTCGCGTAAACCGAGCCGGACGGGTTGCGCGCCTTCGGAGACGCCGATCGTCATTCGACCGGGCGGCCCGTTACGGCGGCCCAGTCGTCAGGACCACCCCGAAGCACCGACACGTCCCGGCGGCCGCCGGCAACGAGGATCGACGCGCCGGACATGGCGCGCTCGCCGTGGCCGCACATCACGGTGACCGGCCCAGCGGGGACGACGCCGACGCCCTCGCGCAGGCTGCCGAGCTCGAGATGGAACGCGCCGGGGAGGTGGCCAACGTCGTATTCGACCCGTTGGCGGACGTCGAGAATCGTCGGTGCCATCGCCTCGGCACCCACCACGTCGATCTCGGCCACCGCGAGATGCTGCGCGCGCCACGCCGCGATGCCGCCGTCGAGCTCACCGGCAAGGTGCTCGTAGCCCACGCTCAGGCACTGCCGCACGAGTTCGGAGCGATCTTGGTCGGCGTCGAGCACGAACACGAGGGGCCGGTCGGCGTCCGTGAGCCAGCCCAACCAACTGGAAAACACCGGTCGAAGCTCGATCGACAGGGCGCCGGGGATATGCCCGCTCGCGAACGCGTCGATTCGGCGCACGTCGACGAGCACCGCACCATCGGCGAGCAGCGCGCGGGTCTCGTCGACACCGAGCCGCGCGAGCTCGGGAACCTTGCCGTACAACCGCGGACCGCGGCGGTTCACTTCCGGCAACCGCGAGAAGTAGCGGGGGAAGGAGCCGAGCCCGCCGACAAGTTGCTCGACGAACGTGTCCTCGTCGGGCACCGCAAGCATCGGGTTGGTCGCACGTTCGCGCCCGATCGTCGTCACGCGGTCTCCGGAGCCGGGCGCGGAGCAGAACGAACCGGCGCCGTGGGTCGGGTAGACGACGAGGTCGTCGGGCAAGGTGAGGATGTCGTCGCGCAGAGCGCGGTAGAGGCGGCGGGCGAGATCGTCGCGTAGCTCCGGTCCGAGCAGGTCGGTGCGCCCGACCGTTCCGACCATGAGGGATCCACCGCTGAAGAGTGCGGCCGGCCGGCCGTGCTGCACCAGCAGGTACGCGAGATGGTCGGGCGTGTGGCCCGGCGTCGCGATCGCCCGCAGCACGAGCCCCGGGCGTAACTCGATCTCGTCGCCGGCCGTAACCGGCGAGTGAGCGACTTCGAGGTGCGCGCCCTTCGACGCGAGAAATACCGCACCCCCGGCCGCGAGTTGTGGGCTCCCCGAGACGTAGTCGGCATGCGAATGGGTATCCGCCGTGAACGCGATGTCGAGCCCGCGCGCGCGGGCGACGGCGACGTGTCCGGCCGGAAGCCGAGGGGGGTCGACGACGAGCGCGCGACCGTCGCCCAGGTCGACGAGGTACGACGAATGACCGAGGCCTTCGTCGACGAACGACACAACGTCGATCACGCTGCCATCATCGCGAACGCCACAGATATTGTCAAGTCGTCACTTGAATACTTGACAATGTCCGCCTCGCTGCCCACGATGGGAGCTGATGAGTGATCGAGCGGCCAAGGACGCCCTGTTCGACGCATTCGCCGAGGTCGCCAAGGCGTTGGCGAGCGGCCGCCGGGCCGAGATCGTCGACGTGCTCGCCCAGGGCGAGCGCTCGGTCGATGCCATCGCCGCGGAAATCGATCAGAGCGTGGCCAACACGTCGCATCATCTTCAGACGCTTCTGCGCGCGGGATTGGTGTCGACCCGTCGCGAGGGAACACGGGTCTTCTACGCGCCGGCGAGCGACCGGGTCGGCGAACTCTGGAGCGCGCTGCGCGATGTCGCGGCCGAACACCGGACCGGGCTGGACCGCCTGACCGCCGCGTACCTCGGCGATCGCCGCGACGTCGAGGCGATCACGCGCGATGAACTCAGCACGCGGTTACGACGGCGCAACGTCGTGGTGATCGACGTGCGCCCGCCGGCCGAGTACGCAGCCGGCCATATCCCGGGCGCCCGGTCGGTTCCACCCGCGGAAGTGCGGCGCCGGCTGCGGACGCTGCCGAAGGACGGCGAAATCGTGGCGTACTGCCGCGGCCCGTTCTGTGTGTACGCGGATGACGCCGTGCGCGAACTGCGCCGGCGAGGGGTGCGCGCCGTGCGCCTCGAGGACGGATTCCCCGAGTGGAAACGGGCGGGGCTCCCGGTTGCCGTCGGTGAAGGCGGCTGATCGATGCCGACGACACGCACCCGTTGCGACGCGGCGACGACCGGCGCGGCCTACGCGCACGGCGCCGACGAATACGACGCCGTGTGGAGCCCGGCCATCCTGTCTCCGGCAGAGGCCGTGGTACAGCGGCTCGATCCCACGAAAACCACCTGAGGGTGCACGATGACTCAGAAGGCAAGGGTAGATCTCGTCCTCGATTGCGCCGATCCGTCGGCCTTGGTCGCCTTCTGGCGCGACGCCCTCGACTATCGCGAGTACTACACCGACGCGTCGATGGCGGTGCTCGTGCCCAAGGAAGGAAACTCGCCGCCACTCGTACTCCAAGGCGTGCCCGAGCCCCGGGTCGGCAAGAACCGAATGCATCTCGACATCGTCGTCGACGACATCGAACCCGAAGTCGCACGACTCGTGGCCCTGGGAGCGCAGCGACTCGACGAAGGCGCTCAGAATTTCGGCGACACGCTCTGGGTCAGGATGTCCGATCCCGAGCAGAACGAGTTCTGCGTGTGCACCGGCGTCGAGTGGTGAACTATGCGGCGCGTTCGGCGCCGACAATCCATACGGCACCGTCGAGGCGCACCGCACCTCGATCGGTGAACTCGGCGAGGACGGCACGCACGGCATCGAGCGCTTCCGGCTGACGGGCCGCCGGAACCGAGTCGAGCACCGCACGCCCGATACCCGACCGGGCGAGGTAGTCGGTGGCATCCTCGACGTCCCGGCCGAGCTCGAACGTCACGGTCACCGGATCGCATTCGACGTTGGCGAAGCCGGCCGCGCGCAGGGTGGCGACGATCACGTCGGGATCCGACTGGCCGAACATTCCGGGGCCACCGGCGGCGGTGTCGGGGAGCCGGCCGTAACGCAACAGCGCCGCGCCCGGAACCGTCAGCCAGTCGTTCCTTGCGAGTGGTTGCCAGGTGGCGAGGCACAAGCGGCCGCCCGCGCGCAACGCACCTGCGACGTTCGCGAACGCGACGACGGGCTCGGCGAAGAACATGGTGCCAAACCGGCTGATGGCGACGTCGAACACCGACCCGAACGCTTGGGTCTGCGCGTCGCCCTGCACGAATGCGACGTTGTCGAAACCCGCGGTCGCGCATCGGCTCCGGGCCACGTCGAGCATCGGCGCCGACAGGTCGATGCTACAAACGGCGCCACGCGGCCCGACCGCGCGCGCCGCGGCGACCGAGGTGACACCGCATCCGCACCCGATGTCGACGACAGTCTCGGCGGGCGACAGCCGAGCCGCGTCGAGAAGGGCATCGGCGACCGGCGCAAGGACTCGGTCGCGGCGATCGGCCTCTTCGGCCCATCGGACGCCGCTCTCGCCGTTCCACGTTGCGTAGCACTCCGTGTTTGCGATCTCGTTCACGTTCCGTCCTTGGTCAGGAGCCCACGCAGCGCGTCGCCGACTGCGGACTCGTCGGTAATGCCGAGGCGCCGTCCGAGGGAGTGCACCGTCAACCGGCCGACGCCGTGCGCGAGGAGGCCGCGGCCGCGCGTTGCGAGCGCCACGAGTTGGTCGGCATCGGCTTGCGCCGGGACGGTCGCGAGCGTCGCCATGACCGCGTCCGAGACCGTCGTCGCCGCGCTTCCGACGACACCGAGCAGATCGAGGACGCGGTCGCCGTCGTACCCCGCCGCGAGCATGTCGACCGCGAGCTGGAGTAACGACGGGCTGGGCACGCAGTACCGGTCGGGACCGCACGCCTCGACGACGCCAGTCGCGACGAGCTCCGAGAGTCGATCGGGCACGAGAGCGGGCAACAGCCGCGCGAGTTGCTCGATAGTCGCGGGTGCGCCGGGCTCGTCGACGTGCACAAGTTGGTCGGGCGAGAGCCCGAGGATCTCGGCGAGTTCGGCGCCTTCGCGCCAGGCCGCGAGGAGGTCGCGAATGCCCGCAAGCGAGTATCCCCGGCCCTGGAGGCGCTCGACGAGAGCGAGGCGCGCAACGTGGGCCTCGGCGTAGATCCCGACCCGGCCCTGCCGCTGCGGCGGGGGGAGCAGCCCCATCGTTTGGTACTCGCGGATCGTGCGCACCGGCGTATGGGTGCGGCGAGCCAGCTCGTCGACGGTCAGCTCGGCCGATCCTCCTGCGTCCGTGGGGGCGGCTCGGTGTGGCATCTCTGGACAGTAACACTAATAATCGGTACGGTAAATACCGTGACAGTTAACTCAGCAGAGATAGCTCGACCGTTGCTCGACGCGCTGCGGCGGGACACGGGTATTCCCGAACTCGGCTACACAACCGAACCCGCGCCGCTCGGGCACGGCTTCTGGGCCGAGATCCTGACGTTCCGCCTCGACGGCGGACCCCCATCGCTCGCGGGTGAACTCGTCGCGAAGATCGCGCCGTCGGGATCTCACGGCGAGCGGGAAGCCGTCGTACAGGCCGCGGTCGCCGCGCAGGGCTACCCGGCGCCACTCGTCGTCGCGCGCGGCATCGGTCCCCGACCCGACGACGGCTGTTACTTCGTCATGCCGCGGGCGCAGGGGGCGCCGCCGCTGGCGGACGTCGCACCCGGCGCGCTCGCGCGGGCGGTACCGGCGCTCGCGGTTCGCCTTCCCGCGCTGCTGGCGGACCTCGCGGCCCGTCTGCACCGGCTCGAACCCGAGCCGCTGCGCGCCCAGCTCTTGTCCCAGCCCGCATGGCCGGTCGATGTCGACGATCTCGTCGCCAACATTGCCGACGCGCGGGAACGGCTCTCCGACCCGGCGATCGCCGCGGCCATCGGATCCTTGCTCGACGCCCGCCCCCGACACGAGAGTCGCCCCGTGATCTGCCACGGCGACTTCCATCCGCTCAACGTGGTCGTCGGACCGGCCGGCGCCGTCGTCGTCGTCGACTGGACCGCGGCGCGGTTGGCCCCGCCCGCGTTCGACGTCGCGTACACGGCGCTCCTACTGGCGCATCCACCCATCGATGTCGGGTCCGCGTTGCGGCGCCCACTGCAACTCGCCGGACGATGGCTCGCCCGCCGCTTCGTCTCCGCCTATCGACAGCGCGCCCGGTCGACGGACATCGCGCTTCCGCCCGAGGAACTGTCGTGGTACACGCGGCTTCACGCCGCCCGCATCATCGTCGACGTCGCCGAGCGGGGCGACCACAACGGTGGCCATCCCTACGCGCTGATGCTCAAACCCGCAACCGATCTTCTGTCGGCCTAATCAGCGCTGTACCAAAGGTGCCGGACTCGGGTCTAGCGTTCGTGTTCGTGGAACCATGGGTCGAGAACGTGTTGACCGACGACGAGCGCGTCGAATTCGAGCGCGATGGCTACCTGCTTGTGCGCGGTGCGCTCGGGGCGAACACGATCGAGCCGCTGCTGACGCTGGCCGAGCGGTACGACGCGGCGTACCGCGCGGAACCGAACGTCGGGCCGTTCCACGTCTTGAACCTTCACGATCTCGTCGGCCGGGACGGCGCCTTCCTGGAACTCGTCGATGCAGCCGCCACGTTCCCCAAGGTGTTCGGTGTGCTCGGATGGAACATTCAGTTGTTCCACACGCAGCTCATCGTCACGCCACCGGCGCCTCCGGACGCGGGGGCCGGCTCGTACGGATGGCATCAGGACAACAACCGGATGAATCTCGACTTCGAGACACCGCCACCCCATCCGCGAGTCTCGGTCAAGATCGGCTACTTCCTCACCGCGCTCCCCGAACCGCACATGGGCAACCTGTGTGTCGTACCGGGTAGCCATCTCTTTGGCCGGCCCGGTCCCGCCGGTTCCCTCGCGCCCGAACACGCGGTCGAGCTGACCGCATCGCCCGGCGACGCAGTCGTGTTCGATCGACGGCTCTGGCATGCGGCGAGTACGAACACGTCTCAGTCGACTCGCGTGTTCCTGACCTACGGATACGCGTACCGGTGGCTGCGACCGAAGTCGGCGATGGAGTTGTCGACCCTCCTCGGAACTTGCAGCGAACCGGTGCGCCGACAGCTGCTTGGCGCCGCGCCGACCGGTGCAAACGGCTACTTCGAACCTCAAGAAGACGACGTGCCGTTGCGTACGTGGATTCGCGACAATCTGGGAGGCGCAGCCGTCGCGCCGTAGGCGCGATCGCGGGAGGCCCTCAACCGCAACACAAAGGGTTGTCGCACGCGCGCCCGACTTCACTTCCGAACGCGGTGTACTTCTTCACGGCGCGCAGCACGTCGACCGCAGTCGATTCGTCCACGGCCGGCAGATCTCCTTCGGCGAGCGATCCCCACGCCGCGGGCGGATCGTCGACATCGAAGCGGCGTTGCCCGTCGACGAAAAGCGTCCACATCGGGTGATCGGGAAACGCGTTCGCGCGGAGCACCCACCACGACTTGTCGAAGCGGGCGACGATGGGGAAGCGCGGGTTCCCCGTCTTCTGCCACGCGGGATGCGCGCGGTATTCCCTGTATCCCACCCGACCAGCATGCCGGTTCGGGGCCCGCGCCCGCGCTCAGGTCACCGTGACCTGCACAACGGCCCGGTCGCTCGTCACGCTCTGCACCTCGATCGTGACGGTTTGGTCGTCGCGCGGGAACGGGAGCCGGCTGCCGGGCTTGAAGGAGTAGGAGCCGTTGCGCGTGAGGAAGTGGTTGCGACCCTCCGACAACTGGCCGTGATACCCGTAGACAGTCGGGGCGGAGTGGGTCATGAGGACACCCTGCGGCGGCTGGCCGGGCTTGACCTGGCGGAACTCCACGTAGACGTTCTGCGGCTGCCGGTACGACGGGACCGTCGTCGGTCCGGTCACAAACCGCAGCGCGTGCGGCGTCGTCTCGCCCGGCTTCGGCGCGACGTTCAGCGGCGCGATCTCGTACGTGCCGGATTGCGACACGTCGAGCAGTTGGGAACGGCCGCCCATGTTCAACCACCCGAGGCGGTCCTTGTGCGGTGCGTTCAGCTCGCGAGTGCCGCCCATGAAGTCGAAGCGGCTCCCGTTGCCCGTCGTCGTGCAACTCCGGTCGTTGAGCGCGGCGACCGAACACGAGCTCGATCTCGCGTGCAACATCCCGAGCACGTGACCGAGTTCGTGCGCGGCCACAGTCGGATTCCCGACGAACGCGCCGAGCCCGAGATACGCCCACGAACCACAGCCGGCCCCGAAGACGAGAAAGTGGTCGTACTCGTTGTGCGTGATCCCGGCCGCCTGACGCGCATCGGATATCACCGCGCTCATGTCGCACTTCCGGCCGGGCTTGACCGGGTACGGCCCGAACACGTCACCGGTCAGCCAGGTCTGGCCCCACGAAGCTTCGCGGTAGACATCGCTCGCGTGGCCGAACACGGCGTCCGCAGCCGCATCCTTGCTCGTTCCCGGGCGATTCACCAGAAGCACGGCGACCCTGAGCTCGCCGACTCGGGCCGGTGTGTGCGTGCAGTCGAACGCGATCGCGCTCGTGTGGCCGGTGCGCGGACTCTCGCGACCGGCGACGTCGACGGCGGAGACGGTGTACGAGTGGTACTCGCCGGGCGGCGGAGTGTCGGCATACGAGTTCGCGCGCGGTTGGGCGAACAGTGCACCGTCCCGGTACAGGTTGTAGTGGTGCAATGCCGCGCCCGGGAACGTGTACGGCGACCAGTACACGCCGATCCGGCTTGCCATCGGGGGCACGGTCGACGACGAGCACACGCCCGGCCCAGACTGAAGATTCTCGGGCGCCTCGAGTGCGGTCCCAGCACCGGCGCCGCTGTCCGGGACGAGTGCCAGCGTCGAGAACGTAATGACGAGCGCAAGACTCGTCCGAGCAACCGTCGAGGCGCTTCTCCCCGCACAAAAACAAGATCGGCGCATCCGTACGCGCTCCCCATCGCATGCTCCGGGGCGCCACTCCTCCGGAACGATCTCCGCAACTTACTCCGAGTGTCGCTTCCCGGAATGAGGCGTCGGACCCAAACTGTGAACAAGCGCCGAGGCCGCGCTCGCATGCTCGCCCTCGATCTAGGTCACGGTGACGTGCAGGACAGCTCGGTCGCTCGTGACGCTCTTCACCTTGATCGTGACGGCTCCGGCGCCGTGCGGGAACTCGAGCTGAGAACCGGGCTTGAAGAAGTATGAACCGTCGTACGTGAGGATGTGATTGGGACCCGCCGCCAGCACGCCCGGATACCCCGGATACCCCGCGATCTCCGTGGCGGAGTGTTCCATGAGGACACCCTGCGGGTTCTTCCCCGGGGTGACTTGGCGGAACTCCACATAGATGTACTTCTGATGCGACGGCGGGACCGTCGTCGATCCGGTAATGATCCGCAGCGCGTGTGGCGTCGTCTCGCCCGGCTTCGGCACAACGTTCAGCGGCGCAATCTCGTAAGTGCCGGACTGCGACACCTCGAGCAGCTGAGAAACGCCGCCCATGTGCAACCACCCGAGCTTGTCCTTATGCGGTGCGTTCAGCTCGCGGGTACCGCCCATGAAGTCGAAACGGCTGCCGTTGCCCGACCGGGTGCAGCTCCGATTGTTGAGTGCAGCAACCGGACACGGGCTCGATCTCGCATGGTCCAGGTCGAGCACGTGGCCGAGTTCGTGCGCGGCGTTGATCGGATTCCCGACGAAGGCGGTCATGCCGGGTGAATCGGCCGGTTTGCAATATGAAGCGTGGCAACCTGTCCTGCCTAGCAAGATGCCGGCCGGAATCACATAAGAACAGTTAGATCTTAGTCCGCGTGCATCTGAAACTTAAGAACTTTGTCTCCGATTGCTTGTCCCATCGATAATGCGGCAAACGTGCACGGTGCACAAGGTACGCAAAGGAGCGGAGGCTGCATGGCGAATCGAATCCTTATCGTTACGGACGACGCTACCGACGCAAACACCCTGAAAGATGTGCTGTGCCATGCCAGAGATGGCCCGTTCGATATCGAGTGCGTCACGCAACTTTCGTGCGCCCTTCAACGGCTGCGCACGGG
>JANNHK010000182.1:0-22236 GCA_031404355.1 Actinomycetes bacterium
GGCCCTCCGGAGGAGACGAACGTACGTTCGGATTCTACGGCGGAGGTGAGACGACACGGCTCAGAACCCGGTCGCCGAGCCCTACTCCTGGTGCGTCTTCGTCCGGTAATCGCCGAACGGCTTGTCACGTTCCTGCAACGCCGTCGTCAGGCCCTTTTCCCGTGCAGTGCCGATGAAGTCGCGCATTGTCTGGGTGTGGGTGCCGAGCGCGCACAGTTCCGTCCCGGCGCGAATGCCGGCGCGCAGGCCCATGATGTCCATCTGGCGGTGCACGACCCGCTTGTTGAGCTGCACGAGTTCCGTCGGGATCTGCGCAATGCGATGCGCGATCTCCAACACGCGCTCGTCGAGCTCGGGAGCCGGGTACGCGGCGTTCGCCCACCCGAGTTCGACCGCTTCGGTGCCGGAGATCGAGTCACCCGTGAGCATCATTTCCATCGCCTTGCGCATGCCGAGGAACCACGCGTGGAAGTGCATGTCGGGGACACCGAACCGCACCGCGGGATACCCCATCTGCGCGTCTTCCGCCATGTATACGAGGTCGCAGCCGGTCGCGAGTTCGCTTGCGCCCGCAAGGCAGTACCCGTGCACTTGCGCGATGACAGGTTTGGCAAGATCCCAGATGCTCATCCATCCCTCGGTGACGTGCCGCGGCCACGATCCTTGGCCACCGGGCGTGTAGTACGGCATGTCGAGCCCGGCGTTGCCGTCATCGAGGTCGTACCCCGCTGAGAACGACGGACCCGCGCCGCGGATGATGGTGACGCGCACGGCCGAGTCCTGGTCATGCTCGCGTAGCGTGTCGAGAATCGCGCCCCGCAGCGGGTGGATCAGGCTGTTGCGCTTCTCGGGCCGGTTCATGGTGATGCGCCGAACCATGGGTGCCGGTTCGTCGACCAGAATGAGTTCAGGTTTGCTCATGGGCGGAACGCTAGCCAGGGCACCTGCGGCCCGGCACCTTCAGCTATTCAGCCGTTCGCCGTTCAGCCGTTCGCGATTCAGCCGTTCGCGATGATGTGGACCGGGACCGTGAGGCCGAAGAGCGACAACGTGTAGTCGCCCGGGTCGATCTTGCCGTTCCCCGCCCGCATGCGAACGAGTTGCACCGAGCTGATGATCTCGCCCGGCCCAATCGCCTGCACGGTCGTGACGCATTCCGACGCATCGACGTCACTGATAAGGACGTTGCCTTCGATGCGCACACGTTTCACGCGCGGTGTGCAGACGACGAGGGTGTACTCCTGAGCGACCGCGGCGGGATTCTGGACACGGAGCGTCACCGGGTACAAGACCTCGCCAGTTTCGCTCTCGGCCGGACCGGACGCCTTCCAGATCAACGGCGGCGGGATCGCTTCCAACTCGGGTTCGGGAACGGTCGGTGGCGGGGAGGTCGGCGGCGAGGACGTCGGTGGCGGGGAAGTCGGTGGCGAGGACGTCGGTGGCGGGGAAGTCGGTGGCGGGGAAGTCGGCGGCGTCGGCGTGGTCGGGGGCGCGACCGTGGTGGGCAGCGTGAGGTACACGACGCGCGGCGGGTTCGACGTGTTCGCCTCGTCGACGGTAGTCGTGGTCGATGTCCTCGGCTTTGCCGTCACCGGTTCCGAAGCCGCTGTCCACGACACCGTGGCCGCCATCGTCACCGCGGCCATCGCGGCCAGACCGAGGGTACCGGCCGCGGCCGCGCGACGGCGCCGCATCGAATCGGCGCGTCGTACGAGCGGTTCCGCGCCGTCGGCGGGGGGCGCCGGCGGCGCGTTGTCGTCGAGGTGTTCGAGCACTTACGCGACCTCGCGCCGGATCGTGTTGCGGACGATGTCGCCGGCCCGCGTGCCGCGCGAGTCGACCTTGTCAACCGAACATCCGAGCAGGGTCGCGATCTCTTCGTCGGGGATCTCGGCGACGTAGCGCAGCAGAGCAACCGCACGCGCCCGCTTCGGCAGTCCGGCGATGGCCCGGGCGAGGTCGATGCGTTCGCCGCCGAACGATCCACTCGGATCCATGTCGTCGGGAACCAGTTCGAGGGCGATGTCACCGCTCGTGCGCGCGGTCCACGACATTGCGATGCCGGCGCGGCCCAACTTGCGCCAGCGAATACACGTCTGCAGGCACGCCTCCTGCGCGACGAGGGCCGCTTGGTCGCGATCGCCGAGCAAACGAAACGCCACGCGGTAGGCGACTCGCCACAATCCGCGGTAACTGTCCACGAACGTGCGGTAGCGCCAGAGTTGCGCGTCGTCCGGTACGAACGCGCCTTCCGACCCGTCGAACGTCGGTCGCGCTTCCGAACTCACGACGTCACGCCGTGCGTTAGATCGGCCTTCCCTGGCCATGCTTCCCCCACTGAAACCGCGTGAACCCTGATCGCAAGGCTACCAAAAGACAATTGGAATTTCCTGGGCGGCGGGAACCAGATACCCGGCCCGACCCATCCAAGGTTCCAGTTCTGCGCCAAACCCTGGATGTTCACGGAGGTTGTGATGTTTCGGTTGTCTCGTGTGGTTGCAGGGGTCGTAGTTCCTACGGCATTGCTGCTCGCGGCCGGTCCGGCGGCGGCGTGCGGCGGCCTGATCGGTGAGAACGGAACGATCCAGCTCGTGCGTACGACGACCCTCGCCGCGTACCACGACGGCGTCGAGCGCTACGTGACCTCGTTCGAGTTCACGGGCGAGGGCGAGGAAGTCGGGTCGATTATCCCGCTCCCCGACATCCCGACCGACGTCGTGCGCGGCGGCGACTGGACCCTCCAACGGCTCGCCCGCGAGGTCGCACCGCCTTCCGACGAGGCACGACTCGTCACGGCCGAGGCCTTCGACTCCGCCGGCGCCGAGGTCATCCTCGAGACGCAGATCGACGCGCTCGACATCACGATCCTGCGCGGCGGCGGGGACGAGGTCGGCGCGTGGGCGCTCGACAACGGATTCTTCCTCTCACCCGACGCGCCCGAAGTGCTCGACTTCTACGCGCAACGCAGCCAGATCTTCATGGCCGCCCGCTTCGACGCCGGCCGCGCCGCCGAACTCGGCCAGACCAGCGGCGACGGCACACCGATCATGCTCACCATCCCGACCGACGACCCGTGGGTCCCGTTGCGGATCCTGGGCCTCGGCCTCGACGGGTCGCAGGTCGTCGAAGCCGACGTGTTCCTGTTGACCGACGAGCAGCCGAAGTTGCTCGCGGGCGGCCCCGGACTGTCCCTCGAGCGCGACGAGGCGGCGTCGGATTCGCTGCTGGCCGATCTCCGTTCCGACGTCGGTATGGAGTGGGTGCCGGAGGAGATGTGGTTCACGTACCTGACCGTGAACGCCGAAGCCCGTGACCTCGACTACGACCTCGCGGCGTCGGTCGACGGTCGCGGGCTGCCCGAGTTGGTCGACGTCGGGGTCGACGCGGTGCAAACCCGACCGGTGCAGGCGCCCGGTCCACCGATCCGGTGGTCGCTGGTCTTCGCCATCGCCGCGGGTCTCGGCGTCGTTGCCGTGACCGGTCTCGGGTCGCGGCGTAGTTCGCGACCGGCGCCGGCATGAACTGGATTGCGCGGGTCGGGCTCGCCGGTGTCGCCGCCGCGGTGGTCGGCATCGGCAGCTACGCGGTCGACGCGACCGCCTCGGACGACACCGCGCCGCTCGGTCCGGGGCTCGTGACGGTCGAGATCGGTATCGAGCACAGCGAGTTCTCGGTCGACGCACTCGAGGTGCGCGCGGGGACGACCGTGCAGTTCGTCATTCGCAACGACGACCCGATCAATCATGAGTTCGTCACCGGTGATGCCGACGTGCACGCCCGCCACCGGGAGGGCAGTGAGGCGCGTCACCCACCGGTCCCGGGCGAGGTATCGGTCGGTCCGGACGACACGGGTGTCACGTACTTCGAGTTCACCGAGCCGGGCATATTCGAGTTCATGTGCCACCTTCCCGGCCACGTGGCGTACGGGATGACGGGAAGGATCGTGGTGACGCCGTAGCTCCGGCCCGCTCGGGGCCACGCGCTCGCGGTAGCTCGCGGCGCAAGGTCGTCGCCGTCGGCACGTCGAGGTCGTACAGACCCGGCGCTCCGGCCGAGCCTGCGATGTCGAGCGCCAAAGTCGTCAGACCCGCCCGGCGCTGGAACGGAGACTGCACGGCCCGGGCGCTCTGGATGCGTTCGATCGGGACGAGGTGGAGCCGATGGAGCACCACGCCCGCGGCGAACACCGCGATCGCCGGCGTGACGGCGTATCCGGCCCGGCGGTGCGCGACAACTCCCCAGGCAAATCCGCCGAGCGCGCACGCGGCCACGACGACCCCGGCGACTGGCTCGAACGCCAACACGATCGCCGCGATCGCGAGTATGGGCGCGGTGCGGCGCACAATGCCGCGCCGGCGCGCCGCGGGCGGGCGCGGATGGAGTGGTGGTGGGGTCCAGCTCTGATCACCCATCAGCGCGGCGAGCAGACCGGAAACCTCGGTTCGATCGACGATCGGGATTTCGACGCGACCCGACTGGCCCACCGCGCCGATCTGGGCCGCCGAACGAATGGAAACCGACGCGATACCAAACGCGCGCCGCAGCGGATTGTCGCTGATCTCGATGTATTGCACCCGTGCGATCGGCATCGTGACGTGACGTCGCTCGAGTGCGCCGTGACTCAAACGCATCTCGTCGCCCGCGCGCGAGAGCTCGTACCCCGCGTACGTCAGAACACTGGCGATGACCGAGATGGCTGCGATGACCGCGGCGAGAAACATGAACGCCGCAGGCACCGCCAACGCGTTGAGACCGGACCAGACAGCGAACGCGATCGCCGCGGGCACGGTAGCCACAGCCACCGCGAGACTCAGCGCGACGGCCGGCGCCGTCACGCCGGCCAGGAACAGGCGCCCGATCCCGAGCGCGTGAAGCACTTCCTCCGGAGCCGGTGGCGCGGGCACGAACGCGGTCGATCCCTCGCTTTGGGGCGCAGGTGCCGCGCGACGCGCCAGAACCCATGTACGCAAGCTCTCGGCCGTGGGCGCGCTCAGCATCGCGAGGTCGACTGTGCCGGCCTGCGACCCGGCGGTCTCGATGCGCAGTGCCGCAAGTCCGAAGATCTGCATGAAGAGGCTGCGGCGGATGTCGACTTGTTGCACGCGCCGGTAGGGCACGACTTGGATGCGCCGGCTGAGCACACCGTCGCGAACGATCAACTCGTCGGGGCCGACCTCGTACGTCCGAAACCACCACCGTATGAGGGACAGGCCGCCGAAGATCGTGATGATCAGGTCGAAACCCAAGCCGGAAGCGGTCGCGACGAGAACCAGCCCGAGCCCGAATGCAACGAAGCCAGTGACTGCCGTGAGCGGATGGGTCCGGTGCGGTCCGCTCGCCCGCGGACCGGGCGCGGGAGCCCCGGGAAGCTCAGACCGCATCATCGACACCCGCCAGCGCCAGGAGTCGGCGGCGGAGGCCGTCGGCGGTCTGCTGCGGCAGACCGGGAATTTTCGCATCGCTGGTCGAAGAGGCCGTCCGCAGGATCAAGCTCGACAAGCCGAGGACGCGTTCGAGCGGATCCCGCACGATGTCGATCTGCTGGATGCGGTGATACGGCACCAACGATTCGCGCACGCGCAACACGCCGTGGCGTAACTCGACGGCGTCGGGCCATGCCGTCCACCGCCATCGGGCCCACGCCATGCGGGCCCAGACGACGCCGGCGAGGGTCAACGCGACGCCGCCGAACACGGCGACGCCGAGCATCCAATCGGGTGCGTCGACCGCGAGGACCGTCACGACCGCCGCGATCGTCAGGAAGAGCGGCAGCACTGCGGAGCCGGCTGCCCACACAATCGCGATCTTCGGATCGAGGTGTTGTTGCGTTCCGTCGAGCAAGTCGTTCGCCGGGGTGTTCACCCGTACATGCTACGACGGTTCTGCGACGGTCTCGTCGGCCACGACGCGACCGTGCTCGAGACGAATCTCGCGAGTACGGCTCACGGCCTCGAGCAGTTGGCGATCGTGGGTGACGAGCAGGACCGTGCCGCCAAAGGTGTCGAGAGCCTGTTCGAGCTGTTCGATCGCGGGCATGTCGAGGTGGTTGGTCGGTTCGTCGAGCACGAGGCAGTTCACCCCGCTCACCGTGAACAACGCGAGCACGGCGCGGGTACGTTCTCCCGGAGACAGCGTGTTCGAGGGGCGCGTGACGTGGTCGGCGCCGAGCCCGAACTTGGCGAGCGCGGAGCGCGCCGTCGACAGGTCGGCACCCGTGGCCCCGATGAACGCGTCGAGCAGGGTGGCGTCGGCGGCGAAGCGGGCCCGCCCCTGGTCGAGCGTGCCGACGACGACTGCCGGACCGAGTTGGCGCGCACCGGAGTCGAGCGGGAGCTCGCCGAGGAGGACGCCGAGCAGCGTCGTCTTGCCGCTTCCGTTCGGGCCGAGGATCGCGACCCGTTCGCCCCAACGCACTTCGAAGTCGAGCGGGCCGAGCGTGAAATCACCGCGCTGTACGACGGCGCGCTCGAAGCGAGCCACGATGTCGCCGCTGCGGGGCGCCTCGGCGAGTTCGAGCCGTAGGTCCCAGCCTTCCCAGGGTTTCTCTACGGCTTCGGCGTCGAGGCGGGTGACCGCCTGCTCGGTGGCGCGGGCCTTACCGGCGAGACGTTCACTCGATTGCGTGCGAAACGCGCGGATGAACTTGTCGCGCTCGCCGCTCTTCTTGGCTTTCGCCACGCCTTGCGTCGCCCACTCGCGTTGTTGCTGGGCCCGTGACATCAACGTCGACCGCTTGGTCTGGTACTCCTCGTAGTGTTCCTCCGCATGGCGCCGGGCAATCGCGCGTTCGTCCAGGTACGCGGCCCACCCGCCGTCGAACGCCCGGCCTTGGTGCGTGTGTTCGTCGAGTTCGAGCACGGCGTCAATCGTGCGGTCGAGGAATGTGCGGTCGTGGGAAACCACGACGACGCCCGCCGCGCTCTGGGCGAAGAAGCGTTCCAACCGGTCGAGGCCCGCGAAATCGAGATCGTTGGTCGGCTCGTCGAGCAGCAACACATCGAAGCGAGACAACAGGATCGCGGCAAGCGAGGCCCGCGCCGCCTGTCCACCTGAGAGCGCGAGCATCGGGACGTCGAGCAACCGCTCGGGCAGCCCCAATTCGACGACGGTTGTCGCCGCACGCGCGTCGAAGTCGGGCGCGCCCAACGCCAGGAAACGGTCGAGCGCGGCGGCGTACGCGTCGTCGGCGCCGTCGTGATCGCCCGCGAGTTGTTCACTCGCCGTGTCGAGTGCAGCTTCGGCTGCACGCACGCCGGTGCGGCGCGCGAGGAAGCTTCGGAGCGTTTCGCCGTCACGCCGGTCCGGTTCCTGGGGGAGATACCCGACGGTCGCGGTGGGTGGGTGCCGTTCGACGGCACCGCTGTCGGGCGGTTCGAGACCCGCCAAGATGCGGAGCAACGTCGTCTTGCCCGTCCCGTTGGGCGCGACGATCCCGACGCAACGACCCGGCACCACGGTCACCGAGACGCGGTCGAGCACGAGATGGGATCCGTGCGCCTTGGAGACGTCACGAGCGATGAGACTTGCTGACGCGGAGTGCGACACGACGTTACGGAACCTCGAGGTTCCGGCGCATGCGGACCCGGGTGCCGCCGTCGGGCGCAGCGGACACGGATACGTCGTCCATGACGGCGGCCATCAGCCGGAGACCTCGGTTGCGGCGAGGGTCGGGCGCGAGTCGCCGCCACGACCCGTAGTCGCGGACCGTGAGGACGATGTCGTCGTCGACGCGGTGGGCTTCGACTACGACCGAGTTCGGTCCGTCGCTCCCGTACGCGTGCTCGACCGCGTTCGTGCAGGCTTCGCCGACGGCGAGGACGATGTCGTCGTTCACGCGGGTGGGGAAGTGCTGGCGGCCGAGCCAGCCGCGAAGCCGGCGGCGCATTACGACGAGTTCGTCGGCCGCGGCGGGCACCCGATACGTGAACGCGCGGGCGTCAGCGGAGACGAGACGGATCGCAACGAGCGCGATGTCGTCGCTTGGTAGTTCGGGAACGAGCACGCGCAGCAACTCGTCACACATCTCTTCGACGGGTAGCCCGTTGCAGGCCGACGCCTGCGCAGCGAGTGCATCGAGCCCCTCCTCGAGGCGGTGGCCGCGCCGTTCGATGAGACCGTCGGTGTAGAGCAGCAGTGTCGACCCCGGCGGCAGCGCGACGATCGCCTCGGGCCGGGGCATGTCGGGGTCGACGACTCCGAGCGGCCAGCTGTGGCCCTGTTCGAGGTACTGCGCGTTGCCCGCTTCGTCGATGAGGAGGGGCGGAGGATGGCCCGCGGTGGCGAACCGGAGGGTATGGGCGCCGACGTCGACAATCGCGTAGCAGACCGTGGTCGCCCTGGCCCCGGGGATGCGCCGTGCGAAACGGTCGAGTCGAGAGATCGCCTCGCCGGCGCTGGGTGTCGTGTGCGCGAGCGCGCCGAGCGCGCTGCGGAGTTGACCCATGACCGCGGCCGCCGCGAGACCGCGGCCGACGATGTCGCCGGCGACGACCGCGACCCTTCCTTCCGTGAGTGGCACGACGTCGAACCAGTCACCACCGACCTCGAGTTCGGCGACGGCGGGTTGGTAGCGCGCCGCGACGGCAAGATCGGCCGACCCGGTCGGCGGTTCGGGCAGCAGCGCGTGCTGCAGTGTCGACGCGATCGACCGTTGGAACTCGAAGAGGCGGCCCCGTTCGAGCGCCTGCGCGACGATGGGTGTCGCACCGTCGAGAAGTTCGATCTCGCCTCGAGAAAGCGTGTGCGGGACGCGGAAGGCAAGGAAGAGGACCCCGACCGCAACACCCGCGTGAGTGAGCGGGATCGCGACGAAGGCTTCGATGCCGAGATCCCGGGATCCGGGCGCAATCGACGGAAACCGCCGCTCGAGTTCGGCGTGATCGGTCACGACGATTGTGGTGCTCGTCGCGAGCGCGACCGACAGCGGCCCGGGATGATCGAGACTGACGCGCCGCCACCGGTCCGGCGCGTATGAGGGCAAGCCGATCTCCGCGACGACGCCAAACGTGCGCTGATCGGCGTCTGCGAGACCGACTGCTCCGATCTCGGCGCCGGTCGCGGCCATGAGTTCCGACAACGTGGCATGGGCGATGCCGCCGATGTCGTTGTGGGTCGCCAAGCGGGCCGTGACCGCGGCGAACGTACGCAGGCGCGCCTCGGCGGCAGAGCGCCGGGTGATGTCGCGATAGGTCCCGACCACCGCCACGAAGTCGCCGGTCGTCGCGTCGTGCACGGGGCGGCAGGTGACCACGACCCGCCGTTCCTCGCCCGTGCTTCGCACGATCGTCGTCTCGAGTTCGGCCGTCGTTCCTCCACCGAGCGCGTCGAGGAGTTGGTCCATGAGCCGTTCGCGTGCCGCGGGCGGCCACCACGGGTACGGAGGGCGGAGCCCGATCACGGCCGACCGCTCGAACGCGGTCACACGGGTCCAGGCGTCGTTGACCTCCAGGATGCCCCCGTCGCGCGAGAGCACGAACATGCCCTCCTGTAATGCGGCGACGATCGCCTCGCGAAAGTCGCGCTCCGATCGCAACTCGTTCTCGGCGGCTTTCCGCTCGGTGATGTCCTTCACGCTGCCGATCACCAGCCGGACGCGATCGGTTTCCCGGACCGTCGCCACCGACGTGAGCGTGGGTACGAGATGCCCGCTGCGGTGGCGGTACGAAATCTCGCACTCGATGGGATCGCGTGACGCGCGTAGGCGGTCCTCGAGCGCGGCGATCGCGGCCCACGCCTCGGGATGCTCGTCCGGATCCGGCCACCACGGGTACGGGGGACGGGCCGCGAGGGCCTCGGCGCGCGAGAAGCCGACGAGCCGTTGCCACGCTTCGTTGACCTCGACAATGTTCCCGTGCCAGTCGGTGACGAAGAGACCGTCTTGCAGGGAGCTCAGGACGGCGGAGCGCAGTTGGGCCGCGCCGGCGATGCGCATTTCACCAAGGGTGTGCTCGTGCACGTCGGTGACGGTCCCGATCCATTCCCGAACGGATCCGTTGTCGACGACCGGCGCACCGCGCACGAGGACGTAGCGATACGCGCCGGAGGGCCGGTGCCATAGCCGGATGCGGTTCTCGTATACCTCCTGGCGGGGGACGTCGGTCTGCCACACGTCGAGGAGGTTGTCGCGATCGCCCGTGTGAAACGCTTGGAGCCAGCCGTAGTCGCGGTGTTCATCCCACGTCTGGCCCGTGTACGCCTCCCATCCGTACTGCGGTTCCGTGAACCGGCCGTCAGCGTCTGTCACTGCGACGATCGCAGTCGTCGCGTCGAGCACCGACCGATAACGCTGTTCCGAAGCGCGCAGCTCTTTTTCGATGGCTTGGAGCTCTTCGGTACGGCTGAGGGCGCTCTCGCGCGCTTCGCGCGCACGGGCGATCAGGACAATTGTGACGCACGCGGCGACGAGGAACAGAAGCCGGAAGGCGAAAGCCGCGCCGTCGAACGCGTCGAGCGCAAGGATGACGCCGCCCGCAACGGCGAGCACCACGGCAACCAGCGTCGCCGAGTGCCGCCGGATCGGCTCCACGCTCTCACCACCCATGCGTAGACGGTAAAGCAAACGGTTTCCGGTTTCTACGCCGCCACGTGTCCCGGGGCCGCGTGGGCTGGGCTACCGTCGGGAGGAACCGTGAGGGGGAAACGCGTGACGAGCCCGATCGCAACGGTCGAACACGAGCAGCTCGACGCAGTCACCGTGGTACGGGTGCGCGGCGAGATCGATGTGTCGAACGGCGAGGAGATTCAGGCCTTGATCGTCGACGGAGTGACGTTGGAAACCCAACGGGTCGTGCTCGATCTCACCGACGTCGACTATTTCGACAGCGTCGGCGTTCGGCTCGCGTTCGACCTGCAGCAGCGGTTCGCCGGCCAACGCATCGCCTTTGCCATCGTTCGTGACCAGCGCTCGTATGTCCGAAAAGTGCTCGAGCTGTGCGGTGCCGAGCAGCTGCTCGACGTGTTCGACAGCCTCGCCGAGGCACACGCCGGCTAGGCCCGTCGAGGAAACCCATGGTTGGCTATCCTCGCACCTTCGCTCGGGCGATTAGCTCAGTTGGTTAGAGCACCTGCATGACGCGCAGGGGGTCAGGGGTTCGAGTCCCTTATCGCCCACAACCCGCAAGCCGGGCCGTTCGGCCCAGGGTCCTGAGGACTAGCTCATCCGCCACACGAGGTGACAATTCCCTCGTCACGAGTCACATTCGGTGACGAACCGCGCAAAGAGTTGTACATTCGGAAGTAATGGTGGCAGCGCTTCCGGACTGGATGGACACCTCGTTCCTCGAGGGTGCGTCGGCGGTACTCATTTTCGTCGCGATTGCGCTCATCATTGTCACGCTCATCACGGTCCGTTCTCTCGGAACCCGGATCATCGTGATGCTCCTGCTCGGTGCCGCCGCGTTCGGTGCATTCCAGTACCGCCAGCACGTCGAGGACTGCGCAAAGACCTGCGACTGCTCGGTCTTCGGCGAGGACGTCCCCGAAGACGACGGGTGCGTCGCCTCCGCAAAGCCCTGACCCCGCCGATCGTCGCGCCGATGGTCTGGGGAGACGGAAGGGCACAGAACGCGGTTGGTAGCGCCGTAACCTGAACGCAGGTTGCGTCGGCCGCACCCCCTTCGGCCGGATCCCATCTTCGGAGGGCGCGCGCATGTTCATCGACGGCTCGATCCACCAGCTCCCCGACATCGATCCGCAGGAAACGTCGGAGTGGCTCGAGTCCCTCGACGCCGTCATCGACGGCACGGGCAAGTCGCGTGCGAACTATCTGCTCGCCCGGCTGATGGAGCGCGCCCGCGACAAGGGCGTCGGCGTTCCGGCCATGGTCCAGACCGACTACATGAACACGATCCCGCCGGGCGAAGAACCGTGGTTCCCCGGCGACGAACACATCGAACGCCGCATCCGCGCGTTCGTACGGTGGAACGCGGTGGTCATGGTCGACCGCGCGAACCACCTGTACGACGGGCTGGGCGGTCACCTCTCGACGTTCGCATCGTCAGCCGCGCTGTACGAGGTCGGGTTCAACCACTTCTTCCGCGGCAAGGGCGACGGTCGTTTCGGCGACCAGGTCTTCTTCCAGGGTCACGCGGCACCGGGCATCTACGCGCGCGCGTTTCTCGAAGGACGGCTCACCGAAGAACAGCTCGACCACTTCCGGCGCGAAGTTCGCGGTCGCGGCCTGCCGTCGTATCCGCACCCGCGCCGGTTGCCGGACTTCTGGGAGTTCCCCACGGTGTCCATGGGCCTCGGTCCGCTCAACGCGGTCTACCAGGCGCGTTTCAATCGCTACCTGTACCAGCGCGAAATCGCGGACACGTCGGAGGCACGCGTCTGGTGTTTCGTCGGTGACGGCGAACTCGATGAGCCCGAGTCGACTGCCGGACTCTCGCTCGCTTCCCGTGAACGCCTCGACAACCTGATCTACGTCGTCAACTGCAACCTGCAGCGACTCGACGGTCCCGTGCGCGGCAACGGCAAGGTCATCCAGGAGTACGAGTCGATCTTTCGCGGCATGGGCTGGAATGTCATCAAGGTGGTGTGGGGGAGCCCCTGGGACGAACTCCTCGCCAAAGACGTCGACGGCGTGCTCGTCAACAAGATGAACTCGACCCTCGACGGCGAGTTCCAGAAGTACGCGGTGGAGTCGGGCGCGTACATCCGCGACCACTTCTTCGGTCCCGACCCGCGGCTGCGCAGGATGGTCGAGGGGATGAGTGACGACGACCTCATCCGACTCCCGCGCGGCGGGCACGACTACCGCAAGCTGTACGCGGCATACAAGGCGGCGGTCGAGCACGAAGGCGCGCCGACCGTGATCCTCGCCAAGACGGTGAAGGGGTGGACGCTCGGCCCCGACTTCGAGGCACGCAACGCGACCCACCAGATCAAGAAGATGAGCGAGGATCAACTCAAGGTCCTGCGCGATCGCCTCTACATGGAAATACCCGACGACCGACTCGCGGTCGACGGCCTCCCGCAGTACTTCCACCCGGGCTACCGCTCACCCGAGTACGAGTACATGATGGAACGCCGCCGCGCGCTCGACGGCTACCTCCCCGAACGCGTGGTGCGCACCAAGACCACGATCTTCCCGCGCGACGAGATCATCGATCAGCTCACCGCCGGAACCGGCGACAAGGTGCAGGCATCGACGACGACTGCGTTCACCCGGCTGTTACGCGTGCTGCTGAAGGACCCCGACTGGGGCAAGCGCGTGGTGCCGATCATCCCCGACGAGGGCCGCACGTTCGGAATGGACGCGCTGTTCCCCGAGTTCAAGATCTACGCGCCGTTCGGCCAGCAGTACGAGCCGGTCGATGCCGGCCTGATGCTCTCGTACCGCGAGGCACCGAACGGCCAGATCCTCGAAGAAGGCATCACCGAGGCCGGATCGATGGCCGACTTCACCGCCGCGTCCACCGCGTACGCGACGTGGGGTCAACCGATGATCCCGTTCTTCATCTTCTATTCGATGTTCGGCTTCCAGCGCATCGGCGACCTGATCTGGTCGTTCGGCGACCAGCGCGGCAAAGGCTTTCTCATGGGCGCGACCGCCGGTCGCACAACGCTGACCGGCGAAGGCCTTCAGCACTGCGACGGGCAGTCGTACGCATTCGCGCTCGCGTACCCGAACTGCCGCGCCTACGACCCCGCGTATGCGTACGAAGTCGGCGTCATCGTGCGCGACGGCATCCGGCGCATGTACGGCCCCGAACCCGACGACTGCTTCTATTACGTCACCCTCTACAACGAGAACTACGTGCAGCCGCCGATGCCCGAAGGCGTCGAAGAAGGCATCCTGCGCGGCATGTACCGGCTGCGTGCGGCCGACGTGACGCGCACGCATCGCGCCCAGGTCCTCGCGAGCGGTCCGATGGTGTTGCAGGCGCTCGAGGCCCAGCAGCTCCTGGCCGAGCACCACGACGTCGCCGCCGACGTGTGGAGCGTGCCCGGATGGAAGCAACTCCGCGACGACGCCCTCGACGCCGAACGCTGGAACCGCCTCAACCCGACCGAGGCGCCGCGCACCCCGTATGTGACGGAACAACTCGTGGGGACCGAAGGGCCGGTCATCGCAGTCACCGACTGGGTAAAGACCGTCCCCGACAGCATCGCAAGGTTCGTCCCGAGCCCCTACGTCGTTCTGGGAACAGACGGCTACGGCTTCAGCGACGTCCGCCCCGAATTGAGAGCCCACTTCGAAATCGACGCCGCATCAGTAGTGATCGGCGTCCTCGACGGCCTCGCGCAGACAGGCGACATCAAAGGCGAAGCAGTAGCCGAAGCGCTACGCCGCTACGAGATCGCCGGCGACAAGCCGAATCCGCGTACGGCCTGACCTCCACGTCTCGTGCCGGTGGGCCGTGCCCCTCCTGCGACGAACCCACACCCAGCACGCCGCCGGACGGACACGGCCCACCGACCTCCCATTTCTCGACGCTCCACCGTGCGTCAGAGACAAAGAACGCTTGAGTGGAATCACCCGTCCGACGGGGAGTTGCGCGCGGACGCGGAATCGCGCTGGTTCCCGATTGCCTCGCCTGCACCGAATGTGCGTGACGTGATCGAGGTTGATGAGGCTTTGGTCAGCAGACCGAATGAACGTGGTCATGTGTGGTGTGCCGCTTCGGTACGTGTGTGGCCGAACGCCGCGGTTACCGCGTCGGTGGTGGGCCCTCGTCCAGTGGCTTCACAAGCATCCCCATATCGCGGCCCTGCGCGACCGCGCGTTCGTACCGGTACATCAGGTCTACCGCGGTCGGTCGGGCAATGTTGAGGTCGGCTGCGATCTGCGCCCATGACAAGCCCGCTTCGAGATGCGCCCGATAGACGGCCTTCCCGCGTTCGTGCATCGCTCTGTTGGCCTGGAGCACGGCACGCTCATGGGCTTTGCGGGCGTCAACGAGCAGCTTGTGTGCGGCGGTCGCGGTCAGGGGCGACTCATCGAAGAGCCGGTCTTCCTGTTTGGGGGATCGGCCGGTGCGGGGCAAGGATGCCTTTCGGACGATACGCCGTTGACGGTAGGAGTTCCAGACACCTACCGAGAGCGCGCCGTGGACGGGGTTGGCATCATTGTCGCGGGGCCGTTCGGGGTCGGCTGCCACCGTCACCCACCGTGGAGGCCAGGAGGCCGAAAGAACGACCTAGTCCTTGAGCGGGTCCCAATCTTCCGACGACTGGTCCACTGCCTCGTCGTCGTCCCAGTCATCTTCGTCTTCGTCGTCATCGTCGACGGCGGACGCTTCTTCGCCGTTTACGTCGGCGAGAGTGCCGGACCCTTCCCGGAACAGCCCGTCGTCGTAGCCCTGCTTGAGCTTGCGCGCTTCGCGGAAGCGTCGAGCTCGTCCCTTTCTGGCCACGTCGTCACCTGCCTGGAAGTCGTGGCACTCATAATGCCATGTTGGCGTCGGAATCGAGAGGCCGGGCCCGAAAGGGCTGGTGGCCGTACCGGTCCAAGTGCACGAGGTTCCCGACGGGTGCACCGGGCGCCGGTGCCGCGTGGCCTCGGGGCCACCCGATCGGGACGACCGCGACCGGGGTGACATGGCGGGGGAGCCCGAGTGTCCGGCGCGCCTCCCACGACGACCAGAGCGCGAGGGACGTGACACTGGAACCCAACCCGGCGTCGTTCGCGGCCAGGAGAAGGTTCTGCACGGCGGGGAACACGCTGCCGTAGAACGAAGCCGCGTCGACGGCCGGAAAGACGGGCCGGCGCCCGACCGCACAGGCGACGATCAGCACCGGAACATCTTCGAAGTGGTCGGCCTCCCACTGGCGGGCGGCGACCAGGGCACTGTCGCTGCGGCGCCGGAGGAGCCGCTTGTAGATCGACCAGCCCTGCCGGTACATGCGGGCGAGCTGGTGGCGGACGTCGGGGTCGCGCACGACGACAAACTCACACCGGCGGCGCCGGCCCGCGGCACCGAGACTCGCCAGCTCGAGGAGGCCCAACACGGTGTTGTCGTCGACCGGGTCGGTTCGAAAGCTCCGGACCTGCGCCTGGGTCCGTATCAAGTCCGTGAGCGAGTTCGCCATGCAGCGATCCTGGCCGACGACGTCAACCGGAAGCCAGCTTGCGCCACAACTTCGTGTAGCTGGAGTACTCGAGTTCGTCGGTGACATAGCCACTGCGCCGGAGTTCGGCGTGCAACCTGGGAAGGTTCGCCATCGGCACGCCGGAGTCGACGTGGTGGGCCAGGTGCCACCCGATGTGGAAGGGCACGAGCATGAAGCGGGCCGGGAACCCCTGCCGCACGGTGTGCGACGTGTTGCGCCGGTCCTTCGACTGCTGCATGCCCCCGTGCTCGGCGATGGAGCGCAGCCGGTTGATGACGCGCCACACGGTCAGGTAGGGGAGGAACCACAGCAGCCAGTACACGAACGGATGGCCGACCGCGATCGAGATCGCGATGAGCACGAGCTGCGTGCCGACGATGCGGCGGGCCGCCTGGCCGGCCGGACCAGGAGCGCGGACGCCGCGCAGCAGCCCTTGGAAAAGTTTCCAACCCGTCTGGCCCGTCGCGTCGCGGACGAGCTTGCGGCGCAGCGAGTCCTTCGCGATCGGGTAGCCCCGGTACAGAGGGATGTCGGGTTCGTCGGGCCCGAACTCCTCGCGGTGGTGCGCCATATGGCCGCGCCGGTACAGGTCGGTCGGCGTGAACGACGGGTACCCGAGGAGCCACCGGCCGACCCAGTCGTTGAGACGCTTGTTCGAAAAGAGCAGCCGGTGCGCGGCTTCGTGCATGAGCGCCGCGAACTGCGCGTGGGCGCGACCCATCAGCAAAAACGCGGCCACCCACACGAACGGGTTGTTCGCCCACACCGCGCACCAGATGATGCCGAGGGTTTGGGCGTAACACGACACCACCCCGAGTGCGTTGCGCCCGTTCGGGATCCGGCGCAGCTCCTCGCGCCACTCGCGAGCGGGGCGAGCGGTGGGCGTGAGGCGCTCGGTCGGGACGAAATGTTCGAGCAGTTCGGGCGCAGGAACCATGGTCGCCGTCGCGGTCACATTCTCATGGCTCCCTCACTGCGCCGTCCGTGGCTCCGCTGCGTCCGCACGCTTGCACATTACACTCTTTCGACAGATGCAGCTAGACCGTAATGTCGACCTGTTCGATCGGCCCCTGACCGCCCGGTCCGTGATCGCGAGCCTGTTGCTCGGAATGCGTCCGCCCCGGCTCTCCGCCGCCCGGCTCGTGCAGTGGTGCGGACTGTTCGGCATTGCCGAGGGAACGGCGCGGGTCGCGCTGAGCCGCATGGTCGAACGGGGCGAATGCACCACGCTCGACGGCACGTATGAACTCGTCGGGCGCATCCGGGCCCGCCAACCCGCCCAGGAGTGGAGCCTCGCGCCCACTACCGAGGAGTGGTCGGGCGCCTGGCGGTTGGCCGTTGTCGAACCGGGCGCCCGGTCGGCGGCCGAGCGGGCCGGGCTCCGCGACGCGATGCGCCGGCTCCGCTACGCCGAGACTCGCGAGGGCCTTTGGACGCGACCCGCGAACTTGCCGCCGCGCTCGGCACCGGACGACGCGTGGAGCGTCGCCGACGCGCAGTGCACGTGGTGGACGGGCCATCCCGACGAGCCCAGACGAGTCCTGGCCGACCGGCTCTTCGCTCCACACGAGTGGGCGGCGCGCGCCCGTAACCTCGGAGACCGGCTGGCCGCTGTCACGCGGGCGTTGGACGGCGGCAACCACACCGCGCTCGTGCCCGGCTTCGTCACGGGTGCTGCGGCGCTGGCTCATGTGCGCGCTGACCCGGTGCTGCCGCGCGAGCTGTGCCCTCGGTCTTGGCCCGGTGACCGGCTGCGCAAAAGCTACCGCGCGTATCAAGGCGTGTTCGCCGTCGCAGTGCGGGACTGGTTCCGCGCCTCGTAGTGTCCCAGCGGTGACGGACCTTCTCGGTGCTGCCGATCGCACCCTTCCCGACGTAGTGGCATTGCGACGCCGGATCCATGCGCACCCGGAACTGGGTCTTACCCTTCCGCGGACGCAGGGCGCGGTGCTCGACGCCCTCGCCGGTCTCGACCTCGACGTCCGTCGCGGCACCGGGTTGTCATCCGTCGTCGCGGATCTGCGGGGAGCCGACGACGGCCCGACCGTGCTGCTGCGGGCCGACATGGACGCGCTGCCGATGGTCGAGGACACCGACCTGGAGTTCGCGAGTGGCGTCGACGGCGCCATGCACGCGTGCGGGCACGACGCGCACACCGCCATGCTCGTGGGTGCCGCGCGCGTCCTCGCGGCGCGCCGGGCCGACATCCGCGGCACGGTGCGCTTCGCGTTCCAGCCCGGCGAGGAGGGATTCGCCGGCGCCGCCGCGATGGTGCGCGAGGGCGTACTCGAGGAGCCGCGAGTCGACGCCGCGTTCGCGCTGCACGTCTCTCCGAATCTCCCGAGCGGGTCCGTGTGGACGCGGCCGGGAGCGCTGATGGCGTCGGCCAACGCGTTCGAGATCACGATCACGGGCAAGGGCGGCCACGCGTCGACGCCGTTCCTGGCCAACGATCCGATGCCCGTCGCGGCGGAGTTGGTGCAGGCGCTGCAAGTGTTCGCGACGCGCCGTATCAACACGTTCGACCCGGTCGTCATCACGATCGCCAAGATTCGAGCCGGTACGACGAGCAACGTCATCCCCGAGAAGGTCCGTATGGAAGGTACCTTGCGCGCGGTGTCCGAAGCAGGGCGCCGCGTGGCGCTCAAGGGCATCGAGCGGCTGGTCACCGGCATCCCCGCCGCCCACGAGATGCACGGCGAAGTGAACGTCAACGCCGGCTACCCGGTGACCGTCAACGACGACGACGCGGCGCGGTTCGTGCTGCGTGTCGCGGGCGACGTGTTGGGGAGTTCGCAGACCGGGGAGATGCTCGCACCGGTGATGGGCGCCGAGGACTTCTCGTACATGCTGCACGAGCGGCCCGGCGCAATGGCCTTTCTCGGCGTCTGCCCGCCGGGAGTGGCGCCGGCGCGGGCGCACTCGTGCCACTCGAACCGCATGGTCCTCGACGAAGACGCCATGCGCGTGGGCGTCGCCGTCTACAGCGCCCTCGCAACCGAGTACCTCGCGCGCGGCTTCTAGCGGATTTCCCGGTCGCGCCGCCCCGACCCTCTTCCGGGGCTCGGCGGCTGACATACTCCTACCTCCCAGCGAACGACAGAAGGAGTATTCGTGCGACGGCATTCGACATTGACCCGCCGGCTTTCGGTCGCGGTCTTGGCGCTGGTTCTCGTCTCCGGGCTCGCGGCGTGCGGCGGCGATGACGACGATGACGACGCCGCAACCGACGAAACCGCGGCTGATGCCGACGATGCCACGGACGAGACCACGGCCGAGGCCGAGGAAGCCGTGTCGCCCTACTGCGCGCTCGCCGTCGAGGCGTTTGAACAGGACTCACCGCCGACGGCCGAACAGCTCGCGGAGTTCCAGGAGCTGGCCCCGGACGACATCGCCGAGCAGGTCGCGATCGTGGTCCCGCCGCTGCTCGCGGCGGGCGACGACTCCGTCGCCTTCCTCAACGCGTTCGCGGAGGACGACGTCGAAGAAGCGGTCGAGGACATCAACGCGTTCGAGAACGCCGAATGCGGAACGGAGCACGATCCGGGGTCCGACGAGGAGCTGGATCCGGCCGCGGCGCGGGTCGATGTGAACGCGGTCGACTACGAATTCCAGTGGGAGGGGCTGCTCACAGCCGGGCCTACGTCCTTCGTGCTCACCAACGCGGGCGCCGAGGCGCACTTCCTCCTCATCGTGAAACTGGCGGAAGGCGTGACGCTCGACGCGGCACTCGAAAGCGAGGACGGCACCGGTATCGAGGGTGAGTGGGCGTCGGGGCTCGCCGCGCCCGGCGGTGAGGACGAAGAGGTCGTCAACGTCGAGCTCGAGCCCGGGAACTACGGCATGCTGTGCTTCATCTCCGATGCCGACGGCACCGATCACGCGTCGCTGGGCATGGCCCAGGAGTTCACGGTCAGCTGAGCGTCGACGCGCAACGCGGTGTTCGGGGCCCCCGGGTTTCAGCCCGGGGCCCCGAGGCGTCTCGCTACGATGTACAGCCCCAAGGGGCGGTTAGCTCAGCTGGTTAGAGCGCGTCGTTCACACCGACGAGGTCGGAGGTTCGAGTCCTCTACCGCCCACATGGACATTTCACCGGCCGAGCTACGCGACACGAAGATCTCGGAAGCATTTCGTGGCTACAACCGTGATGTCGTGAACGATCTGCTCGAACGGGCGGCTGTCACGATCGAGCAACTCACTGAACGCCTTCGCAAGTACGAAGACGTCTAGCGGCGGTCGGCGGGCCAGAGGTCGACGGGGCCGCCGATGTAGCCGCCCGCGTCGCGGACGAGCTTGCCCCACGGTGCGAGCAAGTCGCACAGTTCGATGACGTCGTCGCCGAGCGCATCGAGCGCGGGCGCCAACGCGCGGTCGGTCGCCCGTTCGATGTTCTCTCGTGCTTCGCGGCCGATCGGGGTCAGCGTGTCGTCGGCCAGCCATCCGCGTGCTTCCAACCGTTCGGTGGCGCCGTCGAGCGCGACGTCGTCCCACGCGCGGGTGCGGATGTAGGTGCGCATTGGGAGCCCGATGTAGCACTCGGTCAACAGGCCGATCTCGACCGCGTCGAGTCCCGCGCTCGTCCACGCTGCGATGTGCGCGTCGCCGCGGTACTCGCGCAGCATGTCGCCGAGGTGGAACACCTGCGTCCAACCGTCCGGGTCGTCCCACCACGAACGCAGTCCGGCGAACAACGGCCGGCCTTCTTCTCGCAGCGGCGTCACCGCGCGCCCGAGCAACTCGCCCGCGCGTCCGGTGGTCGAATCTGGGGCACCGAGGATGCGTTCGAGTTGCGCGACCGCGCCGCGGCGCCGGGCACCGAAGATCGTGTCCGCGTCGGTGATCGACCACCCGAACGTGACGGCCGGGACGACGATCACGGGGTTGAACACGCCGAACGCCGCCGCGACCACGTGCGGCTGCACCTGCCCGAGCAACGATCCGCGACTGGTGAAGTACGCCGGGCCGTCGGGCGCGCCAACCCCGGCGAAGTCGCCCGGGCTCGGGCCGAAACCGAGATCCACATACGCGGCGTGGCACTCGGGCGAGAAGAACACCTGCCCGACAACCGGTTCGAGCCGCGCAGCAAGGCGGCGGGCATGCGCAATGATCGTGTCGTCGTCCACAGCGGAGTGTGTACTCCTTCGGCGCGGCTACGCGCTCGCCTCGGCCTGGCGAGCGCTCCAAATCAGTGCCGCGCCGGTCGGGAGTTCGGCTGTCCACTGCGCGACGTCGTCATCGCGGCTCACGATGATGACCTGGCGTGACCGGCTCAGGCCGGCGAGCACGGCGAACGCGCGGTGCTGTGAGCGCGGCGCGAGGGCCCCGATGATGTCGTCGACGACGAGCGGCCGCGTCATCGTGGTGTCCGGCCGTTCGGCGACGGCCGTGCCGATCAGGCTCTCTATGGCGACGGGGCCCATCGCCGCCAGCCCCTTGGTTGCGCGGTCAGCGAGATCGAGCCGGCCGCGCTCGATTGCGCCCGACTCTCGTTCGAGAGCTTGGAGCTCGGCGCCGAGTCGTTCGTGCTCTCGCGTCGCGAGATCGACGCGTTCGCGGAGTTCGGATTCGTCCTCCGGCGGGCGCACGTCGACCTTGACGGCACGCGTGTGCCGGATCGCCTGCAGCGCCGCAACCGGTTCGGTACCGGGCGGATACCCGAGAAGTGCTTCGGTACGAGCGAGGGCGTGCTCGCGGCGGAGCGTCAACGACTCCCGACCGGGTTGGGCCAACTCCGCGCGCAACGCCGTGCACCGTTGTTCCGCCATCGATACGACCGCCGCGGCCTCCCGGATGGCGATGTCGGCATCGCTGTTCCCATAGCCCGTACCGACGACGGCCAGATCGTCGAAGCTGGTCGCTCCGAGCTGCGCGAGGTAGGCCTCGTAGTGCGCAAGGGCAAGTTGCGCGTCGCGGCGGGAGCGCCGACGCCGGTCGGCATCGGCGACCTGATCGAGGTACCGCCACTCGTTGCGCAGCCGGGTCGCGTGCGAAACCGCGATCGGATCGACGCGGGGCGCGCTGCCGCGCGCTCGGGCGAGCCGCCCGTGGGCCTCGCTGATGACCCGCTCCCACTTCAGCAGGTCGGAATGGGCCTCGCTGCTGGGGCGCGTGTGCGCGATCTCGGTATCGAGCGCGAGGATTTCATCGGCGAGCGCGTCGGCTTCCGAGTGGAGCCAGATG
>JANNHK010000183.1:0-10556 GCA_031404355.1 Actinomycetes bacterium
CACCCCCGAGGTGCTACTACACCCCAAAGTCGGCCTGTTCCCAAACCCCCATGGTATGCTTCTATAGCAAACAGTCCACTTTTGGATATCGACGCATCCATCGGTGGGGGTTGGTTACGCGGACGCAGGTGGTACTCGGCCTGTAAAGGTCGGTTCCGGCGCGATGTTGTGCTCGTCGGGGTCGGGTTCGCCGAGGACCGTGTGCAACGGGAGCAGGCCGCCCCAATAGGGGAGCGCGAGGTCGTCGGGGTCCTCGATGGGCGGACCGGTGCGCACCTTGGCCGACGCTTCGTCGAGCGGGAACCGAATCACGAGCGTCGAACGCATTTCGCTCGGGTTCGGGGTGCGGGACTCGGCACTGCGGCCCTCGACCATGTGGTCGACGACCGCGAGAAGCGCGGTCATCTTCTCATCGTCGTCCTCGACCTTGGCCGCCCGGCCGAACGCGACGACCGATCGGTAGTTCATCGAGTGGTGGAACGCCGAGCGCGACAGGACGAGCGCGTCGAGCAGCGTGACCGTGACGCAGATCTCCCCGCCCTCGGCGAGCGATCGCAGCATCGCGTTCCCCGTCGCTCCGTGCAGGTACATGTCGTCGTCGACGCGCGCGTATGTCATTGGGATGACGGTCGGTGCGCCGTCGACGACGAACCCGACGTGGGCGATCAACGCCTCGTCGAGAATGGCGTTGATCGTCTCGCGGTCGTAGTGACCGCGATCCGACTTGCGGCGGACAGTGGTGCGGGTCGATTTCGGTTGCACGCCCGGACGCTAGCGAGCCCGGCCGCGATCGCGCCGTGGTTTTCGTTCAGCCCCGGTACGGACCGATGACCTCGTCGCCGTGGCGGCGGACCTCGTCGAGGTACTCGGCGCGCGTCGTCGCCGTGCGGGCGCCGAGTACGCACCATGTCACCCCGACCTCTTCGAGTTGTTTCACGTCGTCGACCGTCGGCAGGCTCGCGAACGGTGAGAAACACACGTCGATTGGCTCGGTCCGCCCGATCTCCGCCGCGTAGTCGCGCATGCGGTCGAGGGCGCGGGCGAGATGCTCGAACGTCGACATCTCGGGTGTGCGTACCGCGCGCATCGCCGCACCGCCGGGGTTGGGGAACGGTACCCAGCCCTGAGCCTTCTCGACGGCGCGCCGCATCGCGGCGGCGCTGTTGCCGCCGATCCACACCGGCGGGTGCGGCCGCTGCACCGGACGCGGTCGCATGGTCGTGCCGCGCGAGCGGAACGTGAGCCCGTCGAACGCGACGTCGTCTTCGGTCCATACCCGCTTCATCACGTCGAGCGCTTCGTCGATCAGGTCGTTGCGCTGGTCGAAGTCGACGCCGAGCGCCGCGAACTCCGACTTGAGGTAGCCCGACGCGACCCCCAGGATCACGCGCCCGCCCGAGAGCAGATCGAGCGACAGCACCGACTTCGCGGTCAGCAGTGGGTTGCGGTATGGCAGCACGAGGATGTGCGTCTGCACTTTGAGCCGGGTCGTGACCGCGGCGGCGAACGACAGGGCGACGAACGGGTCGAGGGCGTGGTGCCCGCCTCCGGCGAGCCACCTCGAGTCGGGCGCGGGGTGGTCGGTGACGAAGCAGGCGTCGAATCCGGCCGCTTCTGCCGTGGTCGCGACCGCGGCGACTGCGTCGCCGGTCACGAACTCGGCGGCGGCGTCGACGTGGTCGGTGGGAAGCGCGATCGAGAACTGCACCCGCGGAGACTACGAGCCGCGGCGTTTCGGCGTCACCCGGTGACCATTCGGCCGCCGGGTGACGCCAAAACCGCGTGTTGGCTAGGCCGTGACTTCGAACTCCTCGACCATGACCGTCATGCACGATGACCAAGCCCGCTCGAGAGTCGCTTGCAGCCCGCTCGCGGAATACGGTTGCCGCCCGTGACGAAAATTGCCTGGGCGCTGAATCTGTGGGACAGGGTGTCCGCGTAGTGGCCGGCGGACGTGTACGCATCGGCATCGTCGGCGTCGGCAACATCGCGACACTGAACGTTCCCGGCTACCTCGAACACCCCGGCTGCGATGTCGTCGCGCTGTGCGACCCGCGCCGCGAGGTGCTCGACCGCCGCGGCCGCGAGTGGGGGGTCGACCGGCTCTACGGGTCGCTCGACGACCTGCTCGGCGACCCCGAGATCGACGCCGTCGAGGTGCTCAGCCCCACACCGGCCCACGCCGCCCACGTCGTCGCCGCGCTCGAAGCCGGCAAGCACGTCTCGTGCCAGAAGCCGATCGCGAACAGCGTCGCCGAAGGCCGCCGCATGATTGCCGCGGCGACCGCGGCCGACCGCGTGTTCCGCGTCACCGAGAACTGCTGCCATTACCCGCCGCTGGAAAAGGCGCGCGAACTCGTCGCGTCCGGCGCAATCGGCGAACCACGCGTCGTGCGTATCAAGACCGTCGTCGGGCGCACCGAGTCGAAGTTCCAGGCCGCGCTCGACCCGGCCGGCTACGTGTGGCGCTTCAACTCGGAGAGCCCGGGTGGGCATCTGTTCGACGACGTGATGCACAAGTACGCGATGGCGCTCTGGCTGGTGGACGAAGACATTCGCAGCGTGCAAGCCGTCGTCCGGCAGGGTCCGCTCTTCTTCGAAGCGCCGACGGTCGCGTTGTGGGAGTACGCGCGCGACGACCTCCTCGGCATGATGGAGGTGTCGTACGCGCCCGATATGTTCATCCGCAGCGACCACTACGGCGCCGACGAGTTCTTCGAGATCCAGGGCAGCCGCGGGTTCGTATGGGTGACGCGCCTGTCCGGGAATCTCCACACCGACCTCGCGCCCGTCGTGCTCTACGAAGAAGACGGACGCCGGACGAATTTCGAGGTCGACGCCGCGTACGAGCTTTCGTTCCGTCGATCGGCAGCGCACTTCGTCGACGCGCTGCGCGACGGGACGAGACCCGACCTCAGTCCCGAGACCGCGATCAAGGCGTTGCAACTCGCGTTTGCCGTGTACCAGGCGTCGAACGAGCAGCGAGCGGTCGACCCGGCGAGCATCGACGGCACGGTGTCGCCCCACGGGTGGCCTCCCACCCCCGAGAAGATGAAGCGCGACGTCGAGGAGATGATGGCCCGCGAGTCGGCGCGGGAAGCACGCGAGCGAGCGTAGATCTCCTCGGCGCTCAGGCGTCGAGGGTCTGGAGGCGCTCGCGCAGCTGCGTCAGTGTGCGCGTCAGGAGCCTCGAGACGTGCATCTGACTGATGCCGATCTGCTCGGCGATCTCCGCCTGTGTGAGTTCGTCGAAGAACCGCAACCGCACGATCACGCGTTCCCGCTCGGGCAGGCCTTCGAGAAGTTGCTCGAGCACGACGCGGTGCTCCGCGAGGTCGAAGCCCGCTTCGTCGATCCCGAGCCGGCTTTCCAGGGTGAAGTCGTCGCCGCTGTCGGTCGTCCGCGCGTCGAGCGACGTCGAGCGGTAGGCGCCGCCCACTTCCATTGCTTCGAGCACCGCTTCGTCGTTCACGCCGAGTTCCTCGGCGAGTTCGGCGACGCGCGGCGGCCGGTGATTGCGCTGCGAGAAATCGTTGATGGCGTTCCCGAGCCGCAGGTGCAGTTCCTGCGGGCGGCGCGGTACGCGCACGGACCATGTCTTGTCGCGGAAGTGGCGTTTCAGCTCCCCTTCGACAGTCGCGGTGGCGAATGTCGAGAACTCGAGGCCGCGGTCGGGTTCGAACCGCTCGACCGCTTTGAGCATGCCGAGGGACGCGACCTGAAGGAGGTCGTCGAACGGTTCGCCTCGGTTCGAGAAGCGCCGGGCGAGATGCGCGGCGAGGGACTTATGCGCTTCGATCAGTTCGTTGCGCAGTCGGCGGTCTCTCGACAACCGGTAGTCGCCGAATTTGTGGCGCAAGTGTTCGCGCTCTTCCTTGGAAATGGCCATCAGGTCAGGCGGTCTGGGGAAGTCGGCGCGAGCAGGCGAAGCAGGCCACGCCATTCTCGACCACGACGCGGTACTCGTCGACGACGGCCGCAAGGATTTGTCGAGTCAGCTCTTCGACCTTCGGGTCACCGTTCGGGCGCGCGGGCGCGCGGCCTTCGATGCGGAGCACGCCGTCTCGTACGGTGAATACCACCTGGAGGTCGGCCGGAAGCGCGTTCTCGACGACGATGCTGGCGAGTTCGTCGACCGCGACTCGCAGGTCTTCGATGTCCTCGATGTCGAACCCCAGGCGGCTCGCCACTCCCGACGCGGTCAGCCGGACGATCCGTATGAACTCCAAGGACGCGGGGACCGTCAGTGTGATGGTCTCCTCGGTCAGAATTGACTCCACGGCTTCGTCCTCTCGTACCGGTTCCATAACCCGCAGCGCCGATCACCGTACTCCTGTTGGTCGGCGTGGTCAGTCGCTCTCGCGCCCGATGTCGGTGGGTTTCTTGTCGGTACGGAACCCGAGAAATGTCGGGTGGCGCACGACTCCCGCGTTCGTCCACTCGGTGAACTTCACCTCGATGACGAGGATCGGTTCGACGAAGCGCGCGTTCTTTGGTGGCCGGCCCACGTCGAACGGGCTGGTGTTACGGGCGCATCGCGCGAACACGCGCTCGAGTTCGGAAATGTCGTGTTGTGACAGGCCGCTGCCCGCGCGCCCCGCGTAGTGCAGGTGCGGCGGATCCTCGGGCGTGTAGTAGCCGATGAGCAACGAGCCGATCGAGCCCGTCCGACTCTTCTCGCCGGGCACGTACCCGCCGACGACGAACTCCTGACGGTGCGAGTTCTTCTGCTTGATCCACCCGCGCGATCGTTTTCCGGGTTCGTAGATGCTGTCGAGCTTCTTCGCGACCACGCCTTCGATGCCGAACCGGACACTGACGTCGCGCGTCGATGATCCGTCGCCGACTTCGTGCGGCGGTGTCTGCCAGTTCGGCCCTACGAGCCCGAGCGCGAGCAGGCGCTCACGGCGTACCTCGTACGGTTCGGACATCAGGGAATGACCGTCGAGCCAGAGCAGGTCGAAGAGCACGTACGCGACCGGCGTGTCTCGCGCGAGTTTGCGGATGGCGGTATCGCTCGTGACGTGCATGCGGCTCTGGAGCCGTTCGAAGCTGGGCCGCCCGTCGTCGTCGAACGCGACGATCTCGCCGTCGACGACCGCATCGCTCGTTCCGAACTCGACGCCGAGCGGTCGCAACTCGGGATAGCGCGCCGTGACGTCGTTGCCGTTGCGACTGAACAGCGACAGCCGGCCCCCGTCGACGTAACCGAGGGCGCGGATGCCGTCCCACTTGAGTTCCCACGCCCAACCGGCGGACGCAACCGCGCGCGTCGACGTCGGCGTCGACGCGAGCATCGGTCGCAGATCAGCGGGCGGGAGTTGACGGTCGGGATCGTCGGGTGGATCCATCCGGTGGATCATCCAGTCCTTGCCCCGCGTCCGGAACAACACGTAACGACCGCGCACCCTCTCGCCGTGGAAGGTGACCATCACTTCCTTGTCGTCGAACTTCTCGGTGTCGTACGTGCCCGTGTCGTACACGCGCATCGTGCCCGCGCCGTACTGACCGGCGGGGATCTCGCCCGCAAACGTGAGGTACTCGAGCGGATGGTCCTCGGTACGGACGGCCAGGTGGTTCTTGCGCGGATCCGCCGGAATGCCTTTCGGAACCGCCCACGACGCGAGTACCCCGTCGCGTTCCAGGCGGAGGTCCCAGTGCAACGCGCGGGCCCGATGCTCCTGCACAACGAACCGGGAACCTTCCGACGCGGGATCCCGTGCCTCGCCCACCGGTTCTGATGTCGCGGAGAAATCGCGCTTCGCGCGATACTCGGACAGGCCATCGTTGCGTCGGGCCACGGCGCCACCGTACCCACCGGGCTTTGGGGGAACGATCACACGTATGCCCAGTGCACCGGACGGCGAAGCGGTCGGATTCCGGGATCTGAGCGCACTCGATCGCGACGGCGTGGCCGCGTTCGACGAGGACGCAGCCGGGGCACGCAGCGGGCCGAAACGCAAGATCCTCGACTTCGCCCGCGCTCGCAACTGGCCGTGGTTGGGTCGGGCGCTGCAGGTTCACGAGCGCTTTCAACAGATCCGCGGCGGCGACCTCGCGTCGGCGCTCACCCTGCAGGCGTTCCTCGGCTTGTTCCCGTTGCTGATCGTCGGTGTCGCCGTGCTCGGCTACATCCAGCACGGCTCGGCCGACTTCGCGAGTGATCTCATCGACGACCTCGGCCTCGACGGCGAGGCCGCTCGCATCTTGAACGAAGCGTTGGATACGGCGGCCAAGAGCAGGCGGACGGCGACGATCATCGGGCTATTCGGGTTGCTGTGGGCCGGACTCGGCTTCACGGCCGCGCTGCGGCTCGCGTACAGCCAGGCGTGGCAGGTGCAGTCGCGCGGGTGGCGCGACCGGCTGTTCGGACTGCTGTGGTTCGTCGGTGCGGGGACCCTGTTTCTCGTCGGATTGACCGCTACCGCCGCGATGAACTCCGTCGGCAAGCCGCTGTGGCCGATCACCTTGGCGATCGGGCTCGTCATCAACTTCGTGCTGTTCATGTGGACGGCGCGGGTGCTGCCCAACATCGACGTCGGGCTGCGCGCGCTCGTTCCCGGCTCGCTGTTCGCTGCGATCGGTCTCGAGGCGCTGAAGGTCGCGGGCGTGTTCGTGCTGCCGCGGATGATCTCGTCGGCATCGGCGCTGTGGGGAACCCTCGGAATCCTCTTCGCGATCCTCGGCTGGTTGCTGTTCTTCGGGCGGCTGTTCGTCTACGCGGCCGTGATCGACGTCGTGCGCTACGAAGCACACGCGGGCACGGTCGCCGGTCTGATCGACCAGCCCCGCCACGGCGGCGCGACGCGCGCCGTCACGCGCGGCGGGTCGAGCCGCCCGGACGGGCCGCCCGTTGGGCCCGTTCCGAACGAAGTTCGCAGTTCGTGAACTTCTGCGCGCGGCGCGTGTCCGGAACATCCCCGTCCGCCGGATTTCTGACCCAAAAACCTGGAAGATTTTCGGGTCAGCGGGTTTGTGCCGCGCGTTGGCCTGGGTAGCCCGAGCGTGGGTCTAGGCCGTCGCCCCCCGCACGACGTCCTAGACCCCTGCAGCACCGGAACGGGGACGCCGGGGATAGCCGCCCGGACCCGGCGTTCCCACCGGTGATCCTGCGCGTCAGCGCCCGCAACTACGTTGCCGTGTCTATGACGAACGTTCCGATGGGCAGCGGGAAGAACCAGCGCGGTGAAATCACGATGACGCCGGCCGAGGTCGACGCGTTCATCGAAGAACAGCGCACCACCACGATGTCGACGATCGCGCCCAACGGCAGCATTCACTCGATTGCGATGTGGTACGGCTTCCTCGAAGGCAAGATCGGCATCGAGTCGAAGGCCAAGGCGCAGAAGGTCGTGAACCTGCGCCGCAACCCCAACCTCACGCTGTGCATCGAAGCCGGCGACACCTACGACCAGTTGCGCGGCGTCACGCTCATCGGCCGTGGCGACATTGTTGAAGATCCCGAACGTATCTGGGACCTCGGCGTCAGTGTGTTCGAGCGTTACAACGGTCCGTACACCGAAGAGATGAAACCGTTCGTCGAGACGATGCTCCACAAACGCGTCGTCGTGTTGCTCCACGTCGACCGCACCATCAGCTGGGACCACCGCAAACTCGGCCTCCCGGCGATGTAGCCCGGTCTAGAAGCCTTCGAAGCCGCTGGGTTCGTGGGGGCCGATGACGCCGTGCTCGAAGATGCCCCAGCCCTCGTTGCCGTCGAACGTGACGTGGGCAACGTGGTCCCACAACGAGAACGAGGCGCGATCGCGCACAGCTTGGTCTTCGTAGCTGTACACCGCGCCTTCGACCCAGTCGTCGCCCTTCCAGAGCCCGTGGGTCCAGTCGGGGTCGGCGCCGTAGCCGCAGCCGACGTTGAGTGAGATGCCGATGACCGGCTCGATCTCCAACATGTGCAGTTTGCCGTCGCGGCCGGTGAGTTCCATCGACGCGCGTGTCGGGTGGCGCGTGCCTTCCTTGTAGGTGATCTCGGGCAGCGGCCATCCGAGTTGTTCGGGTGGTTTGCCGGTCGCGGCGGGCCACATGCGCATCGCGTAGTTCGTGTTGCGCAACCCGGTGCGGTCTTCTTCGAGGATGACGTGCAATGCGAAGTCGTCGAAACGCAGTGGTATCCAGCACCACCACATGCCGGTGAAGTCGTTGGGCCGGCCCGCCGGCTCGGATTCGCCGACGGGGCGGATACCCCACGACCGGTCGCGCGTCGCGGTGAAGCGGTCGGGCGTGACCGCGATCGTTTCGCCGTCGACGCGAAGTTCGCCGGTGAATGTTCCGACGCCGGCGAAGCGCGACGCGTCGAGCAGGATGCGCTCGCCCTGGCGCCGGATGTGTTGCGGTTCGGCAATCGGCCCGTATTCCGACTCGTAGATCACGTCGAAGCCGATGCCGTGCTCGTCGGCGTCGCAGACGAGGCGGATCTTCCGGAACGGCTCGATGACCTCGATCCGGTAGGGACCGACCTGTTGCGACATCTTGTCGGCAGGGCGCGAGCCGGACATGCGTACGGCCCACTGCCGGTTGCCGCGCCGCACCGTGGCGTAGGCGTCGATGATCCCGAGATTGGGGTACACGCCCAGCCCGGTGATGAAGTACGCGTCGGCCTCGTGGTCCACACCCTGGTAGATGCAGCGGTCGTAGACGTTGCGGTCGCTGGATGCCACGTACCGCATCGGAAGCGGCAACTGGTGGATCGGGTACTCGTCCAGCGGGTCGAAATTGAGCATGGCCGGAATCTACGCCGGAGCAGATCCCCCCGGCATCTGCGCGGATTGCGTAGTCTCTGTCCCAGCCGGCAGCACAGGGAGGCGGAGCGCTGTGAGGCTGTTCTCGCGAGCGACACGTCGAGCACAACGCGCAGACCGGAACCGGGCCGCGGCGATGCCTGATGCTCCGGCGTACCTCGACTGGATCGAGCACTACACGTTGCCGCGCGAACCGCCCGCGGTCGAGACGCCGGCGTGGAGCCCGCCGTCGGATTCGGAGACCCGCAAGGTCTCGTAGTCGTTACGGCGCCTCGGGTGTTCCGAACGCGCCCGCCGCGCGCGCGGTGGCGATGCGGGCGTCGTCCCAGCCGAGGACCTCGCGGAGCACTTCGTCGGTGTGCTGGCCGACCGTCGGTGCCTTGTTCGGCTCGGGCAGGTCCTCGTCCGCGAACTTGATCGGGATCGGCAACATGTCCGCACCGAGCCGTTCCGCCGGCAGCCAGTCGAAGCGGGCCTGGAACTGCGGGTCGTTCGGCAGGGTCTTGGGCGAGTTGGCCGGCACGATCGGCGTGTTGTGCACCTTCCCGAACTCGGTCCACGCCGCGGTGGTGCGCGCCGCGAAGATGTCGCGCAAGATGACGCGCAACTCGGTGTTGCCGCGAGCGTGGTCGCCGTACTGCGAACCCGGCCACTTCTCGAACAGGTCGGCACGATCGACACCCTCGCAGAAGTTCTTCCAGAACTCGCGCTCCGACGCCATGAACAACACGTGCCCGTCGGACGACTTGTAGAACTGGTACCGCACACCTTGTTCCATGCCGCCGGTACCCGGCGCGCGCCGCTCGAAGTTGTCCGCCTCGTTCCCGGTCACTTCAGACTCGGGCCGTTCGTAGGCCTTCCACGTCTCGCTACGCAGCCAGTCGATCGCAGCCGCCGCGTCTGATTGTGCGATCTCGAGCTGACAACCCTCACCGGTGATGCGGGCCCGCGTGACGCCGGCGAGCAACCCGAGCGCGCCGTACACAGGGCCGGCGTTGATGCCGATCGACACGTGCTCGGGCATGTACTCGAAACCGTTCTCGTCGGTCTTGGGCGCCACGATGCCCGCCCAGGCGTCGTACGCGATGCCGTGGCTCGGCATGTCGCGGTACGGGCCGGTCGCGCCGTACCCGGAGATCGTGACGAACACGATGCGCGGGTTTACTTTTCGCAGGTCGTCGTAGCCGAGGCCGCGGCGTTCGAGCCCGCCCGGTCGCATGGCTTCGACGACGGCGTCCGCGTCGCGGCACAGGTCGACGAACGCTTCACGTCCGGCATCGGTGCGGAGGTCGAGCACGACGCTGCGTTTCCCGCGGCTGACGTGCAGGAACAGCAGCGATACGCCTTCGACGATGGGCCACGTCATGCGCCGCCCGTAGTCGCCCTGGGGCGGTTCGACCTTGATCACGTCGGCGCCGAGGTCGGCGAGGTGGGTGGTGAGCGCACCGGGCCCGAGCATCGACACTTCGACGATGCGCAGGCCCGCGAGGGGAGCCGGTCGAGATGCAGCCATGGGGTGAGAACGTACTGTGACGTCGTGCTCCTCTCCGAGTTGGTCGACGGGCCGGGCGCCGACGTCGTCGTGATCCGTGACGGCGTCGAGACGACGCGCGCCGAACTGGAGGCGACCGCGGGCGGGGTCGAGCGGGCCGTTCGCGAGCGCGACCTGGGCGGAAGGGCCGTCGGCGTCCTGTTGTCGAACACGGCCGGGACGATTGCCGCGTGGGTGGGCATCTGGCGCGCCGGTGCGACGTTCGTCCCACTCAACCCCCGCGCTCCGGTCGACGAGATCGCGCGAGT
>JANNHK010000184.1:0-6642 GCA_031404355.1 Actinomycetes bacterium
CGAGGTCCGCGGTGCGCTCTCGCTCGGACGGGCGGTGCCCGAACCACCGGCCGGCGCACCGGGCGCGTTCAGTCTCGCCGACCCGAACCTGTCGGCGCGCATGCTGATCGAGAGCGGGTTCGACGACGTCGTGTTCGAGGCGATCGACGCACCGATGTTCTGGGGCGACGACGTCGAGGCCGCGCTCGAGTTCATCACCCATGTCGGTCCCGCCGGCCGCCTCCTCGCCGAGCTCGACGACGCCGACAAGGAACACGGGATCGAATCGCTGCGCACGATGCTGGCCACGCACGCAGGGCCGAAGGGTGTGGAGGTGCACGGCGCCGCGTGGTTGATCAGCGGCCGGAAGTAGTAGTGGAACCCACTTCCTGAACAATCTGTGCCAAACGGACTATATGGGTAAGAAGTCTCCCCTACGTTAACGGGTCAAACGGGGCGAATCTGGGGAGACACATGCGCGCGCTCGGCCGAGGAATGCGGATCGGATTTGTCGTGTGCGGTGTGGTCGCGCTGGGCGCGACTTTCGTCCCGGCGGCCGGGGGCGTCGACGGATGCGGCCATCGTCGAGGTTGGCGAAGACACCACAGTGTTTGTGACCGCGCCGACCGACACGCCGCTGCAGGTCGACGTGCAGTTCAGGCTCGGACGGGTAGCGACGGTGACGGCTTCGCACGCGCTCACAGCACGCGCCGGCTGCCAACAGGTCGCGGCAACCGAGGTGCGTTGTCCCGGCGTCGCCGGCGTTGGCGTGGACGGAGCGCATGTACGCGGCAGCGATCGACGCGACGAGGTCCAGCTTTCCGCGGAGTACGCCGTCTTTGCCACGCTCGAGGGCGGCGGCGGGAACGACCTCCTCGTCTCGGACCGCAACCCGGGCCGGACCCGGTTCATCGGCGGCGCCGGAGACGACACACTCGAAGGAAGCGAAAACAGCGTCGACTACTTCTTCGCGGATCCGGGTGCCGACTCCATGCGCGGCGGGGTGCCTCACGACACGCCGTCGGACGACACCGTTGACTACTCCCGCCGTACCGCGCCGGTAACCATTACCAACGACGGCAACGCCGACGACGGCGAGAAGGGCGAGGGCGACTTCGTCGACAGCGGCATTACCACGTTGATCGGCGGCGCCGGCAACGACACCATCAAGTTGTCGGCGGCGGGCGCCCGCGGACGCGGTTGGATCGAAGGGCGCGCCGGCAACGATCGCATCGAGGGCAGCCCGTACCCGGACCGGATCTATGCGGGCAGCGGAAACAACCGCGTCGCTGCGGGCCGCGGTGACGACTACGTGTCCGGCGGTTCGGGTCGGGACGTGTTGGAGGGCGGTGACGGCCGAGACTGGATCATCGGATTCGGCGGTGACGACACGATCAAGGGCAATGCCGGCGACGATGTGCTGCACGGCGGCACGGGTGCAGACAAGCTCAAGGGTGGCGCCGGCAATGACAGGCTCGCCGGCAACCAGGAATTTCCGGCGCCCGATGGCGCTCGCGACATCGTGGCTTGCAGCGAGGGGGACGATCGCGCCTTCGTGGGTGTCGAGGACACGCACAGTGACTGCGAACGAACTGATGCGACCTGAACGGCCGCGTCGGCCCTAAGACGCAGTCGCGCCCGCGTAGTGCGCTTCGCACACGCGGGCCGCGGTCTCGAACACCTCGACGAGCGCGGGTGACGCGAGCGGGTCGCTGGCGCGTTGGCGCCAGCGCTCGATCTGGGTCAGTGCGGCCTTGCGGATGTCGTCGCCGTTGGCGCCGTCGGTGATGCCGAGCGCGGCGGTGCCGTCGCCGAGCAGGAGCAGGTCGAGGGCGCTGCGTTCGTCGTCGCGCACGATCACCGTGCCCGACGCGATGAGGTGCGCGGCGCGTACGCGGGCGAAGTCGACGGCGCTCGCTTCGATGCGTTCGGCGTCGCGGTCGAGTTTGTCGGCGATCTCGGGGTTGGAGGTCTTGAGATCGCGGGCGAGGGCCCGTAGCGCCACGAGCGCAGAACGAGCCTGGAGCACCCGGGCGCGGGGGAGGAAGTGTTCGTCGATCACCTTGCGCAACCGGGTGAGGCCCGACTGCTCGATGAGCAGCGGGGCGAGCGCGGCCGCGGTCGTCGCCCCCTTCTGGTTCACCATGTCGATGGCAATGCGCACGCCGAACAGCCCGAGCCGGTCGAGCAGGCTGCGGCGCAACTCGACCGTGAGGTCGCTCGCGTGGAGATCGCAGAGCTGATCGGCCGAGAGCAACATCTGTTCGAGGACTTCGGGCGGCGTCGCGGCCAGCGCCCGGAGCGCGGCCGCTTCGTCTTCGCGCAGTGTGAGACCGGTCTCCGCGAGCAGACCCGCGACCGGGACGCACGTAGCTGCGAGCGACGACACGATCGGGTCGTCGCGGTAGCGCGTCGCGATACGCGTCGCGGAGTCCATCGCGTCGCGGCGCCCGGCACCGATCTCGTCGGCGCGTGACAGCACCGCCACCGCGTTGACCGGTGACGCGGCGGTGACCGAGCGGTCCATGAACGCGTCGAGGAACGCGACGTCGGACTTGTGCAGGTGGCGCATCAGGTAGATGACGGCGTCGGCGTCGCCCGGCTTGTCGCCGTCGTACTCGAGGAACTCGCGCGTCCGGCGCGAGTTCTCGTCGTTGATGGAAGCGAGCCCGGGCGTGTCGATCAACGTCACGCGATCGAGGGTGGACGCCGGCCACGACACGTCGATCGCGTCGATGTCTCTTTCGGCGAGACCGCCGAGCGAGATCTGCAGCGCGCCCTCGGGCCGCTGGAACGCGAGCGTCTCGGACGCGCCCGACTTCATCTTGGCCGTGACCTGGTAGCCCTGACCCTTGCGGTACCAGCTCACGATGCGGGTGCACTCGCCCGCGTCGGTGGGCGCGAGGCGCTCGCCGACCAGCGCGTTCAACAGCGTCGACTTGCCCGCCTTCACCCGGCCCGCGATCGCGACCCGAAGCGGCCCTTCGAGCCGGGCCCGAATCGCGCGCACGCGCTCCTCGTGCATCGTGCCCTTCAGGTCGTCCTCGACGGAACGTGCGAGAGCGGCAACCTGGTCCGCCGCGGGGGTACTCATGACCCCGCAACCGAGTTGGCGACCGCTTCGATTTTGCCGAGCAGCTCGAGTTGTTGCTTCAACTCGCCCGACCGCTTCTGTTGCTCCTCCTGCGTGCTTTTCGCCGACTCCTGCGCTCGCTGCGCAGTCTCCGTGTACGTGCGTTGCAACTCGGTCAGGCGTTCGGTGAACTCGTCGCGCAGCGAGCGCTGCACGTCGCGGATCAGCGCCGTGAGCTGGTCGGTCACTTCGAACTGCACGTCGTCGACGAACGTACGCACCTGCTGGCGCGCGGTCTGGCGCCGCATCGTGACGCGGCGCTTGCGGTCTTCCATGAGCTGCATGCCGCCGAACAACATCCCCGCGCCGAGCAGGACCGGATTCGACGCGATCAGCGTGGCCGCGGTGGTGGGCAGGAAGCTGCCCATCATGCCGAACATCATCACGCCGCCCTGCGCGCCCTTGACGCCGGTGAGTCCCTGCTTGAACGCGAACTTCCCGCCCTTGGCCTCGTTGTCGAGCGCCTTGTCCTGCCACAGCTCCCGCACGTCCATGGCCTCGACTTTGCTGCCCCGGCCCGTCGGCAACGCCAAGTGCTCGTCGCGGAGATGCGCGGCGATCTCGGCCCGAATCGCGAGGCGCGCCTGCTCGACCGCGACGAACGCCTCGGTGACTCCGTCGGCGACGACGGTCTGCAGATCGCGCACGACGTCGTCCCATTCGTCGCCCTTGGTGAGCGTTTCGATGCGGCCGTCCATGTCGCGCAGTGTCGAGCGCATGATCCCGCGGAAGTCGTGGGTGACGCGGCTCGATACGTCGCCGACGCGGTCGGCGAGCAATGTCGCCCAGCGGGCGCCGGGGCCGCGCAGGTGCTCGAGTTGCTGCTTGGCGGCATTCAGGTCGGCGATCGCCTCCTTGAGACGCGACGGGTCGGCGAGCAGGTCGCGTTCCTGTTCGAGTCCGGTGCGGACCAACCCCGAGATCGCCCGGATGTCGCCGGCCGAGCGGGTGGCCGCGTTCGCCTTCGCCGGTTCCACGACGCGCTCGCCGATCGACGTGACAAGTTCGGGGAACTTGCTCAACTCGTTCAGGTTGCGGTCTTTCCGGATCAGCGCCTCGTGGCGCAGCATGCTCGACAACGCGACCATCGGGATGTCGATGCCGACCGCCGCGAGGTGGCCGCGGTTCAAATCGAAGATGCGCGACCACGCCGGGTAGAGGTCGATCTTCGTCTGCGCGAACAACACGGTCGGGCACAGTTCGAGCGCGCGGCGCATGAACTCGACTTCGGGCGCGCTCAACTCGGCCGACGCGTCGGAAACGAGCAGCAGGCCGTCGGCGAACGGCAGGAACGACAGCGTCGCGGCTGCGTGCCCCGCGCCGAGGCCCCCCATGCCGGGCGTGTCGACGATCATCAGACCTTGCTTCAGCATCGCGCTCGGTACTGCGAGCTCGACCCGCTGCACGCCCTTGACGTTGCCGGGGTTCCCGCGTTCGGAGCACCACTGCGATAGTTCGTCGACGGGCACCCGTTCCGCGACCTGTTCGTCGCCGACCTTGCGCCGTACGACCGCCGATGCCTCCTCACCGAACCGCACCAACGTGATCGCCGAAGTCGCGAGGTCGTCGTCGACCGGGCACACGTCGGAACCGAGCAACGCGTTGACGAGTGAGCTCTTCCCCTGCTTGAACTCGCCGACGACGCAGATGATCGTGTTCGGCCGCTTCAGCCGCGCGCCCGCCGCGGTGGCGCGCTCGGACAAGTCGGTGCGGCCGAGCGCGTTGAGCATCCGCACCAGCTCGACGACGGCACCGTCGAGCGGGCTGGCAGCGGGCGGCGCCGGTGCGGGCGCGGCGGTCGGGGCGGCGGGAGTCGTCATTCGGGTCGGATGCTAAGCGCCTAGCCGAGATCGTTGAACAGGTCGTCGACCGAAGTTTCGGCGGCCTCGCCCACGCCGACTGCCGTGTCGACGGCATCCGGGATCGGTTCGGGCTCGACGATCGCCGTCGGGTCTGCGGCCAGCGGGTCAATGGAGGCATCGGCCGCCGGTGCCAGCGGGTCGGTCGCCAGCGGGTCGGATGCAAGGGGGTCGGAGGCGAGGGGGTCGGAGGCGAGGGCGTCGGTTGCGGCGTCCACCGCGGCCGTCGCCGTAACACCGGCCGCGGCGGCCGAACCGGTCAGCGCGTCTGCTCCGAGCAGGTCGTCGCCCAGCTCGGTGACCGCGGTCGTCGCCGCGGCCGTGGCCGCGTCGATTCCGGCGTTGGTTCCTGCGGTCGCGGCCGCGGTGACCGTCCCGACCGCTGCCTCGGCCGTCGCGACCGCCGGGGTCACGAGCTTGCCGACGAGGTCGGCCATCTGGGTCGCGTCGAGCTGGCCCACCATCTCCTGGAGTTGGTCGGCCGGGACCTTGCCGAGCAGGCCCTGCACGGCTTCGCCCCCGAGGCTGCCGAGCGTGCCGTCGGCGAGGAACTGGTTGACGAGACCCGACGCGCCATCGGCGCCGAGCGACTCGACGAACCCGCCGAGCTGGTCGCCGAGGCTGTCGACGAGCGCGCCGGTGTTGCCATCACCGAGCGAACTCACGAACTGGTTGATGTCGTCGGGGATCGGAATGCCGAGCGACTCGCCCAGCCCGCTGAGCGAGCCGAGGTCGAAGCCGCCGCCTTCGCCGCCGAGCATGCCGCCGATGTCGGGAATGTCGACCCCGAGCGCGCCACCGAGCGCGTCGGTCAGCATCGAGCCGGGGTCGGCGCCGTTGAGGAACGAGCCGGCCACGTCGCCCGCGCCGGGTACGAGGTCGTTGAGCGCGTCGAGCCCCATGCCGGCGATGCCGCCGAAGCCGGCGTCGCCGAGCCCCGACCCGAGACCGAAACCGTTGGTGAACGTGTCGGCGATACCGCCGAGGTCCGTGCCGAGCAGGTCGCCGGCGGTGCTCGTCGCCCAGTCGACGAGACCGCCGCCGCCAGCGCCGAGCATGTCGCCGATGCCGAGCTGGTCGGTGACGAACCCGCCGGGGTCGTCGAGGATGCCCCCGAGGCCGCCGAGCATGTCACCACCGCCGAACATGTCGCCGATGCCGCCGAGATCGGTCGGCAGGTCGACGCCGATCGAGCCGAGCGTGCTGCCGATCGAACCGAAGATGTCGCCGCCGCCGAACGTGTCGCCGATGGTGGTCGCGACGCCGCCGAGGATGCCGCCGCCGCCGAGCGTGTCGCCGATGCCGCCGAGGACGCCGCCGAAGATGCCGCCACCGTCGCCACCTCCGCCGAGGATGTCGCCGAAGCCGCCGAGCGAACCGCCGAACGTGTCGCCCAGGCTTCCGAACAGGCCGCCGCCGTCGCCGCCGCCGAAGAGATCGCCGGCCAGTGCGCTCGGATCGGGGATGTCCGGAATCGTCGAAGTGATTGCGTCGGCGGCGCCTGAGACGAAGTCGCCGATGTCGTCGAATAGACCCATGGGCCTTCTGCTCCTCGTGTGAAGTGAGAGTTAGAGGCCTTCGAACTGGTCGTCGACTGAAGTCTCGGCCTGGTCGGCGGCTGCGATGGCGGTGTCGACCGCGTCGGGGATCGGTTCGGGTTCGAAGTCGGGC
>JANNHK010000185.1:0-10082 GCA_031404355.1 Actinomycetes bacterium
CCTCGCCGGCGAGACAGTGTCCGGCGGCCGGTGGACGACGGAGAAGAAGGCGCGCATCCGCGACAGTCGGAAGGACGGCACCCGCCTGCACGTAGTTGTGGGTCAGCGACGCCCGGGCGGCTTGGTGACGTCGACGCGGCCGCGGCCGAAGGCGTCAATGTGGCCCCAGCGGCCGGGGATGTCGAGCAGCTCCATGTTCCCGAACGCGCGGGGGAGCGCGGGGTCGACGACGAGGTGGTCGCCGATCGGCTCGAGCCCGAGCATCGTGCGCAAGAAGAGCAACGGCGCGCCGGTCGACCAGGCCTGCGGGCTGCACGAGGTCGGGTACTGCACCGGGTACTTCGTCTGAGCGCGCTCGTAACCGCCGAACGCTTCGGGCAGGCGGCCGTCGAAGAACTCGGCCGCGTCGAGGATGCCCGCCGCGACGCGTGCCGATTCCTCCTTGAACCCGTACCGGCGCAGACCCCACGCGATAAAGGAGTTGTCGAACGGCCAGACCGTCCCGACGTGGTAGCCGATCGGGTTGTACCGGCCCTGTCCTTCGGCGAGGGTGCGCACGCCCCAGCCGGAGAACAGACGCGGGCCGAGGAGGTGGCGCGCGACGGCCTTGGCCTTCGACTTGTCGACGATGCCACTCCACAGCAAGTGTCCGTTGTTCGACGCGAGCGCATCGACCTGTTTGCCTTCGGCGTCGAGTGCGAGGGCGAAGTACTGATCGTCTTCGACCCAGAAGTCGCGGTTGAAGCGCCGCTTGAGCGCGGCGGCGTCCTTCTCCAACCTGTCGGCAAACGTGGGGTCGTTCCATACGAGGCGGGCGAGGCGGGCGCCACGCATCTTCGCGTCGTATGCGTACCCCTGGAGTTCACACGTCGCGCGCGGGAAGCCGGGGAGCGTGCCGTCGCGGTGCGAGATCGAGTCCCAGCTGTCCTTCCAGCACTGGTTCTCGAGCCCGGTTTCCTCGTTGCGACGCTGGTACGAGATGTAGCCGTTGCCCATGAGGTTCGCGTACTCGTCGATCCAGTTGAGCGCGGCCCGGGCCTCGAACTCGAGCTCGCGCACGAGCTTGGTGTCTCCGCTCCACCGTTCGTACTCGTCGAGCAACACGACGAACAGCGGCGTCGCGTCGGCGCACCCGTAGTACGGCGAGTGAGGGCGCTCTTCGAAGGCCGTCATCTCGCCGTAGCGCATCTCGTGCAGGATGCGCCCCGGGTCCTCGTCGCGGAAGTCGTCGACACGCGTGCCCTGGCGCTCGGCGAGTTCGAGCAGCGTGGTCGACGCCAGTTCCGGTGCGAACGGCAGCGCTTGCAGGCTGGTGAAGATGCTGTCGCGGCCGAACATCGTCATGAACCACGGCAAGCCGGCCGCGGGCAGGCTGCGCCCCCCGGCCGTGACCGGTGAGAACCGCAACGCGGCGAGGTCGACGAGGCTGCGCCGGTAGGTCGACTTCAGCGGTTCCCAGTCACACTCGAGGCGCGGCGCGTCGGCCAGCCACTTTTCGAGATCGCGCTCCATGTTGGGTCGGGCCTGGCGGGCACCGTGCTTGTACTTCGCCTGATGGCGGCGGTCGCCCCACCCCAGGAGCGCGGTGACGACTTGCATGTGCGTCGACCAGCTCTCGTGCGGCGCGATCTCCGCCGTGAACGTGAAGCCGTGCTCGTCGATCTGGGCGGGTGTCGACGCGGAGATGATCGTCTCGCGCCGGAACGTCTCGCGCTCGTACCCGAGGAGCAAGCCGGTCTCGTCGATCCGCGTGTAGTACTTGCCCTTCTTCTCGAGTGCGTCCTTCACCTCGAACAGGTCGGCGAAGTCGCTCCCCGCTTCGACGCGCACCGACAGCGTGACCGGCTTCTCGTCGTGGTTCAGGATCGTCAGTGTCTCGGCGAATCCGTCGCCGACCGCTCGTTGCCGAATGACCGAGACTTTGGCGTCGATGTACACGGTTCCGGTACCGGGGACGAGGAAGAACCGCGCCTCGAAGTACTGGAGGTCGTCGGTCGAGAGCGCGTTGAGACGGTCGCCGTCGATCGTGAGTACCCACTTCGACAGGAAGCGGGTATCGAACGAGAACAGCCCGGTCGGGTCGGTGAGCGAGGCCTCGATGTCGCCCCGCTCGTCGCTCACGACGAAGGTATTCCCTTCGAGGATCTTGACGACTTGACCAGTCATGACTTCACGCTCGCTTTCGGCGGGGCGGGGAGGAGGCGTTGGAACGCCAGGAGCATCCCGGGATCACCTTCGAAGGCCAGTTCGCCGCGCAGCAACGCCGCCATCGCGTTCACCTCGCCGCGAGTTATACCGTCGAACAGCTTCTTGTCGCTCCGTACCGTGCAGATCGCCTCACCGTCGCCCCGGGAAACGGCGACGTCTCCGCGGTCGACGGTGACGAACCAGTGGTCGGTGTGGTCGCCGGCGGTGACGTCGAAGCGCAACGTGCCCTTCGCTCTCCGCAACAGCGGTTCGTGGCCCCGCTGCTCGAGCTGATCGAAGAACTGTTGGGTCGAATCGGTCATCGGCTGTCCCTTCGCGTCATGGCGTGTCCTCCGCGGCGTACTCGGCCAGCAGGCGTAGTTCGTCGTCGTGCTTCGGGAACAGGAAAAACACCAGTACCGCCCCGAGCACGACTGCCACGATTCCCGCCAGGTAGGCCCAATCCTGACCGTCGACGAACGACTGCTGAGCGGCGTCGATGATCTGCGTCGAATATTGCGGATACTGCGCGGCAGTGTCCGCCGCGCTTGCGAACGACTTCGTGAGTTCCGACTGCACGTCGTCGGTGATGAGTGCCTGGTCCGACGCCGGTGCGCCGGCGATTGCGGTGGTCACCGCGGCCGCGTAGCCGGCCGTGAGTAGCGCGCCGAGGATCGACTGCATGATGGCGCCGCCGAGGTCGCGTTGGAGGTCGGCGGTGCCGGAGGCCATGCCGGCACGCGTGACTGGTACCGAGCCTGTCAGCGAGTGCGACGCGGGCGTGCCGGCAAATCCGACGCCGATTCCCATGGCCGCGTACGCGATCGCGACCTCCCAGTACGAGATGCCCTTGTCCCACAGCAGCAGCATCAGGAGAAAACCGAGCAAGCAGAACACGTACCCGATGAGAAGCGTGATGCGCGCGCCTCGAGCCTCGACAAGCTTGGCCGAACGCGGTGCGATGATCACCATCATGAGCGCGGCCGGGATGATCGCAGTCCCGGCTTCGAGCGTCGAGTAGCCGAGCACGTTCTGGAGAAATTGCTGGCCGATGAACATGGCCGCCATCAACGACCCGAACACGATGACGCCGGCGACGGCCGCGACCCAGAAGATCCTTCGGCCGGCGATGTCCAAGTCGTATAACGGGACCTCGACGCGCCGTTGCCTGATGACGAACGCGACGCCCGCGGCGAGCGCGATCGCCGCGAGCCCGATCACGAGCGTGCCCTTGTCCGGTACCGGTGCGAGGTTGATCGCGAGGATCAACGCGCCGACGAGTAGCGCCGAGAGGATGCCGCCGAGGTTGTCGACTGGGTCGGTCGTCTCGTTCACGTGGCTCGGGACGAACTTCAACGCGAACAGCAGCGCCACAGCGGCCAGCGGAAGCGTGACGAGAAACACCGAACCCCACCAGAAATCTTCGAGCAGCCAGCCCGCGACGAGCGGCCCGAGCGACGAGATCGCACCACCGAGCGCCGACCACAACGCGATCGACTTCGTCCGCGCCGGCCCCGACCACAACGCGGCGATGAGCGCGAGTGTTGTCGGGTATGCCATACCCGCCGCGAGCCCGCCGAACAACCGGGCAACGAACAGCACCCCGATCGTCGGCGCGAACGCGGCCAACAAGCAGGCCGGGACCGAAAGTGACACGCCCAGCACGAGCATGAGCTTGCGGCCGTAGCGATCGCCCAGCGCGCCGAGGTACAGCACCGACGCCGCGAGGCCGAGCGAGTAGCCGACTGCGACGAGGTTGAGCGCGGTCTGTGACGCGTCGAAGTCCTGGCCGATGTCGGGCAGGGCCACGTTGGCCACGGCCAGGTTCAGGTTGGCGACCGCGGCGACCAAGATCAGCGAGATCAGGACGAGGCCGGCGCGCGCGGGTACCTGGGATGTCGACTCCGCGGTCGTGGTCTCCGGCAATTCCTGTCCCTTGTGGCGTGAAGTGTGCATCAACTGTGCCGGGCCCGACCCGCGACGCGCTTCGCCCGTTCGGGGTGATCCCGGCCTCGGGCGGGGCGTATGCAAGGCTCAGGTGAGAACCGGACGGGGACAGATGACCACGCCAGCCGACGAAAGCCCAGAAGTCGAACGCCAGACGCGAGCGATCCGTCGCTTCCTGCGTTCGTTCTACTCGGCGAACAGCTACGGCTCGCTCCTCGTGATGATCCTCGCCACCTACGCGCTGGCGGTAACCGTCCGTAAGCCGTGGGCCGAGTCGACCCTGCTCATCGTCCAGATCGCCACCGTGTGGCTGGCGTTGCGCACGTCGCTCGCGCACCGCCCACTTCGAATCATCGCCAATGTTCTCTTCGTCCTCGCCGCGATCTCTGCGGTTGCCAACCTGGTCACGAGCGACGACACCGACCTCCAGGGGACGGTCTTTCTCGCCGCGAGCCTGCTGTACTGCATCGCCCCCGTGTCCATCATCCGTCATCTTGCGTTCAGGCGTGAGATCGACGAGGAGACGATGCTCGGCGCGCTCGCCGCGTACCTGATGCTCGGCATGGCGTTCGCGATGGCGTACCGGTGCATCGGCGCACTACAGAATGGCCCCTTCTTCGGGCTGAGCGGCGAAGGCACGCTGTCCGACGACCTGTTCTTCAGTTTCATCACGCTGACCACGACCGGATACGGCAACCTCGTGCCCGCCAAGAACCCCGGGCAGAGCCTGGCCGTTGTCGAGGCGCTTCTCGGCCAGCTGTTCCTCGTCACAGCCGTGGCCAAGGTCGTGAACGCGTGGACGCCGCGTCGCTGGTCCGCGACGCCTGGTGAACCCGACGAGAATTCCTGACTGGCTCTCGTGACAGGCCGAAAATTCACCCCCAGCGGATGACGCATCGGGGCAGTCGGCGGGCGACGATGTGGCCCTGAACGAGGGCGCTCCGATGCTGGCGGTCGACTCGGTGTCGTTCGCGCGCGCCCAGATGGCGTTCACGCTCGGCTTCCACATCATTCTCGTGCCGCTGGGAGTGTCGTGGGCCGCGATGACGCTCATCGCGAACTGGCGGGGCATCAAGCGCAATGACGCCGACGCCATGCTCTTGGCGCAGCGCTGGTCGAAGTACATGGCGGTGACGTTCGCGGTCGGCGCCGTCACCGGCACCGTCCTCACGTTCGAGTTCGCGCTGCTGTGGCCGAAGTTCATGGACCAATGGGGCCCGGCGTTCGGCATTCCCTTCACGTTCGAAGGCCTGTTCTTCTTCACGGAAGCCATCTTCATCTCGATCTACATCTTCGGGTGGAAGCGGCTGCGCCCGTGGCCGCACTTCTGGAGCGGCGTCCCGATCGTCATCGCCGGCATCGCCGGCAGCGCGTCGGTCATCGCCGCCAACGCGTGGATGAACGACCCCGAGGGTTTCACGCTGAACAAGGCGGGCGAGATCGTCGACGTCGACCCGCTCGGGGTGATCTTCAACGATGCGATGCCACTCGAGGCGCTGCACATGATCGTCGCCGCCTACCTCGTCGGCGGATTCCTGATCGCGTCGGTGTACGCGGTCGGGATGTTGAAAGGTCGCCGCGACCGGTACCACCGGATCGGGTTCCTGATCCCGTTCACCGTCGCCGCCATCGCGACGCCGATCCAGATGGGCGTCGGTGACTCGCTCGCGCGTTGGGTGTACAACAACGAGCCGACCAAGTTCGCCGCCATCGAACTGGTGCCCGAGACGTCGAGCGACGTTCCCGAAACGCTCTTCGGGCACCTGAACGACGACGGCACCGTGAGCGGCGGCATCGCGATCCCCGGCCTCGCTTCGATTCTCTCGGACCCGAGCGACGGCACGAGCACCGTCATCGAGGGGCTCGATACGTTCCCGGCGGACGAACGGCCGACGACCAGACAGGTCAATACCGTCCACCTCGCGTGGGATGTCATGGTCGGGCTCGGCACGCTGCTGATGCTCCTGACCCTGTGGTATTGGCTGAGTTGGATCTTCCGGCGCGACATGCCGAAGTCCAAGTGGTTCCTGCGCATCGCTTCGGTCGCGGGTGTTGCGTCGATCGTGGCGATGGAAGCGGGCTGGGTCGTGACCGAAGTAGGTCGCCAACCGTGGGTCGTGCACGACTACATGAAGGTCGAAGACGCGGCCACGACCAATCAGGGCGTGTGGATCACGTTCACGGCGGTCGTGCTGCTGTACGCGGCGGTGGGCGTGACGCTCATCCTCGTGTTGCGCAGCATGAGCCGCCGCTTCCGTGCGCAAGAGGAAGACGACACCGACGTGCCCTACGGCCCCCGCCCGCTCGAACCGGGGGTTTGACGTCGTGAATCAAGCTGACGCAGTAGCGGTCGTGTTGTTCTTCGGTGTTACTGCGTACGCCGTCTTCGGTGGCGCCGACTTCGGCGCCGGGTTCTGGGACCTGATCGCGGGCGGGCCCGTGAAGGGCGCCCGGCCGCGTGCGCTCGTCGACCATTCGATCGGGCCGGTGTGGGAAGCCAACCATGTGTGGCTGATCTTCTGCCTCGTGGTGTTGTGGACGGCGTTCTCGGAGGCGTTCGCGTCGATCGGGCTCACGCTGTTCGTACCCCTCACCCTGGCCGCGCTCGGGATCGTGTTGCGCGGGTCGAGCTTCGCGTTCCGCAAGACCATGTTCCGCACGCGCGAACGGCGCGTGTTCGGCGCCATCTTCGCGTTGTCGTCGGTCCTCGTTCCGTACTGCATGGGTGCGATCGCGGGTGCGATCGCCTCGGGTCGAGTGCCTGCGGGCGGCGAGGCCGGCGACCCGTGGGACAGTTGGGTGAACCCCACGTCCGTACTCGGTGGCGTCCTCGCGGTGACGGTGTGCGCGTACCTCGCGGCCGTATACCTCGTCTGGGACGCGCGCCGCCTCGGCGACGACGCCCTGGTCGAGTACTTCCGCCGCCGGGCGGTTGTCGCCGCGATCGTCGCGGGCGTGGTGGCCGGCGCCGGCATTTTCGTGTTGCACGCCGACGCCGAGTACATCTTCGACGGATTGACGTCACGCGCGCTGCCACTCGTGATCGCGTCCGCCGCGTGCGGGATCGGATCGCTCGTGCTGTTGCTTCGCCACGCGCACCGGTACGCGCGCATTCTCGCCATCGGTGCGGTCGCCACGGTTGTCTGGGGATGGGGCGTCGCGCAGTGGGACTACATCCTGCCCGAGACCCTGACCGTCGTTGACGCCGCGGCCCCGTCGGGGACGCTGACGACCGTGCTCGTGGTCTTCGCCATCGCGGCCGTCGTCATCCTGCCGTCGATCGGGTTGCTCTACTGGCTCGACCAGCGCGGTCTGCTTCCGGAGGAGAGCGTCGACGCGCCGCCGTCGGCATCACCCAACCGGGATGAAGTTCGCTACACGTAGTCGTTGCGGCGGAGCCACTGGAGCGCGAACCAACCCCAGATCGGGGGCAGGTACGCGGTGAACAGCCGGGCCGTGAACGTCGCCGCCACCGCTTCGGACTGCGGGATCCCGGCGGCCGTGAACCCGGCGATGAGGCCCGCCTCGATGACACCCATGCCGCCGGGGACCGGCGCCATCCCGCCGATGACAGACGCCAGCGAGTTGATCACGATGATCTGGAGAAGGGGGAGCGACTCGCCGTAGGCATGCAGCGCTGCGTCGAGGACCAGGGCGAACAACACCTGCGTCGCGACGTTGCCGCCGAACAGCATCAGGGCCTTACGAGGTGTCGAGAGGATGCCGCGCAGGTTGGCTTCGGCGGCATCCCATTGCGGGCCCGCCCGAGCGCGCACCAGCGCGCGGAATTTCGGAACGAAGAGTGCGATCGCGAGGCCGACGGCCGCGATCACGATCGCGCCGATCACGAGGCCGACGATCTTCTTGCCGCCGGTCGACGACGGAGTGAACTCGTCGCCGGTGATGACGAGCCCGACGACGACGAGCGTGATCTGGACCACGCCGCCCGCGAGCGAGTTCAGGACGCCGGAGCTAACCGCGACCGCGACCTTCTGCCCCTGCTTCTGGAAGAAGCGGATGACCAGCGCGGTGGTCGCGGCCGTACCCCCGATGAGTCCCGTGAAGTTGTTCGCGAACTGCTCGCCCAGGACCGGTTTGAACGGCAGCGGGACTGCGACGGACCCCATCAGCGCGACCGAGCCGGTGAACGGCGGCCCGAACGACAACAGGGCGGCGATCGCCACCCAACCCCACTCCGCGTCGTTGAAGGTCGTCGACCAGTCGATGCCCGCGAGTTCGCCGAGGAGCAGGTAGACGCCGAGGATCGTGCCGGCCGCGAGCAGGATGTCGGTTGCGGAGACACGGCGCAGCTTGACGAGTTCGACCGATGTCTCGCCCGTGAGTTCCGCGCCCTTCTCGCGTAGGCCCTTCAGGCGTCCCTTGTCGGCGTGGAGTTCGTCGCGGGTCGGCGTCGACAACGCCGCCGGCTCGAGCATCGGCAGCACCTCGGCCAGGCCGTCGCGGCCTCGGGCGCGGAGTGCAGCCGCAAGGGCCCGGTCGTCGCCGACGAGAGCGGTCGTCGTGACGAGCAACTCGACGGCATCGCGCGTGCACCGCTCGGCCGGCGCGGTCGACGACGCGTGTGCGAACTCGACGAACGCGGTCGTGCCGTCGGGGCGCAGAAGGATGTTCGCGGCGCGCATCTGGCCGTGCGCGAGCCGCGCGTCGTGGAGCAGGTTGAGGTTGTGCCACGTGTTGTCGAGGACGGCATCGGTGACGTCGCCCGCGTCCACCTCCGTCAGCGGGACGCCTCCCGGCTCGCGCAGGACGAGCACTGCCGTTTCGCGCGCACCGCCGATCCCGGCGATGACGACGCTGCTGACGGGCACTCCCACGCGTTCCGCCAGCAGGAGCAAGTACGCCCGGTGTTCAAGTTGTTGGGTCCGGGTGAGCGCGAGAGTTGGTCCCGAATCCTTGAACCAGATGGACCGCCACACTTTGGCGAGGAGATGCGCGTCGGCGGCGTCGCGCCCGATTACCTCGACCGAGACGGCGCCGCCGTCGGGCGCCGTGGCCGTGAAGCGCGTCTCACCCCACACTTGGGCGTCGGCGAGTTCGAGATCGACGACGTCGACGCCGAGGCCGACGAGCGCCTCGTCCACCTGGGTCTTCGACGGTGTCGCGGCCGGTGTGCCGACGACGAGGCGGAAGACCGATGCGACGCCCCATCCGAGCGCGAGCGCGCCGACGACGTCGTCGGGTAACCCGGCGATCGCGAACACCGCGCCGATTGCCCCCATCGCGAGCGACGCGAACACGAGCCGGCGGGCGGGGCGCAGAAGGTACGGAGCCGCGACCAGCAAGATCGTCGTGGCGACGGCGAGCACGACGACGGGGTACTCGGGGACCGAACCGTCGACGACCAGGCCCGCGGCGTTGCGCTCGGGCTCGGTGTCGACGAGGTCGCGTAGTTCCATCGCGCTTACCCAGGAGAGCGCGCCCGCGGCCGCGATGATCGCCGTGAGGCGGAACCGCTTGGAAGCGAGCAACGCGACCAGAAGGACAACGACCGTACCGACGGTTCCGGCGCGGTAGGCGATCTCGGCCCAGGTCTGGGCCCATTCGGGGAAGCCGTCGAGCAGGTCGAAAATGCGGACTTCGACGGCGGCGAGGTCGTCGGCGCCGAGCGCCGTGATCACGACGAGCAGGGCGGCGATGCCGACGCTCACGATGTCGCCGGGACGCCGGCGGCTCGCGCCCGGCGGGACGACGCCGAACACGGCGGGCGCCCACCGTCGCGGCACGTCGGGCGTGAGAAGGCCCGGCTCTGTGCGCTCGTCCTGGGTCGTCACCGCCCGCATTCTGGCCGGTGGCTGCCGGGCGGGCGGTTACCCTCGCCGGAAGTTGCGCCCGGACTACCCGAATGTCGTCCCGTCGAGAAGCTCGCGCGTCGAGTCGGCATGCCCGGCGTGATGGGCCGTCTCCTCGATGAGATGCAGCACCGCCCA